>NZ_JBHZGN010000001.1:0-463389 GCF_049334135.1 Metapseudomonas cellulosilytica | reverse complement strand
GGCGGGGCTCCGCATGGTGGACCGGTGAAGCGTGGTCCACCCTACAAAGGCGGCCGGTTTCGTAGGGTGGATGGCGCTTTTTCCATCCACCAGCGGCGCCGGGCGGGGCTCCGCATGGTGGACCGGTGAAGCGTGGTCCACCCTACAAAGGCGGCCGGTTTCGTAGGGTGGATGGCGTTTTTTCCATCCACCAGCGGCGCCGGGCGGGGCTCCGCATGGTGGACCGGTGAAGCGTGGTCCACCCTACAAAGGCGGCCGGTATCGTAGGGTGGATGACGCTCTTCTCATCCACCAGCCGCGCTGGGCGGGGCTCCGCATGGTGGACCGGTGAAGCGTGGTCCACCCTACAAAGGCGGCCGGTTTCGTAGGGTGGATGGCGCTCTTTTCATCCACCAGCCGGCGCCGGGCGGGGCTCCGAATGGTGGACCGGTAAAGCGTGGTCCACCCTACAAAGGCTCCGTGCCTCTCAGAGCTTGATCAGCACCGACTTCAGCTCGGTGTAATGCTCGATCGCCGCCGCGCCCATCTCGCGACCGACGCCGGAGAGCTTGTAGCCGCCGAAGGGCAGGGCCGGGTCGAGGGCGCTGTGGCAGTTGACCCAGACCGAGCCGGACTTGATGCGCGGGACCATGCGGTGCACCGCCGAGAGGTCGTTGGACCAGATGCTGGCGCCCAGGCCGTAGGGGTTGTCGTTGGCCATGCGCACCACTTCGTCGATGTCGTCGAAGGGCATGGCCACCAGCACCGGGCCGAAGATTTCTTCCTGCACCAGACGGTGCTGCTGGTCGACGTCGACGATCACGGTGGGCTTGACGAAGTAGCCGGGGCCGAAGCCCTCGCCGCCGCAGGCGATGGTGGCGCCCAGTTCGCGGCCGAGCTCGATGTAGCCGGTGACGCGGTCCTGCTGCTTGGCGGAGATCAGCGGGCCCATCTGTACGCTTGGGTCCAGGCCGTTGCCCAGTTTCATGCCGTTTGCGATACCGGCGATGTCGGCGATCACATTATCGAAGTGCTTGCGGTGGACATAGAGGCGCGAGCCGGCGCAGCACACCTGGCCCTGGTTGAAGAAGATCGCGGTGGCAGCGCCGGCGGCGGCCTCCTGCAGGTTGGCGTCGGGCATGACGATGGTGGGCGACTTGCCGCCCAGTTCCAGGGTCACTCGGGTCATGTTGTCCATGGCCGCCTTGCCGATCTGCTTGCCGACCTCGGTGGAGCCGGTGAAGGTCAGCTTGTCCACGCCCGGATGGCGGGTGAGGGCGACGCCGGCGTTCAGGCCGGTGCCGGTGACCACGTTGAACACCCCGGCCGGGTATCCGGCTTCCAGCACCAGGTCGGCCAGCTTGAGGGCGGTCAGCGGGGTTTCGTCGGCGGGCTTGAGCACCACGGTGCAGCCGGTGGCCAGCGCCGGACCCAGCTTCCAGCAGGCCAGCAGCAGGGGGAAGTTCCAGGCGACGATGGCGCCCACCACGCCCACCGCCTCGCGGCGGATATAGCCGTGGAACTGGTCATTGGGCATCAGCGGCAGCGACGGATCGACGGTGCTGCCTTCGATCTTGGTGGCCCAGCCGGCCATGTAGCGCAGGAAGTCGATGGCCAGCTGCACGTCCATCACCTGGGCCACGGCGGCGCTCTTGCCGTTGTTCAGGCATTCCAGTTCGGCCAGCTCCTGGGCGTCGCGCTCCATCAGGTCAGCCAGGCGCCACAAGAGGTTCTGCCGTTCGCGCGGACGCATGCGGCTCCAGGGCGAATCGTCGAAGGCCTGGCGGGCGGCCTGCACGGCGCGATCGACGTCCTCAACGGTGGCGGAGGGGACTTCACCGAGGATTTCGCCGGTGGCCGGGTTGCGGAAGCTCATGGTGTTGCCGCTGGCGGCGTCCTGCCATTGCGCACCGATCAGCATCTTCAGCTTGCGGTTGAGGAAGGCTTTGGTCTGGGGGAGGACGGGCAGGTCGACAAGCATGGGGGAAGCCTCTGTTCATTGAAGTTGTACAGCGCTTTCGCAACCCCCATGCCAAGGCTGTAAAGGATGAATAAACCAATGATTTTAAAGGGATTTAGGCGGTGATCCCGGTGATCGCCCGATGTCGCTCTGTTGCAGTTTGAGACGGGTTGAGACAGGCCTGGAACAGTCGCGGCGTCTACCTTTATGGCGTGCTGTGCGGCCGAGTCTCAGGTTGGAACAGTCCGTCGCGAAATTAGACGCCCGGCTTCTTCGCCAGCACCCCCGCCAAGCTTGATTTTTCAGGCTAAGTCGTTGTTAAGAAAGGACTTTCATCGGCATGGCACACAATATGTATTTGCCGTGACAGCTGCACCTGTTCCGCGACGGGTGCAAATCATAAGAACAACACCGTGGAGGTCTGACCTTGAAGACGACTCGACTCCGGCAGCACGCGGGCACCCTGGCACTGGCCATGGCGTCCCTGATGTTCGCCCAGGCTCATGCAGCAGAGGAGGGGCCGGCCCTCCTCAAATCCAAGTGCATGGGTTGCCACATCCCCGAGGGCAACGATTCCTATAGCCGCATCAGCCACCAGCGCAAGACCCCCGAGGGCTGGCTGATGAGCATCGGGCGCATGCAGGTGATGCACGGCCTCCAGATCAGCGACGCCGACCGCCGTACCCTGGTCAAGTACCTCGCCGACAAGCAGGGCCTGGCCCCCAGCGAGACCGATGGCGTGCGCTACGCCATGGAGCGTCGCCTGAATACGGTCGAGCACTTCGACGACCAGCTCGGCCAGATGTGCGGCCGCTGCCACTCGGGCGCCCGTGTTGCCCTGCAGCGCCGTCCCGCCAAAGAGTGGGAACACCTGGTCAACTTCCACCTCGGCCAGTGGCCGTCCCTCGAATACCAGGCCCAGGCCCGCGATCGCGACTGGCTGGACCTCGCCCTCAAGGAAATGGTGCCGGAACTGGCCAAGCGCTTCCCCCTGGAGAACCAGGCCTGGGCCGACTGGCAGAAGGCCAAGCCCAAGGCGGACGCGCTGCCGGGGCAGTGGAGCTTCAGCGGCCACATGCTCACCAAGGGTGATGTGCGTGGCGTGATGACCGTGACCGCCGACAAAGGCGACACCTTCAAGGTGGATGTGAAGGGTCAGTACGCCGACGGTACGCCCTTCAGCGGCAGTGGCTCGGCGATTCTCTATAACGGCTACGAGTGGCGCGGCAACGTGAAGATCGGCGAGCAGAACTTGCGCCAGGTCTTCGCCGCCCTGAATGGCGAGATGAAGGGCCGCATGTTCGAAGCCGAACATGACGAGCGCGGCCTGGACTTCAGCGCCGCGAAGGAAGGCAACGCCAGGCTGCTGGCCGTGCAGCCGGCCTACCTCAAGGCGGGCAGCGAAGCCGAGTTGACCCTGGTGGGCAGCGGCCTGTCCGGCACCCCGGACTTCGGCCCGGGCGTCGAAGTGGTGAAGGTGCTCGAAGTCACGCCGAAGCAGGTCCGCGTCAAGGTCAAGGCCGCCGCCGATGCCGCTCCGGGTGTGCGGGGCGTGGCCCTGGGTTCGCTCAAGGGTGTCGACTTCGCGGTGTACAAGGACATCAGCGTAGTGAAGGTGGTGCCCGAATTCTCCATCGCCCGTGTCGGTGAGAACGGCGGCTCGACACCCAAGGTGCAGGGCCGCTTCGAGGCCGAGGCCTGGGGCATGGGCGCCGATGGTCAGTCGTACCGCATCGGTTACCTGCCGGCGAAGTGGTCGGTGGAGCCCTTCGACGAGCGCGCCAAGGAAGACCAGGACGTGAAGTTCGCAGGCCAGATGCAGAAGGACGGCGTCTTCGTCCCCGGCGGCGCCGGCCCGAACCCGGAACGCAAGATGATGACCAACAACGCCGGCAACCTGAAGGTGATCGCCCAGCTGGAAGAGGGTGGCCAGAAGGGCGAAGGCCACCTGATCGTCACCGTACAGCGCTGGAACAACCCGCCGCTGCCTTGACCGGCCGTGGCTCGGGCGGAGCAGCGCTCCGCCCGGATTCGCAACGACGATTGGGAAGAATTCCGGGAGGTCGCCATGGGCGCAATCTTGAATCTGGTCGAACGCAATCTGCACGAAGTGCGGGTGGATGCCGACCGCATGCTGTTCCATATCCCGAGCAGTTCGCTGTTCGCCGCTGACGAAGTCACCGGCGGCATCATCGACGCGCTGCGTCAGCAGAGCTGCTCGTCCGAGGATCTGGTGCAACGCCTGGCCGGGCGTTTCGCCGGGCAGGAAGTCAATGAAACCCTGCGCGAGCTGATCGCGCTGGAAGTGGTCAGCGATGGCTCACCGCTGACGCCGGAAATCGGCATCAGCAAGGTGGAGCGCACCGCGCTCAACACCGTGGTGCTGAACGTCAACACCGGCTGCAACCTGAGCTGCACCTACTGCTACAAGGAAGACCTGGACAAGCCCTCGGCGGGCAAGAAGATGGGCGCGGAAACCGCCGAGGCCTCGGTGGAGATGCTGCTGCGCGAGTCCCCCGACGAGCAACGCTACAGCGTGGTGTTCTTCGGCGGCGAGCCGCTCTCCAACCGGCCGCTGATCGAGCACATGGTGGATTACTGCGAGCGTCGCTTTGCCGAGGAAGGCAAGCAGGTGGAGTTCATCATGACCACCAACGCCACGCTGCTCACCGAAGAGCTCATCGACTACCTCAACGCCCATCGCTTCGGGCTGTCGATCAGCATCGACGGGCCGAAGACGGTGCACGACCGCAACCGCATCACCGTGGGCGGGCAGGGCACCTATGACGTGGTGCGGCGCAAGGTGGATCTGTTGCTGTCGCGCTACCGCAGCCGCCCGGTGGGCGCGCGGGTGACCCTGACCCGTGGCATCACCGATATCGAGACCATCTGGAACCACCTGTTCAACGAGCTGGGCTTCGCCGAAGTCGGTTTCGCCCCGGTCACCTCCGGTGACATGGCGGACTTCAACCTCACCAGCGAAGAGCTGGTGGAGGTCTTCGCCAACATGAAGGCCCTCGGCCGGCGCTACCTGGAGGCTGCGCTGGAGCACCGCAACATCGGTTTCTCCAACCTGCACCAGCTGATCACCGACATCCACGAAGGCCACAAGAAGGCGCTGCCCTGCGGTGCCGGCCTGAAGATGCTGGCGGTGGACCACAAGGGCGAGCTGAACCTCTGCCACCGTTTCACCGGTTCCAGCCTGCCCACCTTCGGCAACGTGCACAGCGGGGTGAAGCAGGTCGAGCTCAACGACTTCCTCTCCCAGCGCCTGGACCGTTCCGGTACCGGCTGCGACAGCTGCCGCATCCGCAACCTGTGCTCCGGCGGCTGCTATCACGAGAGCTACGCCCGCTACGGCGACCCCACTCACCCGACCTATCACTACTGCGAGCTGATGCGCGACTGGGTGGACTTCGGTATCGAGGTCTACAGCCGCATCATGGCCGTCAACCCGGCCTTCATCAGCAGCTACATCTCTCCGCGGAAGGCGCACTGACATGAAACATCTGAAGCCGCTCAACAACAAAGCGCAAATGCTCGAAAAAGCCGCAGCCGAAGATCGCATCGAGGAAGTCATGGCCATGAGCGCGGTGGCCGGTTGCACTGCCACCACCGACCCGGGCTGGGAAGTGGATGCCTTCGGCGGCGTCGCCTCCCTCTGCCAGCCGATGGAAGCCGACCTCTACGGCTGCTCCGACCCTTGCTGGTGGCCGGCCCAGGTGCCCGACATGATGAGCACCTACCAGGACTGGAACGCCCAGGCGACCAACTCCATGGACGACTGGCGCAACCTCGGCACCGTATTCCCGAAAGACAAATGACCGGCGAGAAGAACAAGAGGGATAACCGCATGAAACTCAAAGCCATCGCCAGCCTGGCGACCGCCGTCGCCGGATTCGCACTGGGTGCCAATGCCTGGGCCGCTGATGCAGCCGGCCCGGCGCTGAAGGCCGGTCACGAATACATGATCGCCACCAACTACCCGAACAACCTGCACGTGGTGGATCTGGCCACCGACAGCCTGTACAAGACCTGCCGCCTGCCCGATGCCTTCGGTCCCGGCACCGCGATGATGGCGCCGGATAACAAGACCGCCTTCATCCTCAACAACCACTTCGGCGACCTCTACGGCATCGACCTGGATGGCTGCAAGACGGTGTTCCACGCCAAGCTGTCGCAGAAGCCGGGGGAGAAGGCGCGCTCGATGTTCTCCTTCGCCCTGAGCCCGGACGGCAAGGAGCTCTACACCACGGTCAACCCGACCGAAATGCGGAGTGACCACTACGTGGTCAAGCCGCCGCGCCTGGAGGTCTACGACACCAGCGCGGGTCTCGACGCCAAGCCGGTGCGCAGCTTCCCGATGCCACGGCAGGTCTACCTGATGCGGGCCGCGGATGACGGCAGCCTCTTCGTCGCCGGGCCGGACATCTACAAGATGGACGTGAAGACCGGCAAGTACGAGGTGGCGGTGCCCGGCCGCAACTGGCAGCGGCCGCTCTACAGCGCGCCGGATGTGCTGTATTTCTGGCCGCACCAGACGCCGTACCACGAGTTCTCCATGCTCTACACCACGGCCAAGTTCAAGGACGAGAAGCAGGACCTGGCCACCGCCGACTTCATCTATGGCTACGTCAGCATCGACCTGAAGACCGGCAAGAGCACCGTGCAGGACTTCGCGCCGCTGACCGAGCTCTACTTCACCGGCCTGCGTTCGCCGAAGGACCCGAACCAGATGTTCGGCGTGCTCAACCGCCTGGCCAAGTACGACATCAAGGAACAGAAGCTGATCAAGGCGGCCAACCTGGATCACTCCTACTACTGCGTGGCCTTCAACACCAAGGGCAGCAAGCTGTACCTGGCCGGCACCTTCAACGACATCGCGGTGTTCGATCCGGACAGCCTGGAGAAGATCAAGAACATCAAGCTGCCGGGCGGGGACATGGCGATCACCACGACGCAGGTGTTCGTGAGGTAAAAATGGGGGCCCGCTTGGGCTCCCTTGTGGGGGCAATGCTCTGTTGTAGGGGCGAATTCATTCGCCAAGGGCGGCGCAGCTGCCCCCTTTCAAGGTCGCAGGGCAGACCTGCGGCCTGCTTGGCGAATGAATTCGCCCCTACACTGAAGTCGCCCCCACAGAACCCGATCTTCGACCAACGGGTCACTAGACAGGAAAGCAGGCTTTATTTACCTTGACGTTTACGTAAAGGTAAATAAAGCCGATTACGTCATTCACAGCTGTATCCCAGTACAAGCACAAGAAGGGAAAGCCATGAATCACCAGAGCTACACCCGGGGGCGGCAGGACAAGGACCTGCTCGCCATGACCATAGGCGCGGCATTCGATGCCACGGTTGCCAAGTTCCCCGAGCGCGAAGCGCTGGTGGTTCGGCACCAGGGTCTGCGCTACAGCTGGAAGGAGCTGGCCGAGGCGGTGGACCGCCATGCCCGTGCCTTGCTCGCCCTGGGCCTGAACAGTGGTGACCGCCTGGGTATCTGGGCGCCGAACTGCGCCGAGTGGTGCATCACCCAGTTCGCCAGCGCCAAGATCGGCGCCATCCTGGTCAACATCAACCCGGCCTACCGCAGCAACGAACTGGAATACGCGCTCAAGCAGTCCGGCTGCCGCTGGGTGATCTGCGCCGACGCCTTCAAGACTTCCGACTACCACGCCATGCTCCTCGGCCTGGTGCCGGAGCTGGCTACTGCCGAGCCAGGCGCGCTGTCCTGCGAGAAGCTGCCGGAGCTGCGCGGCGTGGTCAGCCTGGCCGCCAACCCGCCGGCCGGCTTCCTGCCCTGGGCCATCCTCCAGGAAAAAGCGGGGGAGGTGAGCGCCGAGGCCCTGGCCGAGCGCCAGGCCGGCCTGCAGTTCGACGACCCCATCAACATCCAGTACACCTCCGGCACCACCGGCTTCCCCAAGGGTGCCACCCTCAGCCACTACAACATCCTCAACAACGGCTACATGGTCGGCGAGAGCCTGGGCCTGACCGAGCAGGATCGGCTGGTGATCCCGGTGCCGCTGTACCACTGCTTCGGCATGGTGATGGGCAACCTGGGCTGCATGACCCACGGCTCCACCATGATCTACCCGGGCGATGCCTTCGACCCGCTGACCACCCTGCGCGCGGTGGCCGAGGAAAAGGCCACCGCCCTCTACGGCGTGCCCACCATGTTCATCGCCGAGCTGGACCACCCGCAGCGCAATGAATTCGACCTGTCCAGCCTGCGCACCGGCATCATGGCCGGCGCCACCTGCCCGATCGAAGTGATGCGCCGGGTGATCAGCGAGATGCACATGAGCGAAGTGCAGATCGCCTATGGCATGACCGAGACCAGCCCGGTGTCCCTGCAGACCGGTCCGGACGACGAGCTGGAACTGCGCGTGACCACCGTCGGCCGCACCCAGCCGCACCTGGAAAGCAAGATCGTCGACGCCGAGGGCCGCATCGTCCCGCGCGGCCAGATCGGCGAACTCTGCACCCGTGGTTACAGCGTGATGCTGGGCTACTGGAACAATCCCCAGGCCACCACGGACTCCATCGACCCGGGTCGCTGGATGCACACCGGCGACCTCGCCTCCATGGACGAAAATGGCTATGTCTGCATCGTCGGCCGCAGCAAGGACATGATCATCCGTGGCGGCGAGAACATCTATCCGCGCGAGCTGGAGGAATTCTTCTTCACCCATCCGGCGGTGGCCGACGTGCAGGTGATCGGCATTCCCTGCAACAAGTACGGCGAAGAGATCGTCGCCTGGATCAAGTTCCACCCCGGCCACACCGCCTCCGAGGACGAGCTGCGCGCCTGGGCCAAGGAGCGCATCGCCCACTTCAAGGTGCCGCGCCACTTCCGCTTCGTGGATGCCTTCCCGATGACGGTGACCGGCAAGATCCAGAAGTTCCGCATGCGCGAAATCAGTATCGAGGAGCTGACTCCGCCGAAAGACGACAAGGTGACGGCGATCCGGTAGCGGGGGGTGGGGGCGGTCGATCTCCTGTAGGGGCGAATTCATTCGCCAAGGGCAGCGCAGCTGCCCCATGGGACTTAAAAGAGCAGGGCTGCGCCCTGCTTGGCGAATGAATTCGCCCCTACAATGAGCGCTTCATCCGACGTTGCTACCCAAGGGAGCCCATGACAGGCACGTCCACCGAGAAAGGCACCATCTCCGTCCGCCTCGTCCAGGAAGCCCTGCTGGAATTGCGCCAGCGGGGCTTCGACGCTTCCGGGTTGCTGGAGCGCGCCGGCATTTCCGCCGAGCTGTTGGCCAAGCCCTATGGGCGAGTGTCCTCGCAGCACTACGGTCAGCTCTGGCTCCTGATCGCGCAGGCCATGGACGACGAGTTCTTCGGCATGAACCCGCGGCGGATGAAGTACGGCAGCTTCGCCTACATGACCCGCGCCGCGGCGAAGGAGCCCACGGTGGGGGCGGCGCTGGAGGTGATGCTGCGCTTCTTCGACCTGGTGTTCGACGGTCTCTCGCCGCACCTGGAGCGGCGCGGCGGGCTGGCGGAAATCGCCCTGGGCGAACCCGAGGGCCAGCAATGCCGTGCCTTCAGCTACTTCACCCTGTGGCTGATGATCCACGGCCTGCTGTGTTGGCTGGCCGGGCGGCGCATTCCCATCCTCGGCGTCGACCTGCGCTGCGCGGTGCCGGACTACATCGAGGACTACCGGGTGATGTTCAGTACCAACCTGCGCTTCTCCCGTCCCCAGAGCCGCCTGCTGTTCAATGCCGATTGCCTGGAGCTGCCGGTGCGCCGCAGCCAGCGCGACCTCAAGCGTTTCCTTGGCGGCCTGCCGGCGAACATCCTGGTGCGCTATCGGGACCCGCAGAGCCTCGCCGCGCGGATCAAGGCCTACCTGCGCAGCCTCAAGCCCGAGCGCTGGCCCGACGTGGAGGCGCTGTCCGGCCACTTCTACATGGCGCCTTCCACCCTGCGCCGCAAGCTGTCCCTGGAAGGGCAGTCCTACCAGGGGCTGAAGGACCAGGTGCGCCGCGACCTGGCCATCGCCCGTCTGGACAGTGGCGAGGGCAATTTCACCGAGCTGGCCTTCGAGCTGGGCTTCGCCGACACCAGCGCCTTCTACAAGGCGTTCAAGAAATGGACCGGCTCGACGCCGGGGCAATACCGGGCGTTGATTCATCCCGAATCGGGCTGAGGCGCCTGCCCGGGCTCAGCCTGCAGGGCCGTTTTTCCTGTAGGGGCGAATTCATTCGCCAAGCAGGCCGCAGGGCTGCCCCTGCTTTTCCTGTGGGGGCGATTTCAATCGCTTGGCAGGACGCAGTCCTGCCCTCTGGGCCTTCATGGGGCAGCTGCGCTGCCCTTGGCGAATGAATTCGCCCCCACGAAGAGCAGTCTGCCCCTGTCAATTTCGCTCACCCAGGTTGATGCCTTTCGACATTGCCGCTACCCCCCGTCGGCGCGACCATCGCGGTACTCCAACAAAAACAAGCCCGGAGCCCACCCGATGCGCGATTACTTCACCGCTGCCCGCGAGTTCGATTACGCCAGTGCCGCTTCAACCACCCTGAACGGTGAGCTCACCGCCCTCAACGCTTGCGTCGAATGCTGCGACCGCCATGCCGAGCCGGGGCGCGTTGCCCTGGTCTGGGAAGGGCGTAACGGTGAGCGCGCCATCTGGACCTTCGCCCAACTGAAGGAAGCCGCCGCGCGCTTCGCCAACCACCTGCAGGCTCGTGGCATCGGTCCTGGCGATTGTGTCTCGGGCCTGCTGCCGCGTACTCCGGAGCTGCTGATCACCATCCTCGGCACCTGGCGCATCGGGGCCGTCTACCAGCCGCTGTTCACCGCCTTCGGGCCCAAGGCCATCGAACACCGGGTCAAGGGCGCCGGCTCCAAGCTGGTGGTCACCGACCTCACCAATCGCGCCAAGCTGGATGAGGTGGAAGACGCACCGCCGGTTTTGACCGTGGGAGACGATTTCTGGACCGAGCTGGAGCGCCAACCGGCCAGCTTCGAGCCGGTCATGCGCAAGGCCTCCGACCCCTTCCTGCTGATGTTCACTTCCGGTACCACGGGCCTGGCCAAGCCGCTGGCGGTTCCGCTCAAGGCCATAGTCGCCTTCGTCAGCTACATGCGTGACGCGGTGGACCTGCGGCCGGAAGACAACTTCTGGAACCTGGCCGATCCGGGCTGGGCCTACGGCCTCTACTACGCCGTCACCGGCCCGCTGGCCCTGGGACACGCCACCACCTTCTACGAAGGCTCGTTCAGCGTCGAGAGCACCTGCCGGATCATCCGCGAGTACGGCATCACCAACCTGGCCGGTTCGCCCACCGCCTACCGCCTGCTGCTGGCCGCCCGTGACGAGGTGGAAGGGGCCATCAAGGGCCAGTTGCGCGCCGTCAGCAGCGCCGGCGAACCGCTGACCCCGGAGGTGATCCGCTGGTTCGCCGAGGGCCTGGGCTGCACCATCCATGACCACTATGGCCAGACCGAGCTGGGCATGGTGCTGTGCAACCACCATGCCCTGGAGCACCCGGTGCGCCTGGGCGCCGCCGGCTTCGCCATGCCCGGCCACCGGGTGGTGGTGCTGGACGAACGACACCAGGAACTGCCCGCCGGCCAGCCCGGCATCCTGGCCCTGGACATGCCGCGCTCGCCGCTGTTCTGGTTCCCCGGTTATCAGGGCATGGCCACCAAGGCATTCGTCGGTGACTACTATCTGAGTGGTGACACCGTGGAGCTGAACGACGACGGCAGCATCAGCTTCGTCGGCCGTGCCGATGATGTGATCACCACCTCCGGCTACCGGGTCGGCCCGTTCGATGTGGAAAGCGCGTTGATCGAGCATCCGGCCGTGATCGAGGCTGCGGTGATCGGCAAGCCCGACCCGGAGCGCACCGAACTGGTCAAGGCCTTCGTCGTATTGCATGCCGGCTTTGATGCCAATGCCGAACTGGCCGAAGCGCTGCAGCAATACGTGCGCAAGCGCCTGTCCGCCCATTCCTATCCGCGCGAAATCGAGTTCGTCGCGGAATTGCCCAAGACCCCGAGCGGCAAGATCCAGCGCTTCCTCCTGCGCAACCAGGAGATCGCCAAGGCCCAGGCGGCCGCCGCTCATTGATCCGAAGGAGTAAGAACGTGCGTATCGAGAATTCCGTTTTCCTGGTCACCGGCGGCAGCTCCGGCCTGGGCCTGGCCACCGCCCGTGAACTGGTGGGGCAGGGCGGCAAGGTGGTGCTGGTGGACATCAATGCCGAGGCCGGCGCCGCCCGGGCCGAGGAACTGGGCGCCAATGCCCGCTTCGTCAAGGCTGACATCACCCGCGAAGAAGATGGCCGCGCGGCGGTTGCCGCCGCCCTGGACGCCTTCGGCGGCTTGCACGGGCTGGTCAACTGCGCCGGTGTGGCGCCCGCCGAGAAGGTCATTGGCCGCAACGGCGCACACGGCCTGGACAGCTTCGCCCGGACCATCAGCATCAACCTGGTGGGCAGCTTCAACATGCTGCGCCTGGCCGCCGAAGCCATGGCCCAGGGGGCGCCCAACGAAGAGGGCGAGCGTGGCGTGATCATCAACACCGCTTCGGTGGCGGCCTTCGATGGGCAGATCGGCCAGGCGGCCTATTCCGCGTCCAAGAGCGGCGTGGTCGGCATGACCCTGCCCATCGCCCGCGAGCTGGCCCGCTCCGGCATCCGCGTGATGTGCATCGCCCCCGGTATCTTCGAGACGCCGATGATGGCCGGTATGCCCCAGGAAGTCCGCGATTCCCTCGGCGCCGCTGTGCCCTTCCCGCCGCGCCTCGGTCGACCCGCCGAATACGCCGCGCTGGTTCGCCATATCGTCGAGAACACCATGCTCAACGGCGAAGTGATCCGCCTCGACGGCGCCATCCGCATGGCCGCCAAGTAAGGAGAACGCCATGAACAAAGATCCCATCGTTATCGTCAGTGCCGCCCGCACCCCCATGGGCGGTTTCCTCGGCGACTTCAAGGACATGACCGCCGCGCAACTGGGCGCCGCCGCCAATCGCGCCGTGCTGGAGCGCGCCGGAGTGCCGGGCGATGTCGTGGACGAGGTCATCATGGGCTGCGTGCTGCAGGCCGGCCAGGGCCAGGCCCCGGCCCGCCAGTCCGCCCTCGGCGCGGGCCTGCCCCAGGGCGTGGTCTGCTCCACGGTGAACAAGATGTGCGGCTCGGGCATGAAAACCGTGATGCTCGGCCATGACCTGCTGCTGGCCGGCAGCGCCGATGTGGTGCTGGCTGGCGGCATGGAAAGCATGTCCAACGCCCCCTACCTGCTGGAACGCGCCCGTTCCGGCTACCGCATGGGCCACGGCAAGGTGCTCGACCACATGTTCCTCGACGGCCTGGAAGACGCCTACGACAAGGGCCGCCTGATGGGCACCTTCGCCGAAGACTGCGCCCAGGCCTACGGCTTTACCCGCGAGCAGCAGGACGCCTTCGCCATCGCCTCCCTGACCCGCGCGCAGAAGGCCATGGCCGACGGCCGCTTCGCCGCCGAAATCGTATCGGTGGAAGCGAAGTCCGGCCGCGAGCTGGTGACCATCGCCCAGGACGAACAGCCGCCGAAGGCACGTCTGGACAAGATCCCCACCCTGAAACCGGCCTTCCGCGAAGGCGGCACCGTCACTGCGGCCAACTCCAGCTCCATTTCCGATGGCGCCGCGTCGCTACTGCTGATGCGCCTCTCCGAGGCGGAGAAGCGCGGCCTGACGCCCCTGGCGCGCATCGCCGGCCACTCGTCCTACGCCGGGGCGCCGAACCTCTTCACCACCGCGCCGGTGGGCTCGATTCAGCGCCTGCTGGCGCGTACCGGCTGGAGCCTGGGCGACGTGGACCTGTTCGAGATCAACGAAGCCTTCGCCGTGGTGCCCATGGTCGCGATGCGTGACCTGGACATCTCCCACGACAAGCTCAACGTCCACGGCGGCGCCTGCGCCCTGGGCCACCCCATCGGCGCCTCCGGCGCGCGGGTGCTGGTGACCCTGCTCAGCGCGTTGCAGCAGTACGACCTGAAGCGCGGCGTGGCGTCGGTGTGCATCGGTGGCGGCGAGGCCACTGCGGTTGCCATCGAGCGCATGGGCTGAGGAACGAGCGATGATCCCGAACGAAGACGAAATCCAGATCCGCGACATGGCCCGGCAGTTCGCCCAGGAGCGGCTGAAACCCTTCGCCGAGGCCTGGGACCGCGAACATCGCTTCCCGGCCGAGGCCCTGCGCGAGATGGCCCAACTGGGCTTCCTCGGCATGCTGGTGCCGGAAGAGTGGGGTGGCGCGGCCACCGGCCACCTGGCCTATGCCATGGCCCTGGAGGAGATCGCCGCCGGCGACGGCGCCTGCTCTACCATCATGAGCGTGCACAACTCGGTGGGCTGCATGCCCATCCTCAAGTACGGCAGCGAGGAGCAGAAGCAGCGCTTCCTCCGTCCCCTGGCCGAGGGCAGCATGATCGGCGCCTTCGCCCTCACCGAGCCCCAGGCCGGCTCCGACGCCAGCGACCTGCGCACCCGCGCCCGTCGCGATGGCGACCACTATGTGCTGAACGGTGCCAAGCAGTTCATCACCTCCGGCAGCCATGCGGGGATGGTGATCGTCTTCGCCGTCACCGACCCGCAAGCCGGCAAGAAGGGCATCAGCGCCTTCATCGTCCCCACCGACACCCCCGGCTACCAAGTGGTGCGGGTGGAGGACAAGCTTGGCCAGCATGCGTCCGATACCTGTCAGATCCAGCTGGACGACGTGCGCATCCCGGCGTCCCTGCGCCTGGGCGAGGAGGGCGACGGCTACCGCATCGCCCTGTCCAACCTGGAGGGCGGGCGCATCGGCATTGCCGCGCAGTCGGTCGGCATGGCTCGCGCGGCCTTCGAAGCGGCGCGGGACTACGCCCATGAGCGCAAGACCTTCGGCAAGGCGATCATCGAGCATCAGGCGGTGGCCTTCCGCCTCGCCGACATGGCTACCCAGATCGCCGTGGCGCGGCAGATGGTCCACCACGCCGCCAGCCTGCGGGAAGCCGGCATGCCGTGCCTGACCGAGGCGTCCATGGCCAAGCTGTTCGCCTCGGAAATGGCCGAGAAGGTCTGCTCGGCGGCGATCCAGACCCTGGGCGGCTATGGCTACCTCAAAGACTTCCCGGTGGAGCGCATCTACCGCGACGTGCGCGTGTGCCAGATCTACGAAGGCACCTCGGACGTACAGCGCATGGTGATCGCGCGGAACCTCTGATCGGTTGGGGCTGCTGCGCAGCCCTTGGCGAATGAATTCGCCCCTACACAGACCTGCTCTCACTGTAGGGGCGAATTCATTCGCCAATCGGCCCACAGGGCCGACCTCCCTTTCTCTTCAGGAATTCGATATGACCTACCAGACCCTGCTGGTGGAGCAGGCCGGCGCTGTCGGCCTGGTCACCCTCAATCGCCCCGAGGCGCTCAACGCCATCAACAGCCAGCTCATCGACGAGCTGAACCAGGTGCTCGACGGCTTCGAGCGCGACCCCGCCATCGGCTGCGTGCTGATCACCGGATCGGCCAAGGCCTTCGCCGCCGGCGCCGACGTGAAGGAAATGGCGCCGCTGTGCTTCCCCGGCACCTACCTGGACGACTTCCTCGGCCGCTGGGACCGCGTGGCGCAGCGGCGCAAGCCGATCATCGCCGCCGTGGCCGGTCACGCCCTGGGTGGCGGTTTCGAACTGGCGCTGATGTGCGACTTCATCATCGCCGCCGACAACGCCCGTTTCGGCCTGCCGGAAGTGAAGCTGGGGGTGATCCCCGGCGCCGGCGGCGTCCAGCGCCTGACCCGCCTGGTGGGGCGTGCCAAGGCCATGGAAATGCTCCTCAGCGGCCGCACCATGGACGCCGCCGAGGCGGAGCGCAGTGGTGTGGTGGCGCGGGTGGTACCGGCGGCAGAGCTGCTGGATGAAGCGATGGACAGCGCCAGCCGCATCGCCGCGCAATCGCGCACGGCGGTGCTGATGCTCAAGGAATGCGTGAACCGGGTGGACGAAGGTTCGCTGGGCGAGGGATTGCGCTTCGAGCGGCGGATGTTCCAGGCGGTGTTCGCCACCCCGGACCAGAAGGAAGGCATGGGCGCCTTTATCGAGAAGCGCAAGCCGGAGTTCGGGCGTTAAATTCGGAAGGGACTGCCCCAGGGCCCTTCCGTTGTAGGGGCGAATTCATTCGCCAAGCAGGCCGAAGGTCTGCCCGTCGGCCTCGAAGGGGCAGCCGCGCTGCCCTTGGCGAATGAATTCGCCCCTACAGGTTTCAGCCCCCAGTAGTTCAAGCCCTTTCCTTCTGCTCCTGCGCCGTCACCTGCTGGCAGATCTCGATGATCTGCTCGCGCATCCAGCGGTTGGCCGGGTCCTGGTCGGTGCTTTCGTGCCAGTAGAGGTGGGTTTCCAGGGCGGGCACGTCGTGCACCGGCAGGTCCACGAAGTGCAGGTCATGGCGACGGGCGAAGCGCTCGGGCACGGTGATGGCCATGTCGGTGCTGTGCAGCACGGTGGAGGCCATCAGGTAATGCTGCGAGCGCAGGGTCACCTTGCGCTGGAAGCCCATCTTGCCCAGTGACAGGTCCACATAGCCCAGGCCACTGCGGCGACTGGAAATCTGGATGTGGGACAGCGACAGGTACTCGTCCAGGGTGATCTTGTCCTTGGCCAGTGGGTGGCCGCGGCGCATGGCGCAGACGTAGCGGTCTTCCATCAGCTTGACGTGGCGCACCTGGGGGTCGGTGTTCAGCGGCGCGTCCACGGCAAAGTCCAGGCGGCCGGCGGCCAGTTCCTTGGTGGTTTCCCGGCGCTTGGCCAGGAAGCTCTCGATCTGCACCGTTGGCGCCAGACGGCGCAGACGCTGGAACAGCAGCGGCAGGATCACCGTCTCGGTGAGGTCGGTCATGCTGATGCGGTAGGTCTTGTTCGCCTGGGCCGGGTTGAAGGTGCGGCTTTCCTGCACGGACACCCGCAGCAGCTGCAGGGCGTTGCGCACCGGTCCGATGATGTTCTGCGCCATGGGCGTCGGCACCATGCCCTGGGCGGTGCGCACGAACAGCGGATCGTTGAAGGTCTCGCGCAGGCGGGCGAGGGCGTTGGAAACGGCGGGCTGGGTGATGCCGACGATCTGGCCGGCGCGGGTGAGGTTGGCCTCGGTGTAGATGGCGTCGAAGACGATGAAGAGATTGAGGTCTACCTTGTTCAGATTCATGCCGGGCGTGCTCCTCGAAGTTGTTCTTATCAGCGGATCATATATCGGTGATGAATGTTCATACATGGTGAAAATAGGTTAGGGAAATCTTACGCCCTGTTCTAGCATCCTTACCAGACCTCACCAATAGCCCCGCAAAAGGTAGCCCCGCATGGATTTCGCCTATTCCCCGAAGGTCCAGGAACTGCGTGAACGCGTCACCGCATTCATGGACGCCTATGTCTACCCGGCCGAGCCGGTATTCGAGCAGCAGGTTGCCGAGGGCGACCGCTGGCAGCCCACCGCGATCATGGAAGAGCTCAAGGCCAAGGCGAAGGCCGAGGGGTTGTGGAACCTGTTCCTGCCGGAATCCGAATACGGCGCGGGCCTGACCAACATGGAGTACGCACCGCTGGCCGAGATCATGGGCCGCTCCCTGCTGGGCCCGGAGCCTTTCAACTGCTCCGCGCCGGATACCGGCAATATGGAAGTGCTGGTGCGCTATGCCAATGAAGAGCAGAAGCGCCGCTGGCTGGAGCCGCTGCTGCGTGGCGAGATCCGCTCCGCCTTCGCCATGACCGAGCCGGGCGTGGCCTCGTCCGATGCCACCAACATGGAAGCCCGCGCCGTGCGCCAGGGTGACGAGTGGGTGATCAATGGCCGCAAGTGGTGGACCTCCGGCGCCTGCGATCCGCGCTGCAAGGTGATGATCTTCATGGGCCTGTCCAACCCCGATGCGCCGCGCCACCAGCAGCACTCGATGATCCTGGTGCCCACCGACGCACCCGGTGTGAAGATCCTTCGTCCGCTGCCGGTGTTCGGCTACGACGACGCCCCTCATGGCCATGCCGAGGTGGTCTTCGAGAACGTGCGGGTGCCCTATGAGAACGTGCTGCTGGGCGAGGGCCGTGGCTTCGAGATCGCCCAGGGCCGCCTCGGCCCGGGTCGCATCCACCACTGCATGCGCTCCATCGGCATGGCCGAGCGTGCCTTGGAACTGATGTGCAAGCGCGCCGTCAGCCGCACCGCCTTCGGCAAGCCCCTGGCGCGCCTGGGCGGCAACATCGACAAGATCGCCGACTCGCGGATGGAGATCGATATGGCCCGCCTGCTGACCCTGAAGGCGGCCTACATGATGGACACCGCGGGCAACAAGGTGGCCAAGAGCGAGATCGCCCAGATCAAGGTGGTGGCGCCCAACGTCGCTCTGCGGGTGATCGACCGTGCCATCCAGATCCACGGCGGCGCCGGTGTCTCCAATGACTTCCCGCTGGCCTACATGTACGCCATGCAGCGCACCCTGCGTCTGGCCGACGGCCCGGACGAAGTGCACCGCGCGGCCATCGGCAAGTACGAGATCGGCAAGTACATGCCGAAGTAAGCACTGCGCAGCGGTCAGTGACCCGCGCCCATGTAAAAGGCCCGCATGTGCGGGCCTTTTTCGTTTTCTCCCCTCTGCCTTTGGAAAGGGCCGGGGGCACAGATTCGTAGGGTGGATGTCGCTCTTTACATCCACCATCGGAGTAGCCGGCGCATCCCTCGGTGGACATGAAAAGCGATGTCCACCCTACAGGTTGTGCCTACTCCTGCTTGAGTGCTTCTGTCTCGCGTAACCACCTCACCCGCAGGTGCAGCTGCGCCGCGAAGGCGCGGGCGGCCAGTTCTTCGTGGAAGGTCAGCGCGCGCCGGCCAAGGCGTACGCGCCAGAAGGTCCAGCCGTCTTTTTCGAAGGGCTCGATCCGTACTTCAGCCATCTTTCCTCAGATCTCCCGTGCTCCGGGCCGGGCGGTCGCGGGTCTTCAACAAGGAGAGAATCACACCGCCGGCAAGTAGGCCGAAGGTTACGCCAAGGGATAGCACCGGGGGAATCTTGCCGATGAGTCCGTGCAGGAAAATCTTGCCGCCAATGAAGATCAGCACCAGGGCCAGGGCGTACTTCAGGTAGACGAAGCGGTGCATCAGAGCCGCCAGGGCGAAGTAGAGGGCGCGCAGGCCGAGGATGGCGAAGATGTTCGAGGTGTAGACGATGAAGGGGTCCTGGGTGATGGCGAAGATCGCCGGGACGCTGTCCACCGCGAACACCAGGTCGGCCAGCTCGATCAGCACCAGGGCCAGGAACAGCGGGGTGGCGTAGAGCAGGGGCTTGCTCTGGCCGGCCTGCTTCAGGCGTACGAAGAAGTGCGCGCCATGCAGGTCGTCGGTGACCCGGATATGCCGGCGGACGAACTTCAGCACCGGGTTCTGCGCCAGGTCCGGATGGGACTCTTCCCGGGCGAAGAGCATCTTCACGCCGGTGAACAGCAGGAACGCGCCGAAGACGTAGAGGATCCAGTCGAACTCCTTCACCAGGGCGCTGCCCAGGCCGATCATGATGGCCCGCAGCACCACCACGCCGAGGATGCCCCAGAACAGCACGCGGTGTTGGTAACGGCGGGGGATGGCGAAGAAGCCGAAGATCATGGCCATGACGAAGACGTTGTCCATCGACAACGACTGTTCAATCAGGAAGCCCGTATAGAACTCCAGGGCGCTCTGCGCACCCAGCTCGAACCAGACCCAGACACCGAACAGCACGCCCACGCTGAAGTAGCCGCCGTAGAGCAGCAGGCTTTCGCGCATCTCGATTTCGTGCTGGTCGCGGTGCAGTACCCCGAGGTCGAAGACCAGCAGGGCGAGGACGATGCCGAGGAACACGAGCCACAACCACGTGGCAGTGCCGAGGAAGTCGGCGGTGAGAAAAGCATGTAGAGCTGCCATGAGCCCCTCCTTCTGTCGTTATAGAAAGGTGACTCCGACATGGCGGCTGGCAAGCCGTCAGAGGGGCCCGGCGTCACAGAAGGAAGCCTAACCGCTGGTCAGGACATGGAGATACGGGGCCGGTGTAACAAATCGTTGCCCTTCCTGATCCGGAAGGACAGGTGCGATCCCGCACCCGGAGCCGGTAGCCCGGCCGTAGGGTGCGCCGCGCGCACCAGACAGGGATGTCCGCGAACCCGGCGTCAGGCGCAGGCATCGAACCCGGTGCGTATGGCGCACCTGTAGGAATTGGCGCGGGGTTGAGCCCGCGCGACAGTTCCAGGATCGGAGTCGCGGGTCAGTACACCCAGACTTCCACGCGGCGATTGCGAATTCGCCCTTCTTCGGCCGTGTTGGCCGCCACCGGCAGTTCATCGCCGAGGCCGGTGACCTCACGCAGGTTCACGCCGCCCTTGGCCAGTTCGCGGCGCACCGCCATGGCGCGCAGCTTGGACAGCAGCGCGGCGCGCTGCGGGTCTGCCTTGGGATCGCCGAAGCCCACCAGCACCGCCTTCTGCTCCAGCTTTCCGGTCTGCTTCAGGTAGTCCAGCACCCGCTGCACATCGCGCAGGGCCTTGTTGTCGAGATTGGCGTTGCCTTCCTGGAAGCGGAAGTTCACCGACAGGCGCTGGGCATTGGTGGCGAGTTCGCGATAGCTCGGTGGCATGTCCTGCTGTGCCTGGACCTTGATCGCCTGGATCTGCTGGGCGACGAAGCCGTTTTTGTCGACGATCGCCTGGCCCCGCGGGCTCTGGGCGAACTGCACCAGGGCCTTGGCCCAGCGGTTCTGTTCGCCCGGCTTCACATAGAAGAAGAGCCGGCGTGACAGCGGATAGTCTTCGGTGGCGATCAGCTCGGTCTCCGGCAGCATGGCCTGGGAGTCGCCGTCGGCGATGGCCAGGGCGCGGGCCTGGTTGATCGAGGCCAGGCCGACGAAGCCTATGCCCTGCGGGTCGCCACTGACGGCGGCGGACAGCTTGTCGTTGGACTCGAAGCGCTGGGCGGAGGTTGCCAGGCTCTTGCCCTGGCGGGCCAGAACCAGCTCCTTGAAGGTGTCAAAGGTGCCGGACTGGTCATCGCGGGCATAGAGGTGGATGGCGCCACCCTTGCCACCGAGTTCTTCCCAGGTCTTCACCTCGCCGGTGAATACCGCGGCCAGTTGCGCGGTGCTCAGGGCGCGCAGCGGGTTGTCCGGGTGCAGGATGATGGCCAGGCCGTCGATGGCGATCACCTGTTCGGCGTGCTGGCTGCGCAGGTCGCCGAAGGCGGCCAGGTCGTGGGCTTCGGCATCCTTGATCGGACGCGAGGAGGCGGCCAGGTCGGCGCTGCCGTCCTTGAGCGCGACGAAGCCGGTGGACGAGCCATGGGCCGCCAGTTCCACCTGCACGGCCTTGCCCTCGGCGTCGAGACCGAGGATGTGCACTTCGTTCTCGCGGTCCCCTGGCGACTGGTGAATGGCGCGCAGACCTTGCTCTTCCATCATGCCCTTGACCAGGGCCGGCCCCAGTTTGGCGCCAATGGTGTTGGAGCCCTGGATGCGCAGGACGGCGGTGGGCAGGGCGGCGAACACCGACCAGGGAAAGGCATAGCAGATGAAACCGAGCAGCAACATGCTGAGGGCGCGGCCCCACAGATCCTTGTCACTGGCGGTCATGGCGCGCGGCATGGGCAGACACCTTGTTCGAGGGGGGTGGAAGGAGCCGCGAGATTAAGTCAGCAGGGTGACGGAGATATGACAGAAAGGCTCTGTCACGAGGCTTTGAGCTTAGGCAGTGAAATTTCCCTGAAAGTTGATTGGTTTCTCCTACGGCTCGATAAGTCCATTCCTACAGCCCGGCAATTCCTGGCGGGGTAGGGTAGCCCGCTGCTGAATGCATCCATTCGGCGGTGCTTTCAGCCAGCGCTTTGCGCATTCCCTGAAATCCGTGAAGGAGTGTTGTGATGAGTGGTTGGTTCGAGCTGCGCAGGAACAATGGTGGCAGCTGGCGCCTGCGTTTGAAGGCGGCCGACGCGCAGACCCTGCTGGACACTGGTGTCTATGAAGACCGCGACGCGGCGGAGGAGGCCATGGCCCTGTTCCGCGAGAACTGCGTGCATGAGGAGCGCTTTGTGCGGCGCATCGATTCGTGCGGCAAGAACTACTTCAAGCTGCGTGCGGCCAACAAGGAGGTCATCGTCCGGAGCCACCTCTACGACTCCGAGCCGACGCTGGATAAGGCCATCGAGACCATCATGCGGGTCGGCGCGACCCGGCAGGTGAAGGAAGCCTGAAGCAGGCGATGACTGAAAAAGGCCCATCAGTGATGGGCCTTTTTCATGGGCGCGGAGTGCAGCGGGGAATCAGGCCAGTTCCAGCCAGATCGGCGCATGGTCCGACGGTTTTTCCATTCCGCGCAGCTCGTAGTCGATGCCGGCCTCCTTGAGGCGGGCCTGCAGCGGCTGGCTGGCCAGGATCACGTCGATGCGCAGGCCGCGCTTGGGCTCGTCCTCGAAGCCGCGGCTGCGGTAGTCGAACCAGCTGAAGCGATCATTCACCTCGGGGTTGAGGTGGCGGAAGCTGTCCACCAGGCCCCAGCTCTTCAGGCGGGCCAGCCACTCGCGCTCTTCCGGGAGGAAGCTGCACTTGCCGGTCTTCAGCCAGCGCTTGCGGTTTTCTTCGCCGATCCCGATATCACAGTCTTCCGGCGAGATATTGATGTCGCCCATCACCACCAGCGGTTGGCTAGGCTGGAACTGGTTTTCCAGCAGCACCTGCAGGTCGGCGTAGAAACGCTCCTTGGCGGGGAACTTGACTGGGTGATCGCGGTTCTCGCCTTGGGGGAAGTAGCCGTTCATCACGGTCACCGGGTTGCCCTGGGCGTCGGCGAAGGTGCCATAGATGAAGCGGCGCTGGGCGTCCTCGCCGTCGCCGGGGAAGCCCTTGGAAAGCGACAGCGGTTCCTGGCGGGAGAGCAGGGCGACGCCGTAGTGGCCTTTCTGGCCGTGATAGTGAACGTGGTAGCCGAGCTGGCGGATCTCCGCTTCCGGGAACTGGTCGTCGGCGACCTTGGTTTCCTGCAGGCCGATCACGTCCGGCTGGTGCTTGGCGATCAGCGCTTCCAACTGGTGGGGACGCGCGCGCAGGCCGTTGATATTGAAAGAAACGATCTTCATCGGAAGGCATCCTGGGAAAAGGCGGATGCTAGCCCAAGGATGCCTGTCGGGCCAGTCGCGTGGCCGCTCCGGACATCTGGTGCTAATTTCCTTCTTGGCCCGAGACAACCCATAACAAATGAGGTGCCGCGAATGCCTGGTTACATCCCCACTGCGCCGGTCGAGGTGCGCATGCTGGACGGCGGCTATGCCCGCGAAGCCCGCTCCCTGCTGTACCACGCCTATCGCCACGAACCCACCTTCGGCTACCTGTTCGAGGCCGAGCGACCCGGCTACGACCAGCGGGTGCGTGCCACGGTGCGCGAACTGGTGCAGCAGCACTTCCTGGAGGATCTGCCGGCCATCGGCCTGCTGATCGAGGAGCGGCTGGTCGGGATCGCCCTGATCGCGCCACCGCAGCGTCGCCTGGACATCACCGAAAGCTGGGGCTGGCGCCTGCGCATGCTGCTGACCACCGGATTCCGCTGCACCCGCCGTTACCTCGACTACCACGACGCCGTGCTCGCCTGCCTGCCGCCCGGCCCGTATCACGTGCTGCCATTGCTGGGCATCCACCCGGAATTCCAGGGCCGTCACCTGGGCGAGCAGCTATTGGAGGCGCTGCACAACTGGTGCGCCGAGGACGACAGCTCCCAGGGCGTGGTGCTGGACACGGGCAATGTGCGCTACCTGGATTTCTACAAGCGCCAGGGTTACGAGGAGGTGGGGGAGGTGGCCTTGGGCCCGCTGGTGGAACATGTGTTCTTCCACCCCAATCCGCGTCCGGTGATGCGCGCCAGCGGCTGACAGGCATTTACGGCGGAAGCGGTGGGTTGCCGTGTTAGCATGCCGCGCATGAATTTCTGCCATGGATTGCGCGGACCGCTGCTGCTGGGTCTGCTTTGTACGAGCGGCCTGGCGCTGGCCAAGGCCACGCTGGACGTGAAGGTCGACCCTGCCAATGCGGCGCTGAAGGCCAATATCGAGGCCTATATCGGCGCGCTCGGCGATCGCAACGAAGAGGCCCTGCGGCGTTTTCGGCGCTCCGCCGAGGAGCAGGCGCGCCAGGCCGCACAGGCCCTCGGCTACTACCAGGCCGAGATCGACAGCCGCGTCGACGGCGGCAAGGACCCGTCCCTGCATCTGCTGGTGGTGCCCGGCGAGCCGGTACGTTTGCGCAACGTCACGCTGCGGATCGAAGGGGAAGCCGGTGCGCTGAAGTCTTTCCGGGTGCCCGAGAGCAAGGCCCTGAAGACGGGCGCCCAACTCAATCACAGCACCTATGACGACGCCAAGAAGCTGATCCAGAACCAGGCCCTGCGCTATGGCTTCTTCGACGGCCATTTCACCCGCCAGCGCCTGGACATCGACCCGCGCGCCGGCGTTGCCGATATCGAGCTGGTCTACGAAAGCGGCCCGCGCTACAGCCTGGGCGACGTCAGTTTCGATGGCGACACCCCCTTCGACCCGGACCTGTTGGCGCGACTGGTGCCGTTCCCGGCCAACACGCCTTACGACTCCGACCAGGTCGCCAAGCTCAACCAGAATCTCCAGGCCAGCGGCTATTTCGACGAGGTACGGGTGGACGCCAGCCCGGTGAAGGGCGGCGGCCGGGTGATACCGGTGAAGGTCAGGCTGGCGGCGGTGCAGCCGCGCACCGTGGGTCTGGGCGTTGGCTTCTCCACCGACGTGGGGCCGCGCGCCCGCGCCAACTGGACCCGTCACTGGATCAACCCGCAGGGCCATCGCCTCGGTGCCGAGACCGAGGTTTCCCCCGTACGCCAGAACGTCGGCACCTGGTACGAAATCCCCCTGGACCCGCCGCTCACCGACACCCTGCGGTTCTCCAGCGGCCTGCAACGGGAAAACCTGGTGGACGTGGACAGCCGCCGCTTCACCATCGGCGGCCAGTGGCAATCCAGGCTGCCCAGCGACTGGCTGCGGGTGGTTTCCCTGCGCTGGGAGCAGGAGACCTTCGATTTCGGCGATGGCAGCGACGATGGCCGCAGCAACTTCCTGATTCCCGGCATCAGCTACGGCGTGACCCGCAGCGACCACAAGCTCGACCCCAATCGCGGCTATTCGCTGCAGTTCGATGTGCGCGGCGCCAAGGAGGGCATTCTCTCCGATGCCGATTTCACCTACGCCAGCGCCATGGCCAAAGGGCTCTATACCTTGCCTGGCGGCCATCGTGTGCTTGGGCGAGTGCAGGCCGGCGGCATCGCCACCACCGATTTCGACGCCATCCCGCCGTCGTTGCGCTTCTTCGCCGGTGGTGACCAGAGCGTGAGGGGCTACGACTACCAGACCCTGTCCCCGGAAGACAGCAACGGCAACAAGGTCGGTGGCCGCTACCTGCTGGTGGGCAGTGCCGAGTACCAGTTCCCGATCACCGCAAAATGGCGCCTGGCGGCCTTCGTCGACCGTGGCAACGCCATGGATTCCCTCAGCGCCGCCATGAAGACCGGCGCCGGCCTCGGCGTGCGCTGGGTCTCCCCGGTGGGGCCGATCCGCCTCGACCTGGCCAAGGCCCTGGATGATCCGGGCGGCTTCCGTATCCATTTCTCCATGGGGCCGGAGCTGTGAGGCGCGCGCTGAAGTTCGGCCTGTCGGGCCTGGCCGTCATCCTCCTGGCCCTGGTGGCGGTCCCGGCCGTCCTGCTGTTCAGCGAAGCCGGCGGCCGCTGGTTGCTTGGCCAGGTACCGGGCCTGGAGGTGGAGGGCTTCAATGGCAAGCTCGGCGGCCGCTGGAGCGCCGCGCGGCTGTCCTGGCAACAGGACGGTACCGCGCTGCAACTGGAGGCACCGTTGCTGGACTGGTCGCCGGCCTGCCTGCTGCGCCGCACCCTGTGCATCGACGAGCTGGCCAGCGAGCGCATTCGGCTCGACCTGCCGCCATCACAACCTGCTGAAGACGAAGGCCCCATCAGCCTGCCGGAGCTGCGGCTGCCGCTGGCCCTGCAGCTCGGCCAGGTGCGCATCGGCCGTTTCGTTCTCGATGGCGACGACCAGATGCAGCAGCTGGACCTGGTAGCCCGCTGGCAGGCCGACGGCCTCCAGGTGGAGCGCCTCAGCCTGCGTCGCGATGACCTGGCCCTGGAGCTGCAGGGCAACCTGCGTCCGCAAGGCGGCTGGCCGCTGACCCTGCAGGGCAGCCTGCAGCTGCCCGCGCCTGGGGAGGTCCCCTGGAAGCTGGCGCTCAACGCCAATGGCGATTTGCAGGACGTGCTCAAACTCCAGGCGGACAGCAGCGGCTATCTGAATGGCCGCCTGGAGGGCGAGCTGCGCCCGCTGGCGGAGAACCTGCCGGCGAGCGCCACCTTGCGCGCCGATGGCTTCAAGGCCAGTGCCGAGCTGCCGGATACCCTGACCCTCAATCAACTGACGCTGAGCGCCAAGGGTGACCTCAAAGCGGGTTACGCCGTGCAAGGCAACGCCAGCCTGCCGGGAGAAGGCGGGACGGTGGCCCTGGGGCTTACCGGCCGCGTCGACGCCAAAGGCGCGGATATCCAGCAATTGCAGTTGACTGGCGAGCCGCAGCAGACCCTCGCCTTGCAGGGGCGGGTCGACTGGCAGCAGGCCCTGGCCATCGACAGCCGCCTGCAATGGCGCGAGTTCCCCTGGCAGCGGTTGTTCCCCCAGGAGCAACCGCCGCCGGTGGAGTTGCACCAGCTCGACGCCGACGTGCGCTATGCCGAAGAACGTTACCAGGGCCGCTTCGACGCCAGCCTCAAGGGCCCGGCCGGCGATTTCAGCCTGGCCAGCCCGGTAGCCGGCGACCTTGCCAGCGTCACCCTCGCCGACCTGCAACTCAAGGCGGGGCAGGGCAGGGCGAAGGGCCAGGTGAAGATCGAATTTGCCAATGGCGTCGGCTGGGACAGCCAGTTGGCCGTGAGCGATCTGGACCCTTCCTACTGGCTGGCCGAGTTGCCGGGCAAATTGGCCGGCCAGCTGCAGAGCAAAGGCGCCTGGCGTGACCAGCGCCTGGAGCTGAATGCCGACCTCGACCTCAAGGGGCAGCTGCGTGGCCAGGCGGCCGTGCTCCAGGCCAAGGCAGCAGGCGCCGGCGAACGCTGGGACCTGAATACCCTGCAGGTGCGCCTGGGGGACAACAAGGTCGAAGGCCAGGTCCGCCTGGACCAGAAACTCAGCGGCCATGCCGATCTCGCCCTGAACCGTCTCGGTCAGCTCTGGCCGAAGCTATTCGGCAAGCTCCAGGGTCGCCTTGACCTGGCCGGCACCCTGCAGGCACCGCAAGGCAAGCTGGCGTTGACCGGCGAACGCATGGGGCAGGGTGACAACCGGCTCGACCGCCTCAAGCTGGATGCCCAACTGGATGCGACGCAGCGTGGTCGCGTGCAGCTGCAGGTGGACGGCCTGGCCTCCGGCGGCAACGAGTTCGGCACCCTTGCCGCTGAAGGCACTGGCGATCGCCTGCGCCAGCAGTTGGAACTCAACCTCAAGGGGCCGATGTTGAACCTGCTGCTGGCCCTGGGCGGCCAACTGGATCGCGGTAACTGGCGCGGCCAGTTGGCGCGGGGTGAGATCCAGGCCGGCGGCCAGGACTGGCGCCTGGAAGCCCCGGCGAAGCTGGAGCGCCTGGCCGACGGCAAACTCAATTTCGGTGCCCATTGCTGGCGCTCCGGACCGGCCAGCCTCTGTGGCGGCGAGCAGCGCCTGCTGCCGGAACCGAAGCTGGACTACCGCCTGCGTGATTTCCCATTGGCCAGCCTGGCGCGCTGGTTACCGGAGGATTTCGCCTGGCAGGGCCAGCTCAATGCCGACGTCAAGCTCGACCTTCCCGCCAGTGGCCCCAACGGACGCATCACGCTGGACGCCGGCAGCGGTGTGCTGCGCCTGAAGGAGGAGGACCGCTGGGTCGACTTCCCCTACCAGCGCCTGCTGCTGGATAGCACCCTGCGCCCGCAGCGCATCGACAGCCAGCTGAGCTTCCAGGGCCAGGGTCTCGGCCAGTTGCAACTGGACGCGCACATCGACCCGCGCCCGGCGAAGAAGCCGCTCTCCGGCCAGTTCCGCCTGGATGGGCTGGACCTCACAGTGTTGCGCCCCTTCGTGCCCAAGGTGGAGCAGCTGGAAGGCCGCTTGCAGGGGGGCGGCAGCCTCAGCGGTACCCTGCAGTCGCCCTACGTTCTAGGCAACCTGCGCCTCGCCAACGGTCGCATCGGCGGTGGCGACCTGCCGATGAACTTCGAGGCCCTGGGCCTGGATGCCCGCATCGCCGGCGAGCGCCTGGAGCTGTCCGGCCAGTGGCGCAGCGGCGAGCAGGGGCAGGGCAGTCTGTCCGGCAGCCTGGCCTGGGCGCAGGGCCTGGACCTCGACCTGACATTGCGTGGCTCGCGCCTGCCGCTGGTGGTGGAGCCCTACGCCAACCTTGAAGTGGCACCGGACCTGCGCATCGGCCTGGCCGGCGAGCGCCTGGCAGTGGCCGGCAAGGTGCTGGTGCCGCGCGGCAAGATCAAGGTCCGCGAGCTGCCGCCACAGGCGGTCAAGGTCTCGCCGGACGCCCGGGTGGTGGGCGAGCAGCAGGCGGAACAGCAGCCATTGCAGATGGATATGGACGTGGATGTGGAAGTCGGTCAGGAGCGTCTGCAATTTTCCGGCTTTGGCCTGACGGCGGACCTTCAGGGCCATCTCAAGGTGGGCGACAACCTCACCGGCCGCGGTGAACTGGTGCTGAAGAAGGGCCGTTACCGCGCCTACGGCCAGCGCCTCGACCTGCGCCGGGCGCGCCTGCTGTTCGCTGGCCCGCTGGATCAGCCCTACCTCGATGTGGAGGCGGTGCGCACGGTCGGCGACGTCATCGCCGGCCTGCGCCTGAATGGCCGCGCCGACGAGCCCACCACCGAGGTTTTCTCCACCCCGGCCATGAGTCAGGAGCAGGCGCTGTCCTACCTTATCCTCGGCCGCCCGCTGAACAGCGAGAGCGATGACAATGCCGTGGGCCGCGCGGCGCTGGCCATGGGCCTGTCCGGCAGCGCGTCGCTGACCAGCGAACTGGCCCAGCGCCTCGGCCTAAAGGACCTGCAGCTGGATGACGACGGCGCAGTCGGGCAGATCACCGAACGCCTGAGTATCCGCTATGGCCTCGGCGTGGTGGATTCCACCAGCGTGGTGGCGCTGCGCTACGAGCTGACCAAGCGCCTTTACCTGGAAGCGGCCAGCGGCCTGGCCAGTTCCCTGGACCTGTTCTACAAGCGGGATTTCTAGGAGATGGGCAGCTGCGCTGCCCTTGGCGAGTGAATTCGCCCCTACAAGGCTGTGCCGACCCCTGTAGGGGCGACTTCAGTCGCCAAGCAGGACGAAGTTCTGCCATGCAAGGGTGGGTAGCTACGTGGCCATGATCGAATGGGCTAGCATCCCGTAATTTTCCTCGCACCGGCTGACCCGAAAGTCAGGACATTTTCCGCGGCCCGTGATTAACTCGGCGTTTTCCTGCAACACCACCTAGAACAAGGACCCATGCAATGGCTCAAGTAACCCTCAAGGGCAATCCGATCAACGTCGATGGCCAGCTGCCGCAGAAAGGCCAGCAGGCACCGGCATTCAGCCTGGTCGGTGGCGATCTGTCCGATGTGACCCTGGCCAGCCTGAGCGGCAAGCGCAAGGTGCTGAACATTTTCCCGAGCATCGACACCCCCACCTGCGCCACCTCCGTGCGCAAGTTCAACGTCGAAGCCAGCAAGCTGCCCAACACCGTGGTGCTGTGCATCTCCGCCGACCTGCCGTTCGCCCAGAAGCGTTTCTGCGGTGCCGAAGGCCTGGATAACGTGGTGAACCTGTCCACCATGCGTGGTGCCAACTTCCTCAAGGACTACGGCGTGGCCATCGCCAGCGGCCCGCTGGTCGGCGTAGCCGCCCGCGCCGTGGTGGTGCTGGACGAGAACGACAAGGTCCTGCACAGCGAGCTGGTGGGCGAGATCGCCAACGAGCCCGACTACGCGGCGGCCATCGCTACCCTGTAAGGGATGATGGAATGAAGAAGGGAGGCCGAGGGCCTCCCTTTTTTGTGTGGGAGATTTCATGTCAATCGGCGCGTAGGGTGGAAATCCCTTTGGGGATTTCCACCATCGGTGTCTTGCTCGGCCTCGATGGTGGATAGAAAAGCGCTATCCACCCTTGCATGTCCGTGCCTGTCCCCACCTACAACGTCAATTTCAACCTCCCCACCAGTGCCCCCGGCAGCAGCGCCGACAGGGTCTGGCGTTCGCCGTAGGTGCTGCTGGACAGCTTCAGCTGGCGCTCCAGGGTCAGGGCTTCGAGCTGGTCACCGAGCAGGCTGAACAGGCTGTCGTCGAAGCGCATGCTGTCCACCGGCGCCTGGATCTGGCCGTCCTCTACCCAGAAGGTGGCGAAGCGGGTCATGCCGGTCAGGCGCGCGGCGGGCAGGTCGGACCAGTTCAGGTACCAGAGGTTGCCGATATAGAGGCCAGTGCCCAGGTGTTGCAGTACCTGGTCCAGGGGCAGGGCGCCGGCCCCCATCACCAGCGATTGAGGGGCTTCGTTGGCATCGGCGCAGTTGGCGGCGAGGCCGTATTCGCGAGCGCTGCGGGGGTAGACCAACTGCCCGGCCAATTGGCCGTCGCGCACCAGGGCCACGTCGCTGCGCGGCGCGCCTTCCGGGCCGAAGGCCGGGGCCAGGGCGCCGGCCACCTGCTCGTCCAGGTTCAGCAGGGGGCTGAAGCGGGCGCTGCCGTCCCGCAGGCGCTGCAACGGGCTTTCCTTGTCGGCCAGGGCGCGGGCGGAAAAACCGCCCCAGGCGAGCATTCCCAGTACTTCGTCCATGGCCGCCGGCGCCAGGTAGGCGCGGTAGTCGCCGGGCTGCAGGCGGCGTAAAGGCTTGCCCAGGTGCTCCAGCTGCTGGCGCGCGCTGGCGAAGCGGTTGGCGAATTCGGCCGCATCCCAGCGGGTGCCGGCGTAGTCCGCCTTCACCGCCTGCTGGTTGGCGTGGAACAGGCTCCAGTCGAAATTGAAGCAATTGGCGGCGTGCCAGCCGAAGGCACCGAAGCTGTTGGCAAAGCCACGGTAGAGTGGCCCGGCGGCGTAGATACCCACCAGGTCGAGGCCGCTGGCGGCGGCGTCGATTTCCGCCAGGACCGTGGCGCAGTCGGGCAGGCTGGTCACCTCCGCCGAGCGCCGGTGCCAGGCCGAACGCTCCAGTTGCAGGTAAGGGTCGGGCGGCAGTTGGCCAACGACCAGCCGCAGCTGCACCAGGCCATCGGCCAGGAGCTGGCGGTCGCTTTCCAGCTCGCCGCTGAGGGTGATGGCGAGTTCCGCGCTGCGCTCCTCGCGAAACAGCCGCAGGCGCCCGGTGGCCTGGGTGACATGGCCGGCCTGGCGCACCCGGGCGCGGTTGAAACGGATGAACTCGGACTCCTCGGCGCTGTACCAGAGGCTGAAGTCCTCGCCTGGCTGCAGGCTGGCGCGCAGGCTTGCGGCCAGGGCGGTGAAGCGGGATTCGGCGTCGGCCATCAGTGGTCACCTCCAAAGACTTCCACCTGTCTGAACACGCAGGCCGGTGAGGCATGGCCCACGCGCACCACCTGGTTGGGCTCGCCCTTGCCGCAGAACGGTGTGCCATGCACCTGGACGGTGCTGGCATCGCCCACCGCCGCCAGGCTGCGCCAGAAGTGGGCGGACACGCCCCGGTAGTTGGGGTTCTTCAGCACACCCTTGAGCTCGCCGTCCTCGATCAGTCGGCCCCATTCGCAGCCGAACTGGAACTTGTTGCGCGCATCGTCGATCGACCAGGAGCGGTTGGTGCTCATCAGCACGCCGCGCTCGATGCCACCGATCAGCTGGGCCAGGCTCTGGCCGCCCGGCTCCAGGTTGAGATTGGCCATGCGGTCGATGGGCGCGCGGTTCCAGCTGTTCGCCCGGCTGTTGGCGACCCCCGCCAGGCCGCTGCGCAGTTGCGACAGGGCGCCGCCCAGGGGGCGCAGCAGCAGACCGTCCTTGATGAGCATTTGCTTGTGCGCAGGCGTACCGTCGTCATCGTGACTGTAGCTGGCCAACTCTTCGGGGATTCCAGGGTCAAAGCTGATGTTCAGCAGTTCCGAGCCGTACCGGTAGTGGCCGAAGTCTTCCAGGCCGATGAAGCTGGTACCGGCGTAGTTGCGCTCGTCGCCGAGGATGCGGTCCAGCTCCAGCGGGTGGCCGATGGATTCATGGATCTGCAGCATCATCTGGTCGGGCATCAGCAGCAGGTCGGTGACGTCGCTTGGGGTATTGGGCGCCAGCAGCAATTGCAGCGCCTCGTCCGCCACCCGTGCCGCCGCGCCGCCGAAGCCGAGGCGCTGGAGCACTTCGCCGCCACCTTGCTGGCCACTGCGGTAGCCACCGAAGCTGCGGGTCTGGCTGTCGTTGCCGTCGAAGGCGGTGACGCTGATGCCGGGGTAGGTGAAGCGCAGGTCCTGCCATTGTTCGGCGCCGGCGCTGTTGAGGTAGAGCTGTTCAGCGCGCTGTGTGTCGATGTAGAGGGTCCAACTGGCCAGGCGCGGGTCGGTGGGAATGTGCGCCGATTCCTCGGCCAGCAGCTCGAAGCGTTCGGCCAGGCTGGGAAAAGGCTGGTCCAACCCGGGTGACTGGTAGCGGGCGCTGCTCCGGGGCGGTTCCAGGCGGCTCTGGTCCACCAGGGCGTAACGGGCGATCTGCCGGGCCAGCGCCTCGGCCCGGTCCAGCGCCTGCTGCAGGCCCGCCGTGCTGAGATCGGCGGTGGCGGCGTAGGCTTCCACGCCGGCCAGGCGCACGCTGAGCATGGCGCCCAGGTCATTGCCCAGCGATGGCGGTTCGGCGACGCCACGGCGCAGCAGGGTATGCTCGGCGGTCTGGCGGACGACGCGCAGGGCGTGGAATTCGGCGCGGGTGGTGAGGGCGGCGAATCGTTGCCGGAAACATTCGAACACGGAATTTCCCCTGGTCGGTGACATCGCAGTTGGCGGCGCCCGGAAAGCGCCCGCCACTCAAAAGGATAGTAAGGCGCGTAAGCCCTAGGTAAATAGCCGGTAAATTGACTTTGCCTCCTGCTTTCAACTGCTTATCGTTCACGCTCTCGCACAGCTCGACCTGAATCATGTCCCCTATCTCTGAGAAAACCTCCAAATCCCGTTCCGTCCGCCACTGGCTGACCATCGCCATCGCGCTGCTGGCGCTCCTTGCTCTGATCTGGTGGCTCTGGCCGGAAACCGCTGCCAAGCCCGGCCAGCAGGGTGGCAGGGGCGGCGCGGGCCGCCCGGGCTTCGGCGCCTTCTCCGGCCCGGTGCCGGTGCGCGTGGCGACCATCACCCAGGGCGACTTCCCGGTCTACCTCAAGGCCCTGGGCACCGTCACCGCGCTGAACACGGTGAACGTGCGCGGCCGCGTCGACGGCGAACTGGTCAAACTGCAGTTCGAAGAGGGGCAACAGGTCAAGGCCGGCGACCTGCTGGCGTTGATCGATCCGCGCCCTTACCAGGTCGCCCTGCAACAGGCTGAAGGCACCCTGGCGCAGAACCGCGCCCAGCTGAAGAACGCCGAGATCGACCTGGCGCGCTATCGCGGCCTCTACGCCGAGGACAGCATCGCCAAGCAGACCCTGGACACCCAGGAAGCCCTGGTGGCCCAGTACCGCGGCACCGTCAAGACCAACGAGGCGGCGGTGGCCGAGGCCGGGCTGAACCTCGGCTTCACCCAGGTGCGCGCGCCCATCGCCGGCCGCCTCGGCCTGCGCCAGGTGGACCTGGGCAACCTGGTCAGCAGCGGCGACACCACGCCGCTGGTGGTCATCACCCAGACCAGGCCCATCAGCGTCGCCTTCACCCTGCCTGAAGGCCAGCTGCCGGAGGTGGTCAGCCGCTTCCGCGCCGGCCAGCCCCTGGTGGTCGAAGCCTGGGACCGCAGCGACAAGGTCAAGCAGGCCGAAGGCGTGCTGCAGAGCCTGGACAACCAGATCGACACCACCACCGGCACCCTCAAGCTGAAGGCGCGCTTCGCCAACGACGACGAGACGCTGTTCCCCAACCAGTTCGTCAACATCCGCCTGCGTGCGGAACTGCTGCCGCAAGCCGTGCTGATTCCCTCGGCCGCCGTGCAGTTCGGCAGCCAGGGCACCTTCGCCTACGTGCTGGACGGCGAGAAGAAGGTGAAGGTGCGCAAGCTGGAAACCGGCCCGGACGATGGCGAACGCACCGTGGTCAGGAGCGGCTTGCAAGCGGGCGAGCGGGTGGTACTGGAAGGCACCGACCGCCTGCGCGATGGCAGCGAGGTGGAAGTGGTGCACGACGCCGAGGAGGTTCCCGCCCAGGCCACCGAACAGCTGCAGGGCGTCAAGCCTGAAGCCCAGGACGCGAAAGACGGCGTATGAACCTCTCCCGCCTGTTCATCCTGCGACCGGTCGCCACCACCCTGAGCATGCTGGCGATCCTTCTCGCCGGCCTGATCGCCTACCGCCTGCTGCCGGTCTCCGCGCTGCCGGAGGTGGACTACCCGACGATCCGCGTCCTCACCCTGTATCCCGGCGCCAGTCCGGACGTGATGACCAGCGCGGTCACCGCGCCCCTGGAACGCCAGTTCGGCCAGATGCCGGGCCTGACCCAGATGTCCTCCACCAGCTCCGGCGGGGCCTCGGTCATCACCTTGCGCTTCAGCCTGGAAATCGAGCTGGACGTGGCCGAACAGGAGGTGCAGGCGGCCATCAACGCGGCCACCAACCTGCTGCCCAAGGACCTGCCGGCGCCGCCGGTGTACAACAAGGTCAACCCCGCCGACACGCCGGTGCTGACGCTCGCCATCAGCTCCAGGACCATGCCGCTGCCCAAGCTGCACAACCTGGTGGACACCCGCATGGCGCAGAAACTGGCGCAGATCAGCGGCGTGGGCATGGTCAGCATCGCCGGTGGCCAGCGCCAGGCCGTGCGCATCCGCGTCAACCCCGAGGCCCTGGCGGCCAACGGCCTGAACCTGTCGGACGTGCGCAGCCTGGTGGGCGCCTCCAACGTCAACCAGCCCAAGGGCAACTTCGACGGCCCGACCCGCGTTTCCATGCTGGACGCCAATGACCAGCTGAAATCCGCCGAGGAGTACGCCAACCTCATCCTCTCCTACAACAACGGCGCCGCCCTGCGCCTGAAGGACGTCGCCGAGATAGTCGATGGCGCCGAGAACGAGCGCCTGGCCGCCTGGGCCAACCAGAATGAGGCGGTGCTGCTGAACATCCAGCGCCAGCCCGGCGCCAACGTGATCGAGGTGGTGGACCGGATCCAGGCGCTGCTGCCGGCGATCACTGCCAACCTGCCGGCGGGCCTGGACGTGGTGGTGCTCACCGACCGCACCCAGACCATCCGCGCCGCCATCACCGATGTGCGGCACGAGCTGTTCCTCGCCATCGCCCTGGTGGTGATGGTGACCTTCCTGTTCCTGCGGCGGATGAGCGCCACCATCATTCCGTCCATCGCCGTGCCGCTGTCCCTGGTGGGCACCTTCGCGGTGATGTACCTGGCCGGCTTCTCTATCAACAACCTGACGCTGATGGCCCTGACCATCGCCACCGGCTTCGTGGTGGACGACGCCATCGTCATGCTGGAGAACATTTCCCGTCACCTGGAGGAGGGCGAGACGCCGCTCAATGCCGCGCTCAAGGGGGCGAAGCAGATCGGCTTCACCCTGATCTCCCTGACCTTCTCGCTGATCGCCGTGCTGATCCCGCTGCTGTTCATGGCTGATGTGGTGGGCCGGCTGTTCCGCGAGTTCGCCATCACCCTGGCGGTGGCCATCCTGATCTCGCTGGTGGTCTCCCTGACCCTCACGCCGATGATGTGCGCGCGCCTGCTCAAACGCGAGAAAACGGGCGAGGAGGGCGGTTTCTACAAGGCCAGTGGCGACTTCATCGACGGCATGATCGCCCGCTACGGCCGTGGCCTGACCTGGGTGCTCAAGCACCAGGGCCTGACCCTGCTGGTGGCCGTGGGCACCCTGGTGCTTACCGTGGTGCTCTATCTCGCGGTGCCCAAGGGCTTCTTCCCGGTGCAGGACACCGGCGTCATCCAGGGCATCACCGAGGCACCGCAGTCGGTGTCGTTCCGCGCCATGAGCGAGCGCCAGCAGAAGGTCGCCGCGCTGATCCTCAAGGACCCGGCGGTAGCCAGCCTGACCTCCTACATAGGCGTCGACGGCGACAACGTCACCCTCAACAGCGGCCGCATGCTGATCAACCTGAAACCCCACGGCGAGCGCGACGTCACCGCCAGCGAGGTGATCCAGCGCCTGCAACCGGAACTGGACAAGCAGAGCGACATCCGCCTCTACCTGCAGCCGGTGCAGGACCTGACCATCGAGGACCGGGTCAGCCGCACCCAGTTCCAGTTCAGCCTGGAATCCCCGGACGCCGACCTGCTCAACCAGTGGACCGGCAAGCTGGTGGACGCCCTGCGCCAGCAGCCGGAGCTGTCGGACGTCGCCAGCGACCTGCAGGACAAAGGCCTGCAGGTCTACCTCAACATCGACCGCGACATGGCCGGGCGCCTGGGCGTGGAAATCTCCGCCATCACCGACGCGCTCTACGACGCCTTCGGCCAGCGGCAGATCTCCACCATCTTCACCCAGGCCAGTCAGTACCGCGTGGTGCTGGAGTCCGCCGCCGGCGAAGTGATCGGCCCGCAGGCCCTGCAGCAGATCCACGTCGCCAACCGCGACGGCGGGCAGGTGCCGTTGTCCGCCCTGGCCCGCGTGGAGGAACGCCAGACCCAGCTGGCCATCAACCATATCGGCCAGTTCCCGGCCGTGACCCTGTCCTTCAACCTGGCGCCGGGCGTTGCCCTGGGCGAGGCGGTGGCGGTGATCGAGCGGGTGCAGCAGGACATCGGCATGCCCGAGGGCATCCAGACCCGCTTCCAGGGCGCGGCGGCGGCCTTCCAGGCCTCGCTGTCCAGCACCCTGCTGCTGATCCTCGCCGCCGTGGTGACCATGTACATCGTGCTGGGCGTGCTCTACGAGAGCTACATCCACCCGGTGACCATCCTCTCCACGCTGCCCTCGGCGGGCGTCGGCGCCTTGCTGGCGCTGCTGCTGACCGGCAACGACCTGGGCCTGATCGCCATCATCGGCATCATCCTCTTGATTGGCATCGTCAAGAAGAACGCCATCATGATGATCGACTTCGCCCTGGAGGCGGAGCGGAACCAGGGCATGAGCCCGGAGGCGGCCATCTACCAGGCGGCGCTGCTGCGCTTCCGGCCGATCCTGATGACCACCCTGGCGGCCCTGTTCGGCGCCATCCCGCTGATGCTCGCCACCGGCTCCGGCGCCGAACTGCGCCAGCCGCTCGGCCTGGTGATGGTGGGCGGCCTGCTGCTGTCCCAGGTGCTGACCCTGTTCACGACGCCCGTCATCTATCTCGCGTTTGATCGATTGGCGAGGCGCTGGGGCCGCTCAGCCGCTGGGGAGGTGGTGTGATGGGCGTCAGCGGCAAGCTTCAAGCCACAAGCTGCAAGTGGCCCCGCGTACGCGGTGAGGCCCACGCGGTCCTGCTCTTCTCTTGCAGCTTGAAGCTTGCAGCTTGGAGCTGGCTTCAGCCATGAATCTATCCGCCCCCTTCATCCGCCGTCCGGTGGCCACCATGCTGCTGAGCCTGGCGATCCTGCTGCTGGGCAGCGTCAGCTTCGGCCTGCTGCCGGTGTCGCCGCTGCCGCAGATGGATTTCCCGGTGATCACCGTGCAGGCCAGCCTGCCCGGCGCCAGCCCGGAGATCATGGCCTCCAGCGTCACCACGCCGCTGGAGCGGTCCCTCGGCACCATCGCCGGCATCAACCAGATGACCAGCCGCACCAGCCAGGGCTCGACGCGGATCATCGTGCAGTTCGACCTGGACCGCGACATCAATGGCGCCGCCCGTGACGTGCAGGCGGCCATCAACGCCTCGCGCAACCTGCTGCCCAGTGGCATGCGCAGCATGCCCACCTACAAGAAGGTCAACCCGTCCCAGGCGCCGATCATGGTGCTGTCGCTCACCTCGGACGTGCTGGAGAAAGGCCAGCTCTACGACATGGCGTCCACCATCCTGGCCCAGAGCCTGTCCCAGGTTAAGGGGGTGGGTGAGGTGCAGATCGGCGGCAGCTCCCTGCCGGCCGTGCGGGTGGAACTGGAGCCGCAGCTGCTGACCCAGTACGGCATCGCCCTGGACGACGTGCGCAGCGCCATCGCCGCGGCCAACCAGCGCCGTCCCAAGGGCGCGGTGGAAGACGCCGGCCGCCACTGGCAGGTGGGCGCCAACGACCAGTTGGAAAAGGCTGCCGACTATACGCCGCTGATCATCCGCTACCAGGATGGCGCGGCCCTGCGCCTGGGCGATGTGGCCAAGGTCCGCGACGCGGTGGAAGACCGCTACAACAGTGGCTTCTTCAATGACGATGCGGCGGTGTTGCTGGTGATCAACCGCCAGGCCGGCGCCAACATCATCGAGACCATCGAAAGCATCAAGCAGCAGTTGCCGGCGCTGCAGGCGGTGCTGCCGGGCAGCGTCAAGCTGGACCTGGCCATGGACCGCTCGCCGGTGATCCGTGCCACGCTGCACGAAGCGGAACGCACCCTGCTGATCGCCGTGGCCCTGGTGATCCTCGTCGTCTACCTGTTCCTCGGCAACCTGCGCGCCTCGCTGATCCCGGCGCTGGCGGTGCCGGTGTCCCTGGTGGGCACCTTCGCCGTGATGTACCTGATGGGCTTCTCGCTGAACGTGCTCTCACTGATGGCGCTGATCCTCGCTGCCGGCCTGGTGGTGGACGACGCCATCGTGGTGCTGGAGAACATCTCCCGGCACATCAACGACGGCATGGCGCCCTTCAAGGCGGCGCTGCAGGGCACCCGCGAAGTAGGCTTCACCCTGCTGTCGATGAACCTCTCGCTGGTGGCGGTGTTCGTTTCCATCCTCTTCATGGGCGGCATCATCGACCGGCTGTTCCGCGAGTTCTCCCTGACCCTGGCGGTGGCCATCCTGGTCTCGCTGCTGGTGTCCCTGACACTCACGCCGATGCTCTGCGCGCGCTGGCTCAAGCCCCATGTGCCGGACCGTGACAGCCGCCTGCAACGCTGGAGCGAAGCGCTGCACAAGCGCATGGTGGACGTCTACGACCGCACCCTGGGCGTGGCCCTGCGGCATCCGCGCCTGACCCTGGCCAGCCTGCTGCTGACCATCGCCTGCAACGTCGCCCTCTATGTACTGGTGCCCAAGACCTTCCTGCCGCAGCAGGACACCGGCCAACTGATCGGCTTCATCCGTGGCGACGACGGCCTGTCCTTCAGCGTGATGCAGCCGAAGATGGAAACCTTCCGCCGCGCGGTGCTCAAGGACCCGGCGGTGGAAAGCGTGGCCGGCTTCATCGGCGGCAGTGGCGGCATCAACAACGCTTTCATGATCGTGCGCCTGAAGCCGATCAAGGAGCGCAGGGTGTCGGCGCAGAAGGTCATCGAGCGGCTGCGTGCCAACCTGCCCAAGGTGCCCGGCGGCCGGCTGATGCTGATGGCCGACCAGGACCTGCAGTTCGGCGGCGGTCGCGAGCAGCGCAGCTCGCAATACGAGTACGTGCTGCAGTCCGGCGATCTCGCCGACCTGCGTACCTGGGGCCCGAAAGTCACCGCAGCGCTGAAGTCGCTGCCGGAGCTCACCGCCATCGACGCCAACGAAGGCGAGGGTGCCCAGCAGATCACCCTGCAGGTGGACCGCGACGCCGCCAAGCGCCTGGGCGTGGACATGGCCATGGTCAGCGCTGCGCTGAACAACGCTTACAGCCAGCGGCAGATCTCCACCATCTACGACACCCTGAACCAGTACCAGGTGGTGATGGAGGTCAACCCGAAATACGCCCGTGACCCCGAGACCCTCAAGCAGGTCCAGCTGATCACCGCCGACGGCCAACGCGTGCCGCTTTCCAGCTTCGCCCGCTACGAGCGCAGTCTGGAGGAAGACCGGGTCAACCATGAGGGGCAGTTCGCCGCCGAAAGCATCGCCTTCGACCTCGCCCCGGGCGTCAGCCTCGATCAGGCCACCGTCGCCATCGAGAAGGCGGTGGCCGCCATCGGCCTGCCCACCTCGGTGATCGCGCGCATGGGCGGCAGCGCCGATGCCTTCAAGACTACCCAGCAGAACCAGCCCTGGATGATCCTCGCCGCCCTGGTGCTGGTGTACCTGGTGCTGGGCATCCTCTACGAGAGCTACATCCACCCGCTGACCATCCTCTCCACACTGCCGTCGGCGGGTGTCGGCGCGCTGCTGGCGATCCTGCTCACCGGCGGGGAGTTCAGCCTGATCTCGCTGCTTGGCCTGTTCCTGCTCATCGGTGTGGTGAAGAAGAACGCCATCATGATGATCGACCTCGCCCTGCAACTGGAGCGCCAGGAAGGCATGTCCCCGGACGAGTCCATCCGCCGGGCGTGCCTGCTGCGCCTGCGGCCGATCCTGATGACCACCATCGCCGCCATCCTCGGCGCCGTACCGCTCTTGATCGGCGGCACGGAGGGTGCGGAAATGCGCCAGCCGCTTGGCCTGGCCATCATCGGCGGCCTGGTGCTGAGCCAGTTGCTGACCCTCTACACCACCCCCGTGGTCTACCTCTACCTCGACCGCCTGCGCCACCGCTTCAACCGCTGGCGCGGCATGCGCACCGACGTCGCTCTGGAAACACCGCTATGAATACTGCCGCCACCGCCCTCAACCCTCTGCGCCGCGCCGTTGCCCTGGCCCTCGTCGGCCTGTTGCTCGGCGGCTGCGCCGTCGGCCCGGACTACCAGCGCCCGGAGCAGACGGTGCCCGCGCAGTTCAAGCACGCCGAAGGCTGGACCCTGGCCAGCCCGGCGGACCTGGAGCACCGCGGCCGCTGGTGGGAGCTCTATGGCGACGCCACCCTCAATGACCTGCAGCTGCGCCTGGAGACTTCCAACCAGACCCTGGCCCAGTCGGTCGCCCAGTACCGCCAGGCCCAGGCTCTGGCCCGCGGCGCCCGCGCGTCGTTCTTCCCCTCGGTGACCGCTGCCACCAGCAAGACCCGCTCGGGGCAGGGCGGCGGCAGCAGCACAGTGCGCCTGTCCGACGGTTCCACCGTGACCAGCTCCGGGGGCGGCGGCATTTCCAAGAGCTACGACGCCAGTCTCGGGGTGAACTGGGAAATCGACCTCTGGGGCAAGCTGCGCCGGCAACTGGAAACCGACACCGCGAGCATGCAGGCCAGCGCCGCCGACCTGGCCGCTGCGCAACTCAGCCTGCAATCGGAGCTGGCGCAGAACTACCTGCAGCTGCGCGTGCTGGACGCCCAGAAGCGCCTGCTGGAAGCCACCATAGCCGGCTACCAGCGCGCCCTGACCCTGACCGAGAACCAGTACAGGGCCGGCATCGTCACCCGCGCCGACGTGGCCCAGGCCACCACCCAGCTGAAGAGCACCCAGGCCCAGGCCATCGACCTCAAGTTCCAGCGCGCCCAGCTCGAGAACGCCATCGCCGTGCTGGTCGGCGTGCCCCCCGCGCAGTTCAGCCTCGCCGAGGTCGATAGCGTGCCAGCGTTGCCCGCGATACCGACCCTGCTGCCCTCGCAGCTGCTGGAGCGGCGCCCGGACGTGGCCGCCGCCGAGCGTGACGTGATGGCCGCCAACGCCCAGATCGGCGTGGCCAAATCGGCTTATTTCCCCAGCCTCAGTCTGAGCGCCGCCGGCGGCTATCGTAGCGGCAGCCTGCACGACTGGATCACCACGCCCAACCGCTTCTGGTCCATCGGCCCGGAATTCGCCATGACCCTGTTCGACGGCGGCCTGATCCGCTCCCAGGTGGCCCAGGCCGAAGCCAGCTACGACCAGACCGTGGCTGTCTACCGGCAGACCGTGCTCGACGGCTTCCGCGAGGCCGAGGACTACATGGTCCAGCTCGACGTGCTGGAAGAGGAAAGCGGGGTGCAGCAGGAGGCCCTGGACGCCGCCCGCGAGGCCCTGCGCCTGATCACCAACCAGTACCGCGCCGGCACCGTGGACTACAACAGCGTGGTCACCAACCAGGCCACCGCGCTGAACAACGAGCGCACCGTCCTGACCCTGATGGGCACCCGCCTGACCACCAGCGTCCAGCTCATCGCCGCCCTGGGCGGGGGCTGGGAGCAGGGGCAACTGGAGAAGGTGGATTCGGATTCGGAAGAGTTGCCCTGATCGTCGATCCGTCCGGGCGCGGATCTTCCTTGTAGGGGCGAATTCATTCGCCAAGGGCGGCGCAGCTGCCCCAATTGGAGTTCACAGGGCAGACCTTCGGCCTGCTTGGCGAATGAATTCGCCCCTACAACGATTCATCAAGCTCCGCACAGAGCCTTCAACCTTCCCACCAACTCGTCACCGGCTTTCCCCAATCCCGCCCGCCCATATAGCGCCAACCGCAACCCCTGGATCTCCGGCAATCCTTCTTGCTCTCCCAGCAACCGGTGCTCCGGCCCCAGCACCCGTAGCGGCAACAGGCTGACGCCGAGGCCCGCCGCCACCGCCGCGCGCACGCTGGCCAGGCTGGCGCTGGAATAGGCGATGCGCCAGCGCCGGCCCTGCACGTCCAGGCCATGGAGCATCTCGTTGCGGTACAGGCCACCGCTGGGGAACACCACCAGCGGCAGCGGCTCGCGGCCAAAGGCCGGGCGGCTGGCGCTGTCCACCCAGCCCAGGGGCTCGGGCCATGAGGCCAGGCTGTCGCCGCCATCGCCCATGCGCTTGACCAGTAGCAGGTCGAACTCGCCGCCCTGGTACAGGCGCAGCAGTTCCGGGCTGAGGCCGCTGGTCACCTCGAGGCGTACGGCGGGGTGGGCGGCGGAGAATTCCGCCAGGACCGGCATCAACCGCTCGGCGGCGAAGTCCTCCGGCACACCGAGGCGCAGCACGCCACTGCCGGGCTGGTGGCGCAGTACCTCGGCCGCTTCCTCCTGCAGGGCGAGGATGCGCCGGGCGTAGCCCAACAGCTGTTCCCCTTCTGGCGTGGCCACCACCTGGCGCTGGCTGCGGTCCAGCAGGCGGCAGCCGAGGCTTTCCTCCAGCCGGCGCAACTGCTGGCTGACGGTGGACTGGGTGAGGTGCAGCCGTTCGGCAGCGCGGGTGAAGTTGCCGCAATCGGCCACCGCCACGAAGCTGCGCAGGAGGAGGGGATCGAACATGGGAGTATTCCGAGGTCCACTGGTAGGCATGGTTATATTTAATTTCAGAATACCTGACCAGGCGGACATAATTTCGCCCATTCGACCGAATGCGGAGGCGAACCGTGAAAGCATTGCTCTTCTCCAGCCTGTTGCTTGCTGGCGGTCTCCTGGCCGGACAGGCATTGGCCAGCGACCCGGCTCAGCGCTTGCTGAAAGCGGCCGGGGAGGGCGATCTCGCCACGGTCGAGCACATGCTGGCCCAGGGCGTGCCAGTGGACGTGCGGGACGACCAGGGCAATACGCCGCTGCTGTTGGCCACCGCCGCCAACCGAGTGGAGGTGGCGCGCCGCCTGATCGACGCCGGCGCCGACGTCAACCTGCAGAACCGTATCCAGGACAGCGCCTACCTGCTGGCCGGCGCCAGCGGCCACCAGCGGATACTCGAGCTGACCCTGGCCCACGGCGCCGACCTGCGCAGCACCAACCGCTACGGCGGCACCGCATTGATTCCGGCCTGCGAACGCGGCCATGTGGAGACGGTGCGCAGCCTGATCGCCGCGGGCGTCGACCTCGACCACGTCAACAAGCTGGGCTGGACCTGCCTGCTGGAGGCCGTGCTGCTGGGCGACGGCGGGCCGGCCCACCAGCGCATCGTCGAGCTGCTGATCGCCGCCGATGCCGACCTCGACCTGCCCGACAAGGACGGCGTCACCCCCTTGCAACACGCCGAGCAGCGCGGCCAGCAGGCGATTGCCGCCAAGCTGCGTGCCGCCGGCGCCCGCTGATTGATGGAGCAACCCGATGTCTGAAGATCGCAATTATCTGCAACAGGCCGTGGAACTGGCACGGCAGAACGTGGAGCAGGGCGGCCGCCCCTTCGGCGCGCTGCTGGTGCGCGACGGCCAGGTACTGGCCCGCGCGGTGAACGAAATCCACCTGACCCAGGACCCGACCTGCCACGCCGAACTCCAGGCCATCCGCGCCGCCAGCCGGCAACTGGGGCCGCGCCTGGATGGCTGTGTGATCTACGCCAGCGGCCAGCCGTGCCCCATGTGCCTGGCGGCCATGCACCTGTGCGGCGTCAGCCGCGTGGTGTTCGCCGCGGCCAATGCCGAGGGCGAGCCCTTCGGCCTGTCCACCGCCGCCGTCTACCAGCAGATGGCCCTGCCGCTGGAGGACCAGAAGCTGGACATCCAACACCTGCCGCAAGCGGTCATGACCGAGATCTATGCCCGCTGGAAGGCCCTGCATGCGGCGCGCTGATCGACTCGAACAGCTTGGCGCCTGGGCGTTGCTGGTGGTCCTGGGGTTGAACCTGCGGCCGATCCTCGCTTCGGTCAGCCCCTTGCTGGGGGATATCCGCAATGCCACCGGCATGGGCTTTCAGACCGCTGCGCTGCTCACCACCCTTCCTGTGGTCTGCATGGGCCTGGTGGCACTCCTGAGCAGCCGCCTTGGTGGACTGGGCGAGCGGCGGGGTATCGGCCTCGGTCTTGTGCTGATCGCGGGCGCCTGCCTGGCGCGGCTGCTCTGCGGCCAGGCCGGGCCGCTGCTGGCCACCGCCTTGCTGGGTGGCGCCGGGGTGGCGTTGATCCAGGCCCTGCTCCCGGCGGTGATCAAGCGCCGCTTCGAAGGCAAGGTGGCCCTCGCCATGGGCGTGTATTCGGCATCCCTGATGAGTGGCGGCGGCCTGGCGGCACTGTTCAGCCCGCTACTGGCCCAACGGTTCGAGCATTGGCAGGCGGGGCTTGGCCTGTGGCTGGTGCCGGCGTTGCTGGCCCTGTCGCTCTGGCTGTCACGCCCTTTGCCGAGCGCCGCGCCGGCGATTGCCGGCCGGGCGGAAAGCTTCCTGCGCAACCGCCGCGCCTGGCTGCTGGCGCTGTACTTCGGCCTGGTGAACTGCGGCTACATGAGCATGGTGGCCTGGCTGCCGGCTTACTATCAGCAGCTGGGCTGGAGTCCGACCCACAGCGGTTCGCTGCTGGCCTTCATGACCATCTTCCAGGTACTGGCGGCGCTGACCATGCCGGCCCTGGCCCAGCGCAGTACCGACCGCCGACCCCTGCTCGCGGTGAGCCTGCTGGCCCAGGCGATGGGCTACTGCGGCCTGATCTGGGCGCCGCTTGGCTCGGCCGCGCTCTGGGTGGCGCTGGTTGGCTTCGGCCTTGGCGCCTGCTTCGCCCTCAGCCTGATCCTGACCCTCGACCATCGCCGCGACCCCCGCGAGGCCGGCCGGTTGGCGGCCTTCGTGCAAGGCGTGGGGTTCCTGATCAATGCTGTCTCCCCCTGGCTCAGCGGCTGGCTGCGGGAACTCACCGGCGGCTTCACCGCCGCCTGGCTGGTGCTGCTGGTGGGCGTGGTGCTGATGCTGGGGGTGACGCGCCTGTTCAGCCCGGTCAGTTACAGGTCGGCAACCCACCAGGTGCAGGTGCCTGAGTTGGTGTAAGGCGAATCCGAAAGGCCACTCCGCGAATGAACGAACGCAGGAACAAGTTCCCGGATGTAGGGTGGAAAGCGTTTTTTCTTTCCACCTTCTGAGTTCGTGCCACCTCCGAAGGTGGATCGATGAAGCGTGATCCACCCTACTTGGCTGCATTGCAACCCGATCACGCATGATTGCGCCCCACCAGGTAGCGATCGCGCCTGATAACCGGTCCCGCACACCGCGCCAACTGCGGCTATACCACTGAAAAGGCCCCACAAGCGGCACCAGCCGCGGACCCGAGGGCCTGTTCGGGAGAACCGCATGCCAGAAACTGCCAGAACCGCGATTGTCACCGGGGCCTCCCGGGGCATTGGCGCCGCCATCGCGCGGCGCCTGGCCAGCGAGGGAATCCAGGTGGTGGTCAATTACGCCTCGCGCCCGGAAGCAGCCGAACAGGTGGTGGAGGACATTCGACGAGCCGGCGGGAGGGCCTACCCGGTGCTCGCCGATGTCAGCGACCCGGTGGCGGTCGCCGTGCTCTTCGACCAGACGGAAGTGGAGTTCGGCGCCGTCGATATCCTGGTGAACAACGCCGGGGTCATCCAGCCCGGCCTGGTGCCCCTCGCCGCCACCGATATGGCGCTATACGACCGCCTGTTCGCCATCAACACCCGCGGCACCTTCAACACCCTCAAGCTCGCCGCCACGCGGCTGCGCTCAGGTGGACGCATCGTCAACCTGTCCAGCAGCGTGGTGAACATGGCCTTGCCGGGCTATGCCATCTATGCCGCCTCCAAGGCCGCCGTGGAAACCATGAGCGCCATCTTCGCCCGTGAGCTGCGCGGACGAAACATCTCGGTCAACTGCGTGGCGCCGGGGCCCACGGCCACCAATCTGTTCCTCGAAGGCAAGCCGCCGGAGCTGGTCGAGCGCCTGATCAAGCAGGCCCCTCTGGAGCGCCTGGGCAATCCCGAGGACATCGCCAACCTGGTGGCTTTCCTGGTCGGGCCCGAGGGCGCCTGGGTCAATGGCCAGACGCTCAGGGTCAACGGCGGGATCGTCTAGGCCGCCACGCCCAGCGGGTTTCACGCGCGTCCAGCCTGCCCGGCTTGTCCCGCGCGGCGCCGACCATCGCCAAAGCGTCCGGCGTCGCGCTGCCGATGCCATGCTGGAACAGGACAGGAGGGGCAACCATGAAGGGTTATCAGCTCACGCTCTACACCCAGCAGAACCGCCGCCACCAGGGCAAGATGCTGGCGGACTGGATAGTCGGCCTGGCCATGGACATGGGCCTGCGCGGCGCCACCCTGGTGTCTGGTATCGAGGGGTTCGGCCACACGAAGCATTTTCACTCCCACCATTTCTTCGAGATGGCCGATCAGCCGATGCTGATCCTCATGGCCCTCACCGAAGCCGAGTGCGACGCCTTTCTCAAGCGGCTGGACGAGGAAGGCGTGACGCTGTTCTACGTCAAGGCGCCCGCCGAGTTCGGCCTGCTCGGCGCGCCGGTGGATGGCTGAGCCCGGGCTCTGCGACAATCGCCTCGTCCGATCGCTCACAAGGCCGCCCGATGAATCCTGAAGACCTGCTGCTCCTGGTCACCCGCGAAATGCCCTACGGCAAGTACAAGGGCCGGCTGCTCGCCGATCTGCCCGGGCATTACCTCAACTGGTTCGCCCGCGAGGGTTTTCCCAAGGGCGAGATCGGGCGGCTGCTGATGCTGATGCAGGAAATCGACCACAACGGGCTGAAACCCTTGCTGGAGCCGTTGCGCAAGAAGCATTGAGCAGGCTGCGATCCGCTTTTCCTGTGGGGTGCCGAGGTAGGTTGGCGTAGAGCGCAGCGAAACCCAACATTCGGGCGTAATCGTTGGGCGCGATCCTCTCAGCGCCGCCGCAATGCCAGCAGCACCAGCGTCGCCACACAGAAGCACGCTCCGGCGAGGAAGGTACTGGCGGCGCCCAGGTTCTGCCAGAGCCAGCCCGCCATCAGGCTGGCGAGCAGCAGGGCGGCGCCGCTGGCCAGGTTGAACAGGCCGAAGGCGGTGCCCTTGAGATCGGCTGGGGCGGTTTGCGCCACCAGTGCGGCGAGGATGCCCTGGCTGAACCCCATGTGCAGGCCCCAGAAGGCCACTCCGGCGAGCAGCAGGGTGGGAGAATCGGCCCGCGCCAACAGCAGGTCGGCGACGATCAGCAGCACCAGGGAACAGGCCAGGAGCCCGGTCGGGCCGACGCGATCGGACCATTTGCCGGCAGGGTAGGCCGAGAGCATGTAGAAGCCCGCCATCACCACCATCACCAGGGGTACCCAGGTGGTGGAGAAACCGGCGTCCTGCGCGCGCAGCACCAGGAAGGCCTCGCTGAAACGGGCCAGGCTGAACAGCGCCCCCAGGCCCACCACCCACCAGTAGGCCGCTGGAAAGCTGCGCCAGGCGCGGAAACGAATCGGCGAGCGCAGGCGCTGGGGCGGATGGGCGCCGGCGGGTTCCTGCACGCCGACGACGATCAGCCCCACCGATAGCAGGGCCGGCAGCACGGCGAACCAGAGCACCAGGCCGATATCGCCTGCCAGCAGCGTCATCAGCAGGATGGCCAGCAGCGGACCGAGAAAGGCACCGACGGTGTCCATGGCCTGGCGCAGGCCAAAGCAGGCGCCGCGGATTTCCACCGGGGCGACATCGGCCACCAGGGCGTCCCGTGGCGCACCGCGGATGCCCTTGCCGACCCGGTCCAGCAGGCGGGCGACGAGCACCTGTTCGGCGGAGGCGGCAAGGGGGAACAGCGGCTTGGTCAGCGCCGCCAGGCCGTAGCCGAACAACAGCAGCGCCTTGCGCTTGCCGAGCCAGTCGCTGATGGCGCCGGAGAAGACCCTGACGATCAGTGCCGTGGCCTCGGCCAGCCCCTCGATCAGCCCGACGGCGACCATGCTCACGCCGAGGCTGCCGACCAGGAACAGCGGCAGCAGGCTGTGCACCAGCTCGGAGGACAGGTCCATGAACAGGCTGACGAAACCCAGGGCCCAGACTGTGCGCGGGATGCGGTGAACGGTGGCGGAAGCGGGCATATCCCTGTCCTGTCGGTGCTGCCTGAGTGGTTTCAGGTTAGGCGGAAATTGGCGGTCGCCCTGTAGGGTGGATAGCGCTTTTCTATCCACCCTGGGCGCTGTACCGGGCCCTGGTGGAAATCCGCTACCGGGATTTCCACCCTACAGGCTGGTGCGCGATGTTCAGCTCTTCTCGTCCAGCTCCGCCAAGCGATAGCCGACGCCGTGGATGGTGTGCAGCAGGGGCTTGTCGAAGGGCTTGTCCAGTACCTGGCGCAGCTGGTGGATGTGGCTGCGCAGGGCGTCGCTGTCCGGGCAGTTGTCGCCCCAGAGGGCTTCTTCCAGCACCTCCCGGCGCACTACTCCCGGACTCTTGCGCATCAGGATGGTCAGCAGCTTGTGGCCGATGGGGTTGAGCTTCAGCGGCTGGCCGGAGCGGACGGCCTGGAGGGTATCCAGGTCGTAGCTGAGGTCGCTCACTTGCAGCCGGCTCTTGCGCCCGCCGTGGCTGCGGCGCACCACGGCCTCGATGCGCGCCACCAGCTCGGAAAGGGCGAAGGGCTTGACCAGGTAGTCGTCGGCGCCGGATCGCAGCCCGGCCAGGCGGTCTTCGAGGGTGTCGCGGGCGGTGAGCATGATGATCGGCGTATCGCGCCGGGCGTCCTGGCGCAGGCGGTTGCACAGCTGCAGGCCGTCGATGCCGGGCAGCATGATGTCCAGCACGATGAGGTCGTAGTGCTCCGTGGTGGCCAGGTGCAGGCCACTGAGGCCGTCCTGGGCGCAATCGACGCCGTAACCCTTGAGCTGGAGATAGTCCAGCACGTTGGCGAGGATGTCGCGGTTGTCTTCGATGATCAGTACGCGCACAGCTTGCCCCCTGTCCGGCGGCCAGGCGCCGTTGATGGTTTTTTCACAAGTCCTTTACCAGTTGCTCACGCGCCGCCTGGCAGACTGCCGGTGCCCCCACTGTAAAAGGACCTCTGGATGCCGCCTTCCCGTCCCTTCAACTTCCTGCTCTGGAGTGGTCTGCCGCTGGCGGCCATGGCCCTCCTGCTGCTGGTGGATACTCCCCGGCTGGACTTCGCCCTGGCCCACCTGTTCTACGATTCGCAAACCGGCTTCATCGGCCGACATAGCTTCTTCCTGGAAGACGTGCTGCACGACCGCGCCAAGCAAGTCGTGATCCTCCTCGGCCTGCTGGCGGTGGCGGGCTTCGCCGCCAGTCTGCTGGCCAAGCGACTGCGTCAATGGCGCCGACCGCTGGGCTATCTGGTGCTGGCCCTGGGGCTGTCCACCGCCATCGTCACGCCGCTGAAGGCGGTCACCGCCGTGCAGTGCCCCTGGAGCCTGACCGAGTTCGGCGGGGTGGAACCCTACGCGCCGTTGCTGGGCCACCACCCCTATGTCGATAAACCCGGCCGCTGCTGGCCCGGCGGTCACGCCTCGGCCGGCTTCTCCCTGCTGGCGCTGTTCTTCGCCCTGCGTGATCGTCGTCCGCGCCTGGCCAGGGCGGCCCTGGTGGGTGCCCTGGTGCTAGGTAGCGTGTTCTCCGTCGGCCGCATGATGCAGGGTGCGCATTTCCTCTCTCACAACCTCTGGACCCTGCTGTTCGACTGGATGATCTGCCTGGTCTGCTACCGTCTGTTGCTCTATCGCCGGGCGCCGGCGGAGTCGACCGTTACCTTGGGCGAGACGCTGGAGGTCAGTTCTTCCTGAAGCGGTAGAACAGGTTCGGTTCGCTCACGACATACAGGGTGCCTTCGTCATCCAGGGTCAGGCCTTCGGCCTGGCCCGCACTCTTCTTCAGGTCGCTGAAGTGCCCGAGCAGGGTGCGGAAGCTGACCATCTCGCCGTTCTCGCCCAGTTCGATCACCAGCCTGGACTCATGGCTGAGCACCAGCAGGTGCCCGGTTCTGGCGTCGAAGTGCAGGTCGGAAATGTCCGTGGCGAAGACGCTTCGCTCGATCCAGTCGCTGAGGTCTTCCACCTTGAGCTGCAGCTTGCCGCCGAGGCTCGCCTTGACGCCCGATATCGCGTAGAGCTGGCGCGGGTCGCGCTCCTTGGCGACGAAGATGCGGTCGTGGGCGGGATCGTAGGCCACGCCTTCGAAGCCCTTGTTGTGGGCGCTGGACTTGAGGGGAAGGGCCAGGGTCTGGCTGTCCTGCTTGTCGATGGCCTGTCCCGGCTGTTCGGGCATGCGGAAGAACACCAGCTGCTGCTGGGTTTCATCGGTGACCACCACCAGGCCGTCACCCATGTAGGCCAGGCCTTCCACATCCTCGAAACCATTCATCGGGTACTGCGCGGTGATGGTGCCGTCGCGGTCCATTTCCACCAGCTTGATCGGCGGGGCGTTGGTCACTGCCAGCAGGCGCTTGCGGTCCGGGGCGAAGTCGATGGCCGACAGGTCATCGTCGATTCCGGCGACGGGCCGAGCCTCGACGTCCACGCGATAGTCCGGCAGCCAGACGCTGCGGCTCTTCCACTGATCGGCGTTGAGGCTGCTGGTGACGTAGAACCAGGCCCGCTCATGCCAATGGAAGTTGGCGGATGCCACGCCAACCAGCGCCAGGGCGGTCAGGCCGAAGCCAAAGAGGCCGAGCGTGCGCAGTTTGTGCCTTGGCTTGATGTTGTATTTGTTGTGTTCAACTGCACTGTTCATGGGTGTTCTTCCAGTCATACGGGCGAGCGCCGGCCGCGAGCCCCTCCAGGAGAGGGGCCGGAGTCCGTTCAGGGTCCATCAGTCGAGCGGTTGCTTCCAGGCGAAGCGATAGGGTTGTGGGTTGGCGGTCGGGTCGTGGCACTGGCCGTTGTCGGCGTCGGCCTGCACCAGGTACCAGTCTTCGTCGTCGCCATCGCCGACGCGATCCGCCTTGTCCGGCTTGAAGCAGCGCGGCATCTCGGCGGCCTGGATCAGCGCATGGCTGCCGGGATGGCCGCGCAGCCATTCGACGGCCTTGTCGACCTGGTTCGGCGCATCCACGCCGAAGTGCACCAGGGGTTGGCGGGCGAACAGCCAATGCCCTTCGCGCCAGTTGGTCAGCACCAGTTCACCGCCGCCGGTGGCATCGGCCACCTCTTGCATCAAGGTCTGGCGTGGATTGACGCCTTCCTTGACGGGTTCGACGAAGCCTCGGGCGAACCAGACGAAGAACCAGAACAGGGCGAGTCCGATGAAGATCTTCCTGCCGCGTGGACGCTGGGCGAACCAGCGGCGCAGCAGCCAGGGCACCAGGGGCGCCATGATCAGAACCAGGGCGGGAACGGCCGGGAAGATGTAGAGCTTGCGCTTGCCGCTGCTGAGGCTGAAGAAGATCAGCACCAGGACTACCCAGCCGAGCAGCACCAGGTAGCGGCCATCCTGCTTGGCCAGCTGGCGGCGCCAGGCCGGCACCATCCAGGGCAGGGCCAGCACCAGGGGCAGCCAGTTCTTGGGAATCACATTGGTGAAGAAGAACCAGAACGGTTCCCGGTGATGCCAGGCAGCGGCATAGCGCTTGGCGGTCTGCTTCAGGAGGATCTCGTTGAGGTAGGCGCGGCTGGCTTCGTCGCCGTACAGCGCCACCTTGATCACCAGCGGCAGCAACCAGGTGGCGATGGCCGCCAGGGCCACCAGCAGGCCGAGCGCCCAGGCGCGGCCCGCGCCGGGCATTCGCGCCACGCCGCTCCAGCCACGGCGGACGGCATAGGCGTAGGGGATGAGCATCAGCGCCGGAAGGAAGCCCACGCCCTTGCTGATGATGCCGAAGCCCATGGCCGCACAGGCCAGGTAGAACCATCCCCAGGCCGGGCCGAGCAGCAGGTGGCGGACCATGCCGTAGAGCCCCAGGGAGATCCAGAGCAGGAGGAAACCATCGATCTGCCCGGCGCGCTGGATGCTGTAGGTCTGGTAGGTGGCGAGGAACAGCAGGCCGGCGATCATGCCCACGCGGCGGTTCCACAGGCGCGAGCCGAGGTCGTGCAGGCAGGCGGTGGCCACCACGCCGGCCAGCAGCGCCGGCAGGAACAGGGCGATGGTCGGGGCGATGCCGATCCGGGTCAGCAGGGCGATGGCCCACATGAACAGCGGCGGCTTGTCCGGGTAGATCTCGCCAGCGCGATGGGGAATCAGCCAATCGCCACCCTGGAGCATTTCCAGGGCCACGCCGAGGAAGCGTTCCTCGTCCACGTTGGACGGATGGCGCATACCGAGACCGGCGCTGATCATCGCTGCGGCGAGCAGCAGCAGGAGCAGCAGCGAGGTGCGCTGGGACGTGATCAGGCGCATGCGCTCGGCACTCCTGCCTGCGACTGGCGAGATTCGGCCCATGCTCAATCCTCCAGCTCTCGGGGGCTGGCGTTGAAGCGGGTGCGGCGGATCAGCCACCAGACACCGAACAGGTCGAGGATGCCCACCAGCGCGCGATCCAGGTTGCCGTACTTGGACACGCCGGCGCTGCGTGGACGGTGGTTCACCGGGTGCACCAGCATGCCGCCCTGGTGACGCTGGATCAGCGCCGGAATGAAGCGGTGCATGTGGTCGAAGTAGGGCAGGCGGAGGAAAGCGTCGCGCTCGATGAGCTTGAGGCCGCAACCGGTGTCCGGGGTGTTGTCCTTGAGCAGGCGACCGCGCAGCCGGTTGGCGAAGCGCGATGCCCAGCGCTTGCTGGCTGTGTCGCGGCGGTTTACCCGGTGGCCGGCGATCAGCTTGAGGTTGATCGGCGCTTCCGGCGCGCGAACGATGGCCAGCATGCCAGGAATGTCCGCCGGATCGTTCTGCCCGTCGCCATCCAGCGTGGCCAGCCAGGTGCCTTCGGCGGCCTGGGCGGCGTGGTAGATCGAGGTGCTCTGACCCAGCGAGCGGTCGTGGCTGAGGATGCGCAGCTGCGAGTAGCCACCACGCTTGAGGGCGAGCAGGTGCGCGGCGGTGTTATCGGTGCTGCCGTCGTCGACCACTATCACCTCGAACGACTCGCCGGAAAGCGCCTGGCGAATCTCTTCCAGCAGGGTGGGCAGGTTCTCGGCTTCGTTCTTGGCCGGGATCAGTACTGAGAGGTAGGGCCTGTTCGACATTCTGGGTCCATTGCTTGATGTGGTCATTCGAATCATCCGAGCCATTGCGGTGTCCGCGGGCTCAAGTGGCGTCGGCCGGGGGCGCCGGCGAGCGGGCGTCCTGCGGATGATCCATTGTGGCGTTGTCGCTAGTTCCTGGCGACTGCGGCGTGTGCGGCTCGGTTGCCGCACTGACAGGGTTACGGGTGGCCGACGGTTGCTGGACAACCGCGACGCCTGTCTTGCCTGCTGTTGTCTGGCGTTCTTCCGGTACCAGCAGGGCGAGGGCCGTGGGCGCGTCGAGCAGCGCGGCCACGCTTCCGCGATAGTGCTGGACAGCCCGGGTCGGCAATCCATCGAGTTCGGATGGGTTCTTGAGGTAGATCACGGCGCTGTCGTTCGGGTGCGCCCGTAGCCAGGCCACCAGACCCTCCTTGCTTTCGATCTCCGCCAACGATTCCTGGAGGCGCCCGGCGAAGTGGAACTGGTCGTGGTACTGGGCGCCGTTGGCCACGATCCGGCCGGCAGCCTGTGCCTGGTGAATCGCGGTGGCCAGCGGGGTCACGTCATAGTCGGCCCGGATGGCGGCCGATAGTGACGATTGCAGCAGCGCCGCGAGGCTCGAGCCGAACAGGGCGAGCGCTGTCAGCGCGCGTGTTCGGCTCGCGAGCGCCCAGGTGGCGGGGCCGAGAAGGATCAGCGCGAATGCCGACCAAAGCCCGGGCGGCGCCGCCAGACCGCCTTTCGGCAGCCGGATCCAGTCGAGGCCGAGCGCCACCAGGGCCGCACCGGCGGCAATGGCCACCAGGGGAATCCAGGCGATGCCCTCCGTCCTGTCGTCGATGGCGCGCGCAGCAAACAGCGCGAAAGCGGGGAACAGCGGTATCAGGTAATGGACCTGCTTGCCGCTGATCAGCGAGAAACCAATGAAGACCGGCACCATCCAGGCCAGGCAGAAACGCGAGGCCGGGTCCGGGCCATCACGGAACAGCCCTCTGGCGCCGCGCCAGAATGCCGGCCAGAACAACCAGGGGAACAGGACCAGCGGTACCAGCGGCAGGTACCACCAGAGCGGACGCCGGTGGGCAAAGGAGTGGACCATGCGCTCGGCGGTCTGTTGCCAGAAGATGTCGCGGCGATACTCTTCACCGCCGCCGAGGCCCGCGGCGATGGCCCAGGCCAGTGCGATCGCCACGCCGGCCAGGGTGGCGATGGCCAGCCCCGCATACCAGCGTCGGGCGGCCAGGCCAGGGCGCCACCAGGGTGCGAGCAGCGCAACCGGGATGCTGTGCAGCAGGATCACCGGCCCTTTGGCCAGCAGGCCGAGGCCAAGCGCGACGCCGAACAGCATGAAGCCGCGCCTGGCGTCGCCGCCGGCCGCGAGCACTATGCCGAAGATGGCGAGCAGCGCGAGGCAGGCCAGCATCACGTCGAACATCGCCGAGGTTGAAAACAGGATCCACAGCAGGCAACTGGTCAGGATCAGGGTCGCTGCCCCTGGCAGTCCGAGCCGCTGCGGCCATAAGCGGCGACCCAGGGCAAAGGTCAGCAGCAGGCTGGCGCAGGAGAACAGCGGGGAGACCAGGCGCGGCCACCATTCGTTGACGCCGAAGATGGCCCAGCCGGCCTGGTACAGCCACATCAGAAGCGGCGGCTTGTCGCTGTATGGCAGGCCATTCTTGATCGGCAACAGATACTCGCCGCGCAACCACATTTCCCAGGCAACGCTGATGTAGCGCGTCTCGTCGATGGGCGTCAGCGGTCGCGTATGCAAGCCGACCAGGGTCAACATGCCCAGCAGGCCGAGGGCAAGGAGCAACCGCTGGCGATCGAGCGACAGTGCGTGTGTGTTCCGTATCACGATTGCCCTGTCTCGCCCAGCGCCGAGTCGACCCTGTCGTCGATGCTCAGGCCATGGCGGTGGCGGTGATACAGGTAGGCACCGAGCATTCCGGACACCAGGAACAGCACCGACGCAGTGGCGATCCGCAGCATTGGCGCGACATTGATGCCACTGCCCACCAGGGCGAACACCAGGGTCTGTGGCAGGAAGCCGATGAAGCTGGCGGCCAGGAACGGCGCCAGGCGTGCACTGGAGATGCCGGCGGCGAGGTTGGTCAGCACATTGCTGCCGACCGGCAACATGCGGATCAGCAGCGTCATCGAGAAGGGATGTTCGTGGATGAAACGGTCGAAGCGCGCGGCACGCTTGCCCAGTCGGTTGCGAAGCAGGCTTCTGCCGAACAGCCGGGCATAGAGGAAGGTGACCAGGCAGCCGAAAAGCGCTGCCAGGGTGCCGAGCAGGGTGCCGGGGAGCAGGCCGAAGGCGTAGCCGGCGAGAAACGCGATGATCTGCCGGGGCAGGCCGACCGCCGTGAACAGCGCGCCCATGGCGAGGAACAGCAGGGTGCCTTCGAGGCCGTGGCCACGGATGTGGGCGTCGATCCAGGTCTCGTTGATGGCGTTGCCCAGGTCGCTGCTGTCGAACAGGTAACCGATCAGCGCCAGGCTGAGAATCAGCCCCAGGCCCTTGAGCATCACCCGTGGGTTCATCATGGCTGCGCCCTGTCGCGGCTGGCCCGGTTCATGTCCCATCACCTCAGACTCCGTAGAACGCGCGGTACCAGTCGACGAAGCGGGCGACGCCTTCCTGCAGCGGTGTTGTCGGGCGGAAGCCGGTCCGCTGGGCCAAGGCGCTGACATCGGCCCAGGTCTGCGGGACGTCGCCCGGTTGCATGGGCTTCATATGCTTGATGGCCTGCACGCCGGTGGCCGATTCGATGCAGCCGACGAAGTCGAGGAGCCGAACCGGCGAGCCCAGGCCGATGTTGAACAGACGGTCGGTGGCGCCCTCGCGGGCCTGTTCCGGCTCGTCGGCGTAGGGTGGCGGGCAGTCCTGGATGCGGACGATGCCTTCGACGACATCGTCGATGTAGGTGAAGTCCCGCGACATGTCGCCACCGTTGTAGATGTCGATCGGCTGGCCTTCGAGAATCGCCTTGGTGAACTTGAACGGCGCCATGTCCGGGCGCCCCCAGGGGCCGTACACGGTGAAGAAACGCAGTCCGGTGGTGGGGAGCCGATAGAGATGGGCGTAGGTGTGGGCCATCAGCTCGTTGGCGCGCTTGGTGGCGGCGTAGAGCGAGATGGGGTTGTCGACGGCGTCCTCGATGGCGAAGGGCACCTTGGCGTTCATGCCATACACCGAGCTGCTGGAGGCGTAGACCAGGTGGCCGACGTGGTTCTGGCGGCAGCCCTCCAGCACATTGACGAAGCCGGTCAGGTTGGAATCGGCATAGACGTGGGGGTTGTCCAGCGAGTAGCGCACGCCGGCCTGCGCCGCGAGGTGGATGACACGCTCGAAATGCTGCTCGCGGAACAGCGCCTGCATGGCTTCGCGGTCGGCGATATCCAGCTTCTGGAAGGAGAAACCGGGGGTTGCGTGCAGCCGTTCCAGGCGGGCGAGCTTGAGGTCGACGCTGTAGTAGTCGTTCAGGTTATCGACACCCACCACCTGGTGCCCGGCCTGGCACAGGCGCATGGCGGTGTGGAAGCCGATGAAGCCGGCAGCGCCGGTGACCAGGAATTTCATGGCTGGTCCAGCCCTACGGCGGCGCGGCCGATCGGGTAGTAGGCCAGGCCTTCGCGCTCCAGGTGCGCTGGCTCGAAGATATTGCGGCCGTCGAAGACCACCTTGTCGCCCAGGCGCTGGCGGATCAGGCCGAAGTCGGCGACGCGGAAGTTCAGCCACTCGGTCAGGATGACCAGGGCGTGGGCGTCGTCCAGGGCCGCCTCCTTGGAATCGGCGAGGTGCAGGTCGCCGCGCTCGCCGTAGATGCGCCGGGCCTCCGCCATGGCCTCGGGGTCGAAGGCGCGGACCTGCGCGCCGGCGGCCCAGAGGGATTCCAGCAGTACACGGCTGGGCGCTTCGCGCATGTCATCGGTGTTGGGCTTGAAGGACAGGCCCCAGAGGGCGAAGGTCTTGCCGCTGAGGTCGCCGTTGTAATGGCGGTTGATCTTCTCGAAGACCTTGTGCTTCTGGCGGTGGTTGACCGCCTCCACTGCTTCCAGCAGTTGCGGGTGATACCCCACCTCCGCTGCGGAGCGCTGCAGTGCCTGGATGTCCTTCGGGAAGCAGGAACCGCCGTAGCCGCAGCCGGCGTAGATGAAGTCGTAGCCGATGCGCGAGTCGGAGCCGATGCCCTTGCGCACCATCTCGATATCGGCACCCAGCCGCTCGGCCAGGTTGGCCATCTCGTTGATGAAGGAAATCTTCGTGGCGAGCATGCTGTTGGCCGCGTACTTGGTCAGCTCGGCGCTGCGGCTGTCCATGATGATCAGCTTCTCGTGATTGCGGCTGAAGGGCTTGTAGAGCTCGCGGAACAGGTCCACGTCGCAGTCGCCGTCCAGTCCGACGATGATGCGCTCGGGGCGCATGCAGTCCTCGACCGCAGAACCTTCCTTGAGGAACTCGGGGTTGGACACCACCTGCATGTCGAGCGTGCGGCCCTGGCGTGCCAACACGTCGTGCAGGCGCGCCCTGACGCGCTGGGCGGTGCCGACCGGGGATGTGGACTTGTTGATCACCACCTTGGGCTCGGTGGCATGCTCGGCGATGGTTTCGGCCACCTGGAACACGTACTTCATGTCCGCGCTGCCGTCTTCATCGGGCGGCGTGCCTACGGCAATGAAGATGACCCTGGCGAAATCGACGCCTTCGGCGGCGCTCGTGGTGAAGCGCAGGCGTCCGGCGGCGAGGTTGCCTTGAAGCAGGGCGTCAAGGCCGGGTTCGTAAATGGGGGAGTTGCCTGCGTTGAGCTGGGCAATCCGTCGCTCGTCGATGTCCACGCAACAAACTGAGTGGCCGACTTCCGCCAGGCATGCCGCCTGGGTCAGACCGACGTAGCCGGTCCCGAATATGGTGATCTTCATTGAGTGCCTGTTTGTTCTTTTCCTTAGGCTAGCCCGCTACCCGATAGGGTGATCGGGCCCGGTCCCTCCCGACCGGCCTGGCTATCGGGCGCATAAGCTAACCTAACGAAACAATTGTGAAAATTGTGTGGAAACTTTTTTTTCCGAGCGGGCGTCGTTTGCCGCTCGTCCTCGTCGACGCTTTCAGCGACGGGTACTTTCCCGTTTCAGTTCCAGCACGCGATTACGCCCCTGTTCGGCGACCAGGTATTGGCCCGGGGCGGTCTCGACTATGGTTTGCGGCGAGCGCAGGTGGGAAAGCACGACATTCAGCTCGCCCCGGGCATCCAGCAGCAATACGCGCGCTGTGTGAGTGGCATCTTCGGTGATCCACAGGCCTTCTTTGTTGCACAGCAGGAATCCGGGCTGATTCAGGCCGTCGAGGACCACGGGGTCGTGGCCGTCAGGTCGCAGTTCGCGGACATGGCCAAGTTTCTTTTCGCTGTAGAACAGCCGGCCATCCGGGCAGGAGGCAACCGCCTCGGCTTCGTCCAGGCCGCTGCGCAGGGTAGTGACGCTGTCTGTTTCCGGGTCGTAGCGCAGCAGGCGCCCGTCGCCGTGGAGGTCTTCTATGGCGTAGAGGAAGTGGCCGTCGGAGGCCAGGCCTTCGACGCTGTTGGCGGAGAACAACTGGCGGGTGCCCTGGCTGTTCATCCAGTAGACAGGGTGCTCGCCCTGTTCCTGGCTGAAGGCGACCCCGCCACGGAAGGGCGCCATTCCGTCGGGCTTGGACAGGCCCGTCTCCACCGCGCGGCGGTCGTCGCCGGGTCCGATGCGCAGGATGCGGCCCTTGCCATCCTGAATTTCCTGGCTGACGTAGAGCCCGCCCTGGTCGTCGGGAAGCAAGGCGCTGACCCGCTCGATGGAATCGAGCAGCACCCGGTAGCTCCAGCCAGGCGCGGCAGTGGCCGGATAGAGGTGGCGCCAGGCCGGCACGGCGGCCCCGGCGAGCAGGGCAAGCGCGAAGGCCACCAGCAACCAGCGAGCGGCGCGCCGGTCGAGCAGCAGCGTCAGCAATTGCGGGCGGGGACGGGGCCCCTTGCCGGCAGGTGCCTGGCGACGCGGAAGTGGGGCGATTTCTGCGGGCATGGGTAGTTCCTTCGCTCAGGACGCCTTGCGCAGGACGTAGACCCGCCACATGGCGACGCCCGGCAGCAGGTCCAGGTGGGAGAGGATGTTGAAGCCGACACTGCGGAACTCCTTTTCGATCTGTCCTCGCGGCACCACGAAGCGTCCGGGCCGGCGGCCCGCGGGGCCGCTCGATTCCCGATGGCGTTCCAGGCGCTTGCGGCGCCAGGCCTGGTAGTTGCCGTCCACCCAGAGTGACACGATCAGGGTGTCGCGGGTAACCCGGTGGAACTCCCGCAGCACTTCCAGGCGCCGTTCGGCGCCTTCGAGCCGATGCAGGAAACGCATGCAGAATATGGCATCCACGGCGTTTGCGCCGAGATCGATGGAGAAGGAGGGGGTGCGCAGCACACAAATGCGCTCGGCAATTTCCACGCCTTGCGTGGAGCGGGGCCGGGCCAGGGAGTCCGCCGGGTCGTCCGCGGCCAGCACCAGACGGTTGGGGTGACGCGTCAACATCGGCCAGTAGCGACCATTGCCGCATGGCAGGTCGAGCACCAGGTTGGGCTCGCCAGCGATACGCAAGGCATGGCGCGCCACGCGCTCTTCGCGCCAGGCGGATAGCCGGCTGGCCAACCCCGCGCCGCTCTGGTTCGGCTGGGGCGCGCAGCGTTCGCGGTCGTGGGCACCTGAGCTGTCCAGCTCGAAAGGCTTCGGCCGAGGTTGTGGCATGTGTGCACCGACTCCATTTGGGAAGTGGGTCAATCTAGGTGGCGGGCTGTATTGGCGAGGTCAAAAGCCCGTGAAAAAAATGTCATCTGCCGTTGCCAAGGGTCACCGAAAAGCAGCTTCCCGAAGCCGGACTGGAGTCTACCCGCACCGTCCAGCCCTGCTGCTGGCAGACTCGCTTGACCAGGGAAAGCCCCAGGCCCAGGCCTTCGCCACGGGCTTGCTGGCCGCGCACGAAGCTCTGGAAGATGCGCTCCTGTTCATCGTCCGGGATGCCCTGGCCGCTATCTTCCACCCGGAAGCCGTCCGCTCCCAGGATCAGCCGGACCGCACCCTGCTCGGTGTAGTGCAGGGCATTGCGCAGCAGGTTGGACATCACCGTACGCAGTTGCGCGGCCTCGTAGCGGTCGGCGCCGGCGCCGTCGTCGATGAGGTCGAAGGCCAGGCCCTTGGCCTGGAACTGCGGTGCCCACTGGCGATACTGCTCGGCGGCGAGGCCGGCCAGGGTGACCTTTTCGGCGATGCCTCCGTCCTCCTGGCCGGCCCGAGCCAGGCGCAGGAAGGTCTGCACCAGGTCGTGCATGTCGGCGCTGGCGCGGGCAATACGGACCACCTGGGCGCGTTCGCCGGCGGTCAGATGGGGAGCGCCGAGCAGCAGTTCGCAGGAGGTGGCGATCACCATCAGCGGCGTGCGTAGCTCGTGGCTGACATCGCTGGTGAACAGCCGCTCACGCTCCAGCGAATGGCGCAGCTGGCCCAGGGTTTCATCGAAGGCCGCGGCCAGGCGTCCCACTTCGTCGTCCGGGTAGTCGGGCGCCAACCGGGGCGCCATGGGCAGCAGTTGGTCGCGATGGCGGACCTGCTGCGCCAGGCGTCGCACCGGCGCCATCACCCGGCGTGCCAGCAGGCGTCCCAGGCCCCAGGCGCCGAACACGCTGAGCAGGAAACCCGCCAGGACAACGTCGAACAGCGCCCGCTCGCGGGCCTCGAATTCATGCTGCTCTTCCACCAGCACGTCTTCATGGCCGTCGTGGCTGCGCTTGAACACGTAGTAGGCCTCGTCGCCGTCCAGCACTTCCGAAAAGCCTTCCGGCAGGCCGCTGAAGCGGGGCGGTACGGCCATCTGGCCAGTGTGGGAGCTGAAAAAGCGGGTATTGGCGTCGATCTGCGTCGCCTGCTCGAGCTTGAGCTCTTCATTGATCGCGAAGTCCAGTTCCCGGCCCAACTCCTCGGACACCAGGTGCTCTTCAATGAAGTGCACGATAGCGACTATTCCCAAGGAAAAGGTGCCGCTGACGATCAGGGTCATCAGCACGAAGGCGAAGATGATCCGCCGCTCCAGCGGCTGCTTGTTAGGCATGGGGCCGACCTAGCGTCTGGCCACTGCCGAGCCGATGGCGCGGCAGGAGGCGAACATGTCCAGGCCGGGCTTGTATTCGTCGGTCTGCAGTTGCAGCAGACCCAGCACCGAGTGGAAGAAGTTGTCCTGGCTGAGCGGCTTGTCGCGCTCCCGTGCCAGGCAGCCGGTGTCGAGGGCGAAATCCTGCCGGTAGCTGTCGGAGAACCAGCCGAGCATGGCCACGTGCTTCTGCTGGTCAGGGGCGAGCAGGTAGGGCGTGCCGTGGAGGAAGAGGTTGTATTCGCCGAGGGACTCGCCGTGGTCGGCAATGTAGACCATGGCCGTGTCGACCTTGTCCTGGTTCTTGCGCAGCAGGTCGATCAGGTTCGAGAGCACGTAGTCGGTGTAGATCAGGGTGTTGTCGTAGGCGTTGACGATGCTTTCCTGGCTGCAGTCGTTCAGCGCGTTGCTGTTGCACACCGGGGAGAACTTCTCGAAGCGCTTGGGGTAGCGCTTGGCGTAATCGGGGCCGTGGCTGCCCATCTGGTGCAGGACCAGCACGGAGTCGTCCTTGAGCTGGTCGATGTAGGCCTGCAGGTCTTTCAGCAGGATTTCATCGTGGCACTCGCCGCCGCTGCACAGCACGGGGTCCTTGCGGTGACTGAGGTCTTCCTGGGCAACCCGGTCGCACGTGCCCTTGCAGCCGGACTGGTTGTCGCGCCAGTCGACCGAGAGGCCGGCATGTTCAATCACATCCAGCAGGCCCTCCTGGCTGCGGGCCCGTGCGGCGTCGTAGTCGGCGCGGCCCATGTTGGAGAACATGCAGGGCACGGACACGGCGGTTTCGGTGCCGCAGGAGCGCACATTGCTGAAGGCGACGACGCCTTGCTGGGCCTTGAGCCGGGGCGTGGTATCGCGCGGGTAGCCGAGGATGCCGAAGTTTTCCGCCCGCGCACTTTCGCCGATCACCAGCACGGTCAGCGACTTGCGCTGGTGGTCCTGCCAGGCCGGGGCCTTCCGGGCGTCGAGGCCGATCTGCCGCAGCGGCGTCTTGGCGACCGCCAGTTGTTCGCGCATATAGCCATAGGAGGCGTTCAGGTAGTTGCTGGGCACCACCAGCAGACGCAGCTCATGATGGTTGCGGAACAGTGACGCCAGGCCCTGGTAATTGGCCAGGGCGACCCCGCCGAGCACCGCCACCGAAGCGATGGCGAGCACGAGTTTGCCGAGCAGTTCACGGCGCAGCGGCTGGTGGCGCACCGGCAGCTTCCACAGCAGCCAGCTGGGCAGCACGCCCAGCAGCAGAACGAATAGCAGCAGCTTTACGGAAAGCAGGTCACGCACCTCGTTGACGTCGGTTTCGGCGACGTTGCGCAGCATATTGGCGTCGATGAGCACGCCATACTGGCTCATGAAGTAGGCGACACCGGAGCTGGCCAGGAACAGCAGGATCAGGACCGGCTTGAAGACCCAGCGGAACGACACCAGCACCAGGGCGAAGTTGAAGACGGCCAGCACCATCAGGCCGAAGGCCAGGCGCATGCCCAGGCCGCCGGCATCCGCCGGGACTATGGAGGAGAGGTGTTGCCAGAGCGGGACGTTGTACAGCGAGAGCAGCAGCAGGCTGGTCAGGAGGGTGAGGCTTTCAGGACGAACCGAGATGCGTTTGAACATGAACCAGGCGGCTCCCAATTGGAGTACCTATCCATCAAGGATAGGGCGCCGAGAATAGGAACGCCCGTATCAAACTTTCGTGAAAAAAACCTCGGGAAATTGTTGGGTTTGTGAAGGGGATGTCGGGGCGGCGATGGCATTGGTCGGAGGGTGGAAATCGCGAAGCGATTTCCACCTTTCGGTGGCCCGGTTCAATTCCGTCTGGTGGACAGAAGAGCGCTGTCCACCCTACGGGGCGGCCACTTCCGGCAGCACCGGCACGTACTCCAGCTGCAGGCGCTCGCTGCTCCAGGCACGGACCTGGTTGGTCAGCTCCAGGTCATTGTTCAGCTTGCGGCCGTAGGAGGGGATGATTTCCTTCAGCCTGGCTTGCCACTCGGGGGTCTGGACCTTGTCCTTGAAGGTCTTCTCCAGGACGCTGAGCATGATCGGCGCGGCGGTGGAGGCACCCGGCGAGGCGCCGAGCAGGGCGGCGATGCTGCCGTCGGCGGAACTGACGACCTCGGTGCCGAACTGCAGGATGCCGCCCTTGTCGGCGTCCTTCTTGATCACCTGCACGCGCTGGCCGGCGGTCAGCAGCTCCCAGTCCTCGTCCTTGGCTTGCGGGAAGTACTCGCGCAGCTCGTGCATGCGGTCGGCCTGGCTCAACATCAGCTGGCCCATGAGGTAGGTGCTGAGCGGCATGTTATCCAGGCCGGCATGGGTCATCGGGCCGATGTTGTCGGTGGTCAGAGCGCTGAACATGTCCAGCAGCGAGCCGTTCTTCAGGAACTTGGTGGAGAAGGTGGCGAAGGGTCCGAACAGCAGCACCTTCTGGCCATCGATCACGCGGGTGTCCAGGTGCGGCACGGACATGGGCGGGGAGCCCACGGATGCCTTGCCGTAGAGCTTGGCCTGGTGCTGGGCGACCACTTCCGGGTTGCGGGTGACCAGGAACTGGCCGCCCACCGGGAAGCCGGCGTAACCCTCGGCTTCCGGGATGCCGGACTTCTGCAGCAGCTTGAGGGCGCCACCGCCGGCGCCGATGAAGACGAATTTCGCCTTCACGCTGGTTTCCGCGCCGCCATTGCCGAGGTCGGCCACGGTAACGGTCCAGGTGCCGTCATCGTTGCGCTGGATGTCGCGAACTTCGTGCTTGAGGTTCAGCCTGACCTTGTCGCTCTGGCTAAGGGAGCCGATCAATTGGCGGGTGATCTCGCCGAAGTTCACGTCGGTACCGATGGCCATGCGGGTGGCGGCGACTTTCTGGTCGGCCGGGCGTCCTTCCATGATCAGCGGGACCCACTTGCTGATCTGCTCATGGTCCTCGGAGTACTCCATGCCCCTGAACAGCGAGCTGTGCTGCAGGGCGGCATGGCGCTTCTTGAGGAAGGCGATGTTGTCGTCGCCCCAGACGAAGCTCATGTGCGGCACACCGTTGATGAAGGATTTCGGGTTACTCAGCACATTGCGCTCGACCTGGTAGGCCCAGAACTGCTTGGAGATTTCGAAGGATTCGTTGATCGCCACCGCCTTGCTGATATCGATGCCGCCATCGGCGGTTTCCGGGGTGTAGTTCAGCTCGCAGAAGGCGGAGTGGCCGGTGCCGGCGTTGTTCCAGGGGTTGGAGCTTTCCGCGGCGACCTGGTCCAGGCGCTCATAGATGTCGATGGTCCAGTCCGGCTCCAGTTCATGGAGATAGGTGCCGAGGCTGGCGCTCATGATGCCTGCGCCGATCAGCAGCACGTCGACCGACTTCTCCGGCTCTTCATGCTTGGCACAGCCGAGCACGATGAGGCAGAGGAGCCCTAGGAGGAGTTTTTTCATGGGACCGTCCCTTTGCGTTTCTCGAAAAGGTCGGGGCGTAGGCAAAGAGCGTGCCGAAATCGTCGGAGGCCGGAAAATCCGCGCGTCACCGGAGCTGGCAGCCAACTGGGGCGGGTCGAGAGTGGCGAAAGTCCGCCATCAGGGTTGGATATTTCGCTCGGAGAGGGCGGAAATCCGCCAGCGTGCTAGGCCTTGCGGTTGATCCGGAAGCGGCATACTTGGCCCTCACGGACCATGCACTCGAGGTGTTCCACCTCGCCGCCGCCGAGGGTGCCGAGCAGCGCCAGGTCCAGCTCGCAGACTTCCGGGTGGGCGGCCGCAAGGTGGTGGAACACACAGTTGTGGGCGACGATTTCCGGCTCGCCGGTGGAGCGGAAGAACACCTCGGCCTCGTAGCCTGCCTGGTTCATGTGCTCGGCGATGCGCGCTTCGTCCACGGTTTCCCGTTCCAGTTCGGCGGCCAGCTTCTCACCCAGGCCGCGCATCAGGCGCAGCAGGGCGTCCTGGCCAATGAGGCTGGCGACCTCGCCGATCAGCAGGTTCGCCAGCAACTGGTATTGGCGGGGGAAGAGTTCCCGGCCGCGCGGGCTGAGCTGATAAAGCTGTTCGGGACGGCGGCCGGTGGGCCGCGTTTCGCCCCGCAGGATCAGCCCGTCGCGCTCCAGCGCGGCCAGGTGCTGGCGGATCGCCGTGCGGGTCACCGCCAGATGGCTGGCCAGGTCGTCGATGCTCATGCCGTCCGGCTGGTAGAGCAGGGCGCCGAGCAGGTCCTGCTGGGTTCTTCCCATTCCTTGAAGCATTGATTTACCTCGACAGGCCGATTTCAGAACTTGTCCGGGAACTGCTTGACCAGCGCAGCGGTCAGGGTGTCCGCCAGGACCAGCATATGCTGGCGCATGGCTGCCCAGTTCTTCGCTTCGCCTGCGAAGTCGCCTTTGGCCAGGGCGTCGATCTGCGCCACGTGGTGTCCGCCATGGGCACCCAGCATGCTGACCAGGGCATCCTCCGGCAGGTTGGGGTTGGCGCTGGACAGGAACTTGGCGATGCCCTTGGCATTACGGGTCAGGTCGCTGACAGCCGCTTTCTTGCCATCGGCATCCTTGGCCACGCTGGCATCGCTGTAGTGCTTTACTGCGCCCCAGTGACCGGCCAGCAGTTCCAGCAGTTGGTCCGCCGCCGGCTGGCCGTAGAGCGGGGCGATGCTGTTGGCGATGGACTTGGCGTTGGCGACCACTTCGGTGGCGGCTGCTTCGGCTTCCTTCTTCTGGTGCTGCTGATTGGCGAAGGCGTAGTTCCGGGTCCAGAAGATGTGTTCCACCCAGAGATCCCGCAGGGCCAGGCGGGTGGTCAGGGCGGGGGTGTCGGCAGTGGCCTTGGCCGGTTCCTGGGCGGCCTGGGTCCAGAGGGGTTGAACGAGCGTGACAAGCAGCAGTAAAGCCAGTGTCCTGAGTTTCATGACGGGCTCCTCGCGTTGCGGATAAACCTACAAAAACAATTAAAGCATAAAAAAATGCCATTATTGATTTTGTCGGAAAATCCGCCGAACGGCTGTCCCTATTGTTTCTTGTGCAACCAGCTGAGGAAGCCACCTTTCTTGATTGCCTGGGGCTTCTGCAGCAACAGGTTGCGGCTGGCCTGCTCGCGGAAGCTGCGCAGCCGCGTGAGGGCGGTGCGGACTTCCACGCGCTGGTCCAGGCAGGTGCGGATGGCGTCCTTCTCGATGCGGTAGAGCACGCAGGAACTGAGGGCGGTGAACTGCGCCTGGGACGGCGCGTCGTTGGCGATGCCTTCTTCACCGAGGATTTCCCCAGGCCCCATGCGACCGGCCTCGACCATGCGGGCACCGTCCGGCACCGCCGCCGAGACCACGCCGGTACCTATCACCAGCAGGCTCTCGGAGACTTCGCCCAGGGCCAGCACCACCTGTCCGGCGGAAAACGACAAGGGCGCCATGAGTTGGCTCAGCTGGTCTTTTTCCTCGCTGCTCAGGGCGCGGAAGACTTTCACCTCCTCCAGCAGCAGGCGCGGCCGCGACCAGGGCTGCGGCGTCGCGCCGGTGTTGAAGGCGATGCCGGCGGCTTCCAGGTGGCGGTGCGCCAGGTCGTACATGAGGTTGCGGATCTCGGTCTTGTTCTCGCCGGTGCGGATGAAGCCGCTGGCTTCGTATTCCATGGACTCCAGATCCGAGCCCTTGATGGCTACCTTGGGCTTGGGCGTGGCGAGCAGGGCGCTGATGCCTTGCACTGTTTTCTCCAGGGCGTCCAGCACCCGGCGCGGGCGCACCTGGGTCGAGACCTTGAGGCTGATGGAAACCCCCGTGATGTCGTAGGGGCGGCTGAAGTTGTGCACCTTGGTCTTGGCGGCCACCGAATTGGGAATCACCACCGTGCTGCCCTGGTTGGTGAGCAGATGGGTGGAGCGCCAGTCGATCTCCACCACCTTGCCTTCGGTGCCGTCGATGGCGATCCAGTCATCCAGCTGGTAGGGCTTGGTGGTGTTCAGGACGATGCCGGAGAACACGTCGCTGAGGGTGCTCTGCAGCGCCAGGCCGATGACGATGGCCATGACCCCTGAAGTGGCCAGCAGGCCCTTTACCGGCAGTTGCATCACATAGGCCGCCGCGGCGACCGCCGCGACCAGGAAGATCACCGCACCGAGCAGGTCCTGCAGCAAGCGCCCGGCATGGCCGAAGCGCGGCATCAACAGGCCCAGCGCCACGGTCAGGGTCCTTGCGCAGAACAGCCACCAGACGATCTCCAGCGCCGTGGCCACCAGGTTCAGCGTGCTGTCGGGCCAGGGCGGCGGCTGCAGGGGATTCAGGCCGGCCTCGAAGATCACCGCGCTGAACAGCAGGAACAGCGTGGTGCGACACAGCACCCGCCAGGACCGTTGCTCGGAGGGGATGAGGCGCCACGTCAGCAGGTCGAGCAGCAACAGGAACGTGCCGGTTACCAGGGGGTGGTTCTGGATGATGGCGAGCATGAATTCCCTTCCGTGATTTTTCCGCATCACGTTAGCAGAGCCTGGCATCGGCCTGATACGGGGCCGTCTGGCGGATCGATGGCGCCATCGGTGCTGGCGCGGGGTCTGAGCCAGGTGAGGTCGCGCATGCAGGGGAGGGGCCTATGGCCAGCCTGGTTCCAAGGGTCGCGATGCTGCTGGGTGCCTGTTGCCTGGGCCTTCCGGCACAGGGTTGTCCGCCAGGGCAGTACGAGGTCTGCGTCACCTCCTGCATTTGCCTGCCCGATGCCCGCGAAGTGCTCGGTCCGCTACCCGGCGAGGCGACCCGGGTGGCCGCCGATGCCTTGCAGCAATGGCTGCTGCAGTCCCGCGCCGATGCCCTGGCTGGCGGCGTCGAGGCGATGCCGGCCGGCATCCGCCGTCAGCTGGTGCCTTACTTCGATGCCGCACTGCTGGATGCGGTGCGCTATCGGATCGGCGACAGCAGCGAACTCGGAACCGCCAGCGCCATGCTGCATGACCCGGATATCAAGGCGGCGACCCTGATCGACATCATCGTCTTCCGCGACGCCGAGAGCGCCGAGGGTGACACGGCGCTCTGGGCCCATGAACTGACCCACGCGCGGCAGTTTCGGGAGTGGGGCGTGGAGGGATTCGCGGCGCGCTACAGCCGGGACCCCGACAGCGTGGAAGGGCCGGCCTACGAGGTGCAGTTCAGGGTGGCGAAGGTGTTGCGGGGGAAGGGCGGATGACAGGGCTGCTGCGCAGCCCTTCGCGATTGAAATCGCTCCTACAGGAACAGCATGGCGCCTGGTCGAGGGGGAGATGCCCTGTCAATCGACGCGTAGGGTGAAAATCCCTTTTGGGATTTCCACCATCGGTGCATTGCTTGGCCTCGCTGGTGGATAGAAAAGCGCTATCCACCCTACACGGCTGACATTGCACCGCCCTGTGGGAGGGAATCCATTCGCGAACGCAGGCCACAGGCCGGGCCTGGTCAATCCCGCTTCGGAATCCCCAGGCCGCGAATGACCGCCGGGCGCGCCAGGAAGGCGTCCAGTACCCGCTTCACCTGGGTGAAGCGCTCGAACTGCACCAGCTCGCCCGCTTCGTAGAAGCCGACCAGGTTGCGCACCCAGGGGAAGGTGGCGATGTCGGCGATGCTGAAGTGCTCGCCCATGATCCAGTCGCGGCCTTCCAGGCGCTGGTCCAGCACCGCCAGCAGCCGCGCCGATTCCTGCACATAACGCTCAAGGGGACGCTTGTCCTCGTAGTCCTTGCCGGCGAATTTGTTGAAGAAGCCGAGCTGGCCGAACATCGGGCCGATGCCGCCCATCTGGAACATCAGCCACTGGATGCATTCGTAGCGGCCGGAGGCGTCCTGCGGGATCAACTGGCCGGTCTTGTCCGCCAGGTAGATGAGGATGGCGCCGGATTCGAACAGCGGCAGCGCGCGGCCGTCCGGCCCGTTGGGATCGATGATCGCCGGAATCTTGTTGTTCGGATTGAGGGAGAGGAACCCCGGCGACATCTGATCAGAGCGCTCGAAGCTCACCAGGTGCGGCTCGTAGGGCAGGCCGGTTTCCTCCAGCATGATGGAAACCTTGACGCCATTGGGCGTCGGCAGGGAATAGAGCTGCAGCACGTCCGGCCGGGTGGCGGGCCATTTGCGAGTGATGGGGAAAGCCGACAGATCGGTCATGGGAACTCCCTGTTCAAGGTTGCAAGCGGATGGGCAACCATACCCGCCCTTGGCCGGCGAGCGAAAGGCTCTGATTCAAGGCCCGGCGCGCCGCAGCCGATGCAGGGCGACGGCGCTCGACAGCACGCCCAGGGCGATGGCCAGGGACAGCCAGAGCATGGCCATGTCGCCGGCCTGGCTGCGCACCAGCGCGTAGACCCAGGGTGCCACTGCGGCAAGGAGGAACGCCGGCGCCAGCAGGCGTCCCAGGGCCTGGGCGTAACCCTCGGTGGCGAAGAGCTCCAGCGGCAGGCTGGCGCGCAGCAGGGTCGCCAGGCCGTTCAGGGCACCGTAAGCCAGCACGAACAGCCCTGCCAGCGGCGCCGAGCCGAGCCCGACAAGGCCCAGGGCGAAGCACGCCGGCAGCGCCACGCCCACCCAGAGATTGAGGTGCAGGGCCGGAAGCGAGCGGCGTTGCAGGCAGTCCGCCAACCTGGCGCCCACCTGGCCGACGCCCCAGAGCGCCGCAAGGGCTGTGGGCAGGCCGTGGCTGGCCAACAGCGAGGTCATATGGGCGGACAGCCCCGAGGCGAGGAAGGCGGTGAGCGCCATGGCCAGCCCATAGAGCCGCGCGGGAACCCGGGGCAAAGGCATGGCCGCAATTGCCGTGGGCTGCTTCGCCTGGGCTGGCGGCTGGCCGGGAAGACCCAGCAGCAAGGCCCAGCCCAGCAGGGCGGAAACGGCGAAGCAAGTGAGGCCGGCGCGCCAGCCGAAGGTGTCGGCCAGCCAGCCGCCGAGGGGCCAGAACAGGCTGGTGGAGAGCCCGCCGAACAGGGTGACCTGGACCATGGCCTTGCGGCCGTCCGGCCCGAGGAGCGCCGCCAGGGTGGCGAAGGCCGCATCGTAGAGCGACAGACGCATGCCCACGCCCAGCACCAGCCAGGCCGCGAGGTACTGGCACGCTGTGCCGCTGCCGGCCAGCAACAGGCAGCCGGCGGCGTTCAGCAGGCTGCCTGCGCACATCACCCGGCGTCCGCCCCAGCGTTCGATCCAGCCCCCGCTCAGGGGCGAGACCAGCCCCATCACCAGCAGGGCCAGGGACAGCCCGGCGTGGACCAGGCCGGCCTGCCAGCGGGTGTCCTGGATGATGGCGGCGGCGAAGGCGCCGGGAATGTAGAAGGAAACGCCCCAGTTGATCAGTTGGGCGAGTCCCAGCCGCAACACCAGCCGGCGCTTCATCTCATGGGCCGGGCAGGCTGCCGGCGCCATCGCCCAGGCTGCGCTGCAGGATCACGCAATCGAGCCAGCGGCCATGCTTGAAACCCACCTTCTCCAGGACGCCGACGCGGCGAAAACCCAGGCGCTCGTGCAGGCCCACCGAGGCGAGGTTCTCGCTGTTGCCGACCATGGCGATCATTTGCCGCCAGCCGCCCGTTTCGCAGCGCTGGATCAGGCGTTCCAGCAGCAGACGGCCGATGCCGCGCCCCTCCAGGCCGTCGCGCACGTATACCGAATCTTCCACGGTATAGCGGTAGGCCGGGCGGGGGCGGTAGGGCGTGGCATAGCCGTAGCCCGCCAGGTCGCCGTCCAGCTCGGCCACCAGGTAGGGCAGCCCGAGTGCCTGCACCTTGGCCATGCGCTGACCCAGTTCGGCCAGGTCGGGCACTTCGGTTTCGAAACTGGCCAGGCCCTGAAGGACGTGGGGCCGGTAGACGGACTGAATGGCGGGTAGGTCGGCCGGGGTGGCGTCACGCAGGAGGATCGGGCTCATGGCAGGGCTCGTTGGGATGGGATGGCGGAATGATGGAGCGGGACTTAGTCTTAGAGAAGCTTTGGCTGGTTATACGACTCATAAGCAGAGCTTTTAGATGAAACGCCTCAACCTGGATCAATTGCACACCTTCATCGAAGTGATCACCGCCGGCAGTTTTTCCGCGGCGGCGGAGCGCCTGGGTCTCACCCAGCCCGCCGTCAGCCTGCAGATTCGCCAGTTGGAGAATCGCCTGAACCTGCGCTTGATCGAGCGGGTGGGCAAGCGCCTGAAGGCCACCGCCGCCGGTGCCCGGCTGCTGGAACATGCCCGGCGCATCGACGACCTGGTGGAAGAGGCGCTGCAGGACATGTCCAGTCATGCCCAGGGCGTCGCCGGGCAGGTGGCGATCGGCACCGGCGCCACGGCCTGCATCCATCTGCTGCCGCCGCTGCTCCAGGCCATGCGCCGGCGTTATCCGGCGCTGGATATCCGGGTCAGCACCGGCAATACCGACGATATAGTCGCAGCCGTGGTGGAAAACCGTCTGGACATCGGCCTGGTGACACTGCCGGCCAGTGGCCGCAGCCTGCATGTGACGCCACTGTTGCGGGACGAGTTCGTGGCCATTGCCGTTGCGGGGGAATTGCCCGAGCGTATTTCTGTGCAGGATCTGAGCGAGCAGCCCCTGGTGCTCTTCGAGCCGGGCAGCAGCACCCGGCTGCTGATCGATGACTGGTTTCTCCAGGCCGGCCTGCGGCCGCGTGCGGTCATGGAGCTGGGCAGCATCGAGGCCATCAAGGAAATGGTCGCCGCCGGCCTCGGCTGGAGCATCGTGCCGCGCATGGCGGTGGACGCGCCGCACCACAGGCGTGGGCTGGAGGTACGTCCGCTGGCGCCTGGCCTGTCCCGCACCCTGGGTCTGGTGCTGCGCCAGGACAAACCCCTCGGCGCGAGCTTGCGCAAGGTACTGGCGGCGCTCGAAGGGTTGGCGCCGTAAGTGATTTCGACGGGCCGCTTGCCGGGCTTCGCGCAGCTCGGCCACGGCCTGCAAGGTGGATGCTCCGTCAGCGGCTGAAAGCTTGCCGACAGCCAGGGTGTTTATCCTGCGAGCGCCCGGCGACACAATCTCCGGGCGTTTTCTCTACGTCTCGTGCGGTACCGGCGGCGGTCGCGGGCCAAAAGCCTGTGGCAGTCCGCCCGGATCAATCGTCCCGCGTCAGGACTTCCAGCAGCTCGATCTCGAACAGCAGGTTGGAGTTGGGCTTGATGTGTTCGCCGACCTGGCGCTCGCCATAGGCCAGGTGCGCCGGCACGAAGAGCCTGCGTTTGCCGCCGACCTTCATGCCCATGAGGCCGATATCCCAGCCCCGGATCACGCGCCTGGTGCCGATCACGCACTGGAACGGCTTGCCACGGGCATAGGACGAGTCGAACTCCGTGCCGTCTTCCAGGGTGCCCCGGTAGTGGGTGGTGATCAGGGCGCCCTTGACCACCTCCTTGCCATCGCCCAGTTGGATATCGGTGATCTGCAGTTCTTGGCTCACGGCTCATGCTCCTGGGTTCGTCGGCCAAGTATGGCCATTGGGGGCAGCCTTTTCGCAGGAATCGGACGCACTGGCAACAGGGGACCGGCCAACTGGCCCAGGCGAGTCGGGCAACTTGCACGGTGCTGCGCAGGGCAATCGTGCAAGTCTCCCGCTGTCAGCGCTGAAGATCCGTTCCATGTGCCTGATTCCAAAGGATTCGCCTGAGGCGTCGATTCGGGCACGCGTGCTGCTAGGAACCAGAACTCAGGAAGCAAGGCAGGAGTGTCCCGCATGAAGCTGCCATTCACCGCGTTCTACGACGCCTTCCCGCAGCACAAGGTGATCATCAAGCCGCGCCCCGACGGTTCGTTGCTGCTTACGCTGGTCGCAAAGGACCGCAAGTCCGTATGCAAGGCCATCGACAGTGAAGCGTTGTACAGCGATGAGCGCGTGCGCCAGGTGATCCGCGAACTGCAGCGGGACATGAAGCTGGAGGCGGGGGAGGCGCTCTGGCACGGCACGGGTGTCGACTGGGTATCCCGTGACCTGCCCACCTACCTGGGCGGGCCCGTACGGATGACGGCGGCCAAGACCCTGGTGGCCCGGCGCAAGCGGGAGCTGGAGCAGCAGAGCCTTCGAGCCCCGGCGGCCTGAAGGCCGGTCAGCCGGCCCAGACGCCATGGGCGCGCAGGACGCTGTCGGCGTCCATATCCAGCCATTCGGTGCGGGTTTCCAGCAAGTGCGCCAGCAGCCTGGCGATCGCCTGGCGTTGGGCGGGCGAGCAGTGCCTGAAGAAGCGATTCTCCGCACCGCCGTAGTCGAGGTGGAAGACCAGTTGCCAGCCGTACCAGTCCAGTTCCGGCACCGGCTCGGCCAGGGCGAATCGCGCCAGGGCGGGAATGTAGTAGGCGATGCCTTCGGCGGAGCAGAAACACATCGGGTCCCAACCGGCATTGCCGACATCGGCGTGCAGCAGCGTGGCGCGGTCACGGCTGCGCAGCAGTTCGTCGTGTTCGGCGCATTCGCAGCAGTGCCGGTAGTCGGTGAAGTGCTCGGGGCGTGGGCAGTCGCCGAAGGCGGCATCTATGGCGGCGAGGATCTGGGCGTCAGTGGGCATGGGGCTGGCTTCGTCGATTCTGGGCATGACGCTAGCCGGATGTCGCGGGACAGACAATGGCGCCGGGGACGGGCGGCGCTGCGCGGGTGATGGGTATCGTGCGGGGCTTCAGGGAAGGGGCGGGCGAACCCACCCCTTCCTTGTACCTCAGCCACGTTTGGCTTTTTCGGCGAGTTCCTCCTGGGCGACGGCGTCTTTCGCCTCGCGTTGCTGTTTCTCGATCTGGGCGAGTCGCTTTTCGTAGCGGGTGACGGTGCGATCGCCGCCGCCCGAGGCCATGGCCGAACCGGCGGCAAGGGCTACGGCAAGAAGGGTCGCTGTGGTGATCAGGGTTTTCATGGAAGGTCTCCTGTAGAGATCAAGGGTTGGGGTATTCAGAGCTGGCTCTGAATTCGGTAATGCCATCCTTGACGAGGTCAGGGCTCCTGGTTCCCGGCTGTGCCGGTCGTCCATGGCAATCCCTGCGGACTCAAAAAGAGCCCCGCGGCGAGGAGCTCAGCTCCGCGGGGCAAGGTGGCCGGCCGGGCAGGCCGGACCGGGAGGAGAAGGTCAGGCCTGGGGTTGCCAGCCGCCGCCCAGGGCCTTGTAGATGGCGACGATGCCGCGATAGACATCCACTTCGGCCTGGGCCTGGGCGTCTTCGGCGGCCAGGCGTTCGCGTTCGGCGTCCAGCAGCACGAGGAAGTCCACGGTGCCTTCGCGGTAGCGGGTGGCAGCCTGCTCGGCGGCGGCGCGGGTGGCTTCCGACTGGCGCACCAGGGACACCAGGCGCTGCTGGCGCTTGCCGTAGTCGCTGAAGGCGTTCTCCGATTCCTCCAGGGCGAGCAGCACCTGCTGTTCATAGCTGGCCAGCGCGCCTTCGGCGTCGGCTTCGGAGGCGCGGATCTGGGCGCGCACGCTGCCGAGGTCGAAGGCCGCCCAGGAAATGGTCGGCGCCACGGCCCAGGCCCGCGCGGCGGAGGAGCCGATCTGCGAGCCGCGCCCGGCGGTGAAGCCGAGGAAGCCGGACAGGCTCACGCGGGGGAACAGGTCGGCAGTGGCCACCCCCACGTTGGCGGTGGCGGCAGCCAGTTGGCGCTCGGCGGAGCGCACGTCCGGACGACGCCGCAGCAGTTCGGCGGGATCGCCAATGGGCAGCGCCTTGGCGATCACCGGCAGCGGCTTGGGCGCGAGGTCCACGGAGAGCTGTTCCGGGCGCTGGCCGAGCAGGGTGGCAATGCGGTTGCGAGCGCGGGCTTCCTCGGCCTGCAGCTGCGGCAGGCTGGCCTCGGTGGCGGCCAGGCGGCCGTCGGCGCGCAGCACGTCCAGTTCACTGCCGACGCCGGCGTCACGCAGTTGCTCGGTCAGGCCACGGGATTCCTGCTGGTTCTCCAGGTTCTCGCGAGCGATGCGTTCGCGCAGCTGGGCGCCGCGCAGGTTGCCGTAGGCGTCCACCAGTTCGGCGATCAGGCTGACCTGCAACTGCTGCAGGTCGGCCTTGGCCGCGTCGGTCTCGGCTTCGCTGGCTTCGATCTGCCGCTGGATGCGGCCGAACAGGTCCAGCTCCCAGGCCATGTCCAGGCCCAGGTCGTAGCGTTCGGTGTTGACCCGCGATTCCGTGATGCCGGGCTGCTGGCCCTTGCCGATCTCGGCGCTGGCGCCAGCGGTGACCACTGGCAACTGGTCGTTGCCAACGTCGTCCTGGATGGCGCGGGCGGCCTTGAGGCGGGCGAAGGCCACGCGCAGGTCACGGTTTTCCTGGAGGGACTGCTGCACCAGCTGGTTCAGGGTCGGGTCGTCGAACTGCTGCCACCAGAGGCTCTCGAAACGGGCGCGGTCGACCTTGACACTATCCGCCGAGGCGAGCCGCGCGGGCTCGCTCTCGGGGGCCTTGTAGTCCGGGCCCACGGCGCAGGCACTCAGGGCCAGGGCCAGCAGGGCGGGGGCAAAAGCCTTGTGCATCATGCGTGTACTTCCTTCAGTTGCGGGGCGCGAGCGGCCTTGCGGGCTTCGCGCTTCTCGACGAAGCCGCGGATCAGGACATAGAACACCGGGGTCAGCAGCAGGCCGAAGAAGGTCACGCCGATCATCCCGCTGAACACCGCTACACCCATGGCATGGCGCATTTCCGCGCCGGCGCCGGAGGACAGCACCAGGGGCACCACGCCCATGATGAAGGCGATGGAGGTCATCAGGATCGGGCGCAGACGCAGGCGGCAGGCTTCCAGGACGGCGGAGACGCGGTCCAGGCCTTCTTCCTGTTTCTCCTTGGCGAACTCGACGATGAGGATGGCGTTCTTGCACGCCAGGCCCACCAGTACGATCAGGCCGATCTGGGTGAAGATGTTGTTGTCGCTGCCGGCCAGGATCACCCCGGCAATGGCGGACACCAGCACGGTCGGCACGATCAGGATCACCGCCAGCGGCAGGCTCCAGCTCTCGTACTGGGCGGCCAGCACCAGGAAGGCCAGCAGCACGCAGAGCGGGAAGATGAACACCGCGGTATTGCCGGCGAGGATCTGCTGGTAGGTCAGGTCCGTCCACTCATAGGTCATGCCGTTGGGCAGTTCTTCCTTCAGCAGTTTCTCGATCGCCGCCTCGGCCTGGCCGGAGCTGTAGCCCGGGGCGGCCGCGCCGTTGATTTCGGCGGTGATGAAGCCGTTGTAGTGCATCACCCGGTCAGGGCCCGAGGTGCTGTCAATCTTGACGAAGGTGGACAGCGGGATCATCTCGCCACGGTTGTTGCGCACCTTCAGCTGGCCGATCTGCTCCGGTTCCATGCGGAACTGCTGGTCGGCCTGGACGTTGACCTGGTAGGTACGGCCGAAGCGGTTGAAGTCGTTGGCGTACAGCGAACCCAGGTACACCTGCATGGTGTCGAAGATGTCGCTGATGGCCACGCCGTGGGTCTTGGCCTTTTCGCGGTCGATGGCGGCATCGACCTGGGGCACGTTGACCTGGTAGCTGGTGAACAGCGACATCGGGTTCAGCTCGGGCAATTGGCGCGCCTTGGCGATGACGTTCTGGGTCTGCTTGTACAGCTCCTCGTAGCCCAGGTTGCCGCGATCCTCGACCTGCAGGCGGAAGCCGCCGATGGTGCCCAGGCCCCGCACCGGTGGCGGCGGGAAGATGGCGATATAGGCATCCTGGATGTCCGCGAACTGCTTGTTCAGCTCGGCGGCGATGGCGCCGGCGGACATGGACGGGTCCTTGCGCTCATCGAACGGCTTGAGCGGGGTGAACACGATGCCGCTGTTGGGGCTGTTGGTGAAGCCGTTGATCGACAGACCCGGGAAGGCCACCGAGTTTTCCACGCCCGGGTGCTTGCCGGCGATTTCCGACATGCGCTTGATCACCGCCTCAGTGCGGTCCAGGGTCGCGGCGTCCGGCAGTTGGGCGAAGGCCACCAGGTACTGCTTGTCCTGAGGCGGCACGAAGCCGGTCGGGGTGCTGGAGAAACCCAGGTAGCCCAGTACCAGCAGGCCGCCGTAGACGAACATGGCGATGCCGCTGCCGCGCAGCACGCGACGTACGGTGCCGACATAGCCGAAACCGGCGCGATCGAAGACGCGGTTGAACGGATTGAACAGCCAGCGGCCCAGCAGTGTGTCGAGGACGCGCGAGAAGCGGTCCTTGGGCGCGTGGTGATCCTTCAGCAGCACGGCGGCCAGGGCCGGCGACAGGGTCAGGGAGTTGAAGGCCGAGATCACCGTGGAGATGGCGATGGTCAGGGCGAACTGCTGGAAGAACTGACCGGTGAGGCCGGAGATGAAGGCAGTCGGCACGAACACGGCGCACAGCACCAGGGCGGTGGCGATGATCGGGCCGGTCACTTCCTTCATGGCCTGGCGGGTGGCCTCGATGGGCGACTTGCCGAGACCGATGTTCCGTTCGACGTTTTCGACCACCACGATGGCGTCGTCCACCACGATGCCGATGGCCAGCACCAGGCCGAACAGCGACAAGGCGTTGAGGGAGAAGCCGAACAGGTGCATCACCGCGAAGGTGCCGATCAGCGATACCGGTACGGCGGCCAGCGGGATGATCGACGCGCGCCAGGTCTGCAGGAACAGGATCACCACCAGCACCACCAGCACTATGGCTTCGAGCAGGGTGTGCACCACCGCCTCGATGGAGCCGCGCACGAAGATGGTCGGGTCATAGACGATTTCGTAGTCCATGCCCTGGGGGAAGCTCTTCTTCAGCTCGGCCATGCGAGCCCGGACTTGATCGGAGATGTCGATGGCGTTGGAGCCTGGACGCTGGAAGACCGGGATTGCGACCGCCGGCTTGTTGTTCAGCAGCGAACGCAGGGCGTACTGGTTGGAACCCAGCTCGACACGGGCGATGTCCTTCAGACGAGTGATTTCGCCGTCGTCGCCAGCACGGATGATGATGTTCTCGAACTCTTCCTCAGTGACCAGGCGGCCCTGGGTGTTGATCGAGAGCTGGAAGCTGTTGCCACCGTCCACCGGCGGGGCGCCGAGGGCACCGGCGGCGACCTGGCGGTTCTGTTCGCGGATGGCGTTGATCACGTCCGTGGCGGTGAGGTTGCGCGACGCCACCTTGTTCGGGTCGAGCCAGACGCGCAGGGAGTAGTTGCCCATGCCGAACAGTTGCACGTCGCCCACGCCGTCCAGGCGTGCCAGCTCGTCCTTGATGTTGAGTGCCGCGTAGTTCGACAGATAGAGCATGTCGTAGCGGTCATCCGGCGAAGTCAGGTGCACCACCATGGTCAGGTCCGGCGAGGACTTGTCGACGGTCACGCCCAGGCGCTGCACCTCGGTGGGCAGGGTGGGCAGGGTGCGGGTGACGCGGTTCTGCACCTGCACCTGGGCGTTGTCCAGGTCAGTACCCAGGGCGAAGGTGACGGTCAGGCTCAGCTTGCCGTCGTTGGTGGCCTGGGACGACATGTAGAGCATGCCTTCCACGCCGACGATGGCCTGTTCCAGCGGCGAGGCGACGGTTTCACCGATCACCTTGGGGTTGGCGCCGGGGAAGTTGGCGCGCACCACCACCGTCGGCGGGACCACTTCCGGGTATTCGCTGATGGGCAGCTGGAACAGCGAGATGGCACCGCCGATCAGGATCAGCAGCGACAGCACGGCGGCAAAGATCGGCCGCTGGATGAAGAACTGGGAGAAATTCATGGCGTGCTACCTCAGCCGCGCGGGCCGACGGAAGTTTTGGCGTTGCGCTCGGCCACACGCGGGGACTCGCGCTCTTCCACGGACTGGCGCAGGCGCGCCAACTGGTCGAGGGTGGATTCGTCGGCCATCGGCACCGCTTGCGGCTCTACCGGTGAACCGGGCATCGCGCGCTGCAGGCCGTTGACCACGATTTTCTCGCCCTTGGCCAGGCCATGGCGGACGATGCGCAGGCCTTCCAGCTTCGGCCCCAGCTCGATGGCGCGGTAATTCACCTTGTTGTCGTCACCCAGGACCAGGACGAACTTCTTGCCCAGGTCGGTGCCGATGGCCTCGTCCTTGACCAGCGCGGCCGGGTAGGTCTCGCTGCCCACCAGCTTGATGCGGGCGTAGAGGCCGGGGGTGAACTGGCCATCGCTGTTGTCGAACACGGCGCGGCCACGGATGGTGCCGGTGCGCGGGTTGACCTGGTTGTCGAGGAAGTCCAACTGGCCCAGGTGCGGGTTGCCGGTCTCGCTGGACAGGCCCATGTACACGGGGCTGGCGGCGCGGGTGTCGGAGCCGGACTTGCGGGCCAGTTCGACGTACTTGAGGAAGGCGCGCTCGTCGGCGTCGAAGTAGGCGTACACCTTGTCGGTGGATACCACCGAGGTCAGCAGCGACTGGCCGGCATTGACCAGGTTGCCTTCGGTGATCTCGGCCCGGCTGACGCGACCGTTGATGGGCGAGGTGACGCGGGTGAAGCTGAGGTTCAGTTTGGCGTTGTCCAGCTCGGCCTGGGTGGCGGCGACGGCGGCCTGGGCTTCGACAGCGGCAGTGGTGCGGGCGTCGGCCAGTTCGGCGGAAATGGCGTTGGTCTGGCGCAGGCGCTCGCCGCGACGGGCCTCATTGGCAGCACGGTTCTGGTTGGCGCGGGCCTGCTGCAGCTGGGCTTCCAGGCGCTTGACCTCGGCCTCGAAGGGGCGCGGGTCGATCTGGAACAGCAGGTCGCCTTTCTTCACCAGGCTGCCTTCATCGAAGGCTACGCGGTCGATATAGCCGGAGACGCGCGGACGGATCTCGACGGATTCGGGGGCTTCCAGGCGGCCGGTGAATTCGTCCCACTCGTTGAGGGGCTGCTCGATCACCTCGGCGACGCTGACCTTTGGGGTCGCATGGTTGAGCCCGGCTTCCGGTGCCCTGCCGCAGGCCACCAGCACCACCGCCGCCGCGAGGGTCAGGGGGTAACGCCAGAGATTCTTGTGAAGTGCTTCCATGGGACAGCTCCGCCATTTGGTTTTTTGATTGGGCGGAGTCTGCTTTCAGCGGTTGTGACAGACGAATCGAACGGCCTGAAGATGACTATCACTGGAAGTGATTGATTTGATCGGAGTTGCGGAACTGCTGATGTTTCGGATCATGGGACGTGGTGTTGTAGGGGCGAATTCATTCGCCAAGCAGGCCGAAGGTCTGCCCCATGGGCCATGTGGGGATGCTGCGCATCCCTTGGCGAATGAATTCGCCCCTACAGGAATCGGTGCAGATCAGCCTTATTCCAGGCTATCCGGGTCCCCGCAATACATTTGAATGCGCGAGCGCAGCCAGCGCTCGGCGGGGTCGTTGTCCTGGGCGCCGCGCCAGGCCATGGAGAGTTCGAAAGGCTGGGTAGGGAGAGGCGGGTCTTCGGCACGCAGGCCGCCAGCGGCGGTCAGGGCGGCAGCGGTGTAGTCCGGCACCATGGACACCAGGTCGGTGCCTGCCAGCAGGGTGGCGAGGCCATTGAACTGGGGCACCGCCAGCACCACCCGGCGCTTGCGGCCGACCTTGGCCAGCTCGTCGTCGACGAAACCGTTCAGGTCGCCGGCGAAGGACACCAGGGCGTGGGGTCGCTCGCAGTAGTCGTCCAGGCTCAGCGCGCCGGGCACCGTGTCGGCGCGCAGCAGCTTGGGCTTCGAGCGGCGCAGGGTCTTGCGCTTGGCGTTGGCCGGCAGTTCGTCGGTGTAGCTGACGCCCACGGATATCTCGCCTGAGGCCAGCAGGTTGGGCATCAGCAGATAATTGGTGCGCCGCACCACCAGCACCACGCCCGGCGCCTCGGCGCGCAGGCGACGGAGCAGGGCGGGGAGCAGGGCGAATTCCACGTCGTCCGACAGGCCGACGCGGAACACCGCGGTGCTGGTGGCCGGGTCGAAATCGGCGGCGCGGCTGACGGCGGTAGAGATGGAATCCAGGGCCGGGGAGAGCAGGGCGAAGATTTCCATGGCCCGTGCCGAGGGCTCCATGCTGCGGCCGGTGCGGACGAACAGCGGATCGTCGAACAGGGTCCGCAGGCGGGCGAGCGCCGCACTGATGGCTGGCTGGCCGAGGAACAGCTTTTCTGCCGCGCGCGTCACGCTCCGCTCGTGCATGAGCGTCTCGAACACGATCAGAAGGTTGAGGTCAACTCTTCGCAGGTCGTTCCTGTTCATGGAATCATCCGTAATTAATGTGTGAAAGGTGCAACCCCCGTGTCCGGTCGTCAAGGCTCACATCATCGCCGTTTATGACAACTATCAATGGTCGCGGGTGGTTTAATGGATAAAGCCCGGATAGAGTCCGTGGCTATGAAGAGTCACAGGCGAGGTATGTGATGTCCCGCATGATCCGTTTTCACCAGTTCGGGGGACCCGAGGTCCTCAAACTGGACGAGTTGCCAACCCCCGTTCCTGGCCCGGGCGAAGTCCTGGTGCGCACGCAGGCTTTGGGGGTGGGCTGGAGGGACGTGCTCTGGCGGCAGAACCTGGCAGCCGAGCAGCCGGCCCAGTTACCTTCCGGTCTCGGCTCCGAGTTGGCCGGCATTGTGGAAGCCGTGGGCGAGGGCGTTGACGACCTGGCCCCCGGCACGCCCGTGGCCAGCTTCCCGGCCAGTACGCCGAGCCACCATCCGGCCTGGGGCGACCTGGTGCTGATGCCGCGCAACGGCCTGGTCGCCTATCCCGACGTCCTGACGCCGGAGCAAGCCTGCATCCATTACACGCCGCTGCTGATGGCCTATTTCGCCCTGGTCGACCTGGGCGGCTTGAAGCCCGGCCAGCATGTGCTGGTCACCGAGGCCGGGCATTGCCTGGCGCCGCAGACGGTGCAGCTGGCCAAGGCGCTGGGTGCCAAGGTCATCGCGTCGACCAGCAACCCGGAAAGCCGAGCCTTTATTAAAGAGCTGGGCGCCGACAAGGTCATCGTCACCGAAGAGCAGGACCTGGTCCTGGAAGTCGAGCGATTCACCCAGGGCAAGGGTGTCGAAGTGGTTCTGGACCAGTGCGCCGGCCAGCAGATGAAGCTGCTGGGCGACGTCGCCGCGCAGCGCGGCAAGCTGGTGGTTTACGGCTGCAACGGTGGCAACGACACCGCGTTCCCGGCCTGCGCCGCGTTCAAGAAGCATCTGCAGTTCTATCGCCATTGTGTACTCGACTTCACCGGTTCTCCGGAGCTGGGCATCGAGGCCAATGAGGCTTCGGTCCAGCGGGCGCTGGACCATATCAATCAGATGACCCGTGATCATCTGCTGAAGCCTCCGGTTGATCGCGTCTTCGCGTTCGAGGACTTCGTCGAGGCCAACCGTCATATGGAAACCTGCCCGGCGGGTGGCCGGGTGGTGATGAAGGTCGCCGACTGAGGAAGGCGGGGCGGGCATTTTGCCCGCCCCGAATCTGTGTTGTTTTCGAATGTTGGGCAGTGTGCCGCGCGAGGCGCCCGGGTCGATAGCCGATTCCTGCTGGATTATTGCCTGATCCTCCTGAACCGCCTCCGGGCGCGAGACTAGCCTGCAATCCGTGGGTAGAGTTGGCCTATCTCCATCGAGGGTCATAACCATGAATGCACGCGCATTCGTCGCTCCGCAGGAGTCCGATACGGGCTCGCGCCAGCAGCGGGAGCTGGTGCAACTCATTGAACGATTCACTCGCCATGATGGCCTGCAGGAGACTGCCGTCCCGGGTCTCATCCTGTACCGCACCAGCAAGCCCAGCGAGCCGATTCACTGCCTCTACGAGCCCGCGCTTGGCCTGACCGTGCAAGGTCGCAAGAAGGTCCTGCTGGGTGAGGAAACCTTCGTCTATGGGCCCTCCCAGTATTTGGTGGTATCCGTGGACCTGCCGGTGATCGGCCAGGTCATCGAAGCCAGTCCCGAGGTGCCCTATCTCAGCCTGCGCCTGACCCTTGATCCCAAGGAAATCAGCACGCTGCTGATGGAACTACCGGTTCCCCCGCCGACGACCCAATCCTGCGCGCGTTGCCTGGCTATCAGCGGCCTGGGCGTTTCGCTGCAGGACGCGGTGCTGCGTCTGGTGCGGCTGTTGGACACCCCGGAAGATATTCCCGCCCTGGCGCCGCTGGTGCGCCGCGAGATCCTCTATCGTCTCCTGCGCGGTGAGCAGTGCGCTCAATTGCGCCAGATCGCCAGCAGCGGTACTCAGGGCCACCGCATCAGCCGCGCGGTGAACTGGCTGCGGCAGAACTTCCACCAGCCGCTGCAGGTCGAGCGCCTGGCCAACGAGGTGAACATGAGCACCTCGGCCCTGCACCACCATTTCAAGGCGATGACCGCCATGAGTCCGTTGCAATTCCAGAAGCAGCTGCGTCTGCAGGAAGCGCGCCGGCTGATGCTGGTGGAGTCCCTGGATGCCGCCAGCGCCGGCGGCCGGGTGGGCTACGAGAGCCCGTCGCAGTTCAGTCGTGAATACAGCCGGCTGTTCGGTGCTCCGCCGCTGCGGGACATCGCGCGCCTGCGCCAGTCGGCGTGAAGCTGCCCCGCGAGGGGCTCCCTGAACCATCATTGTCATTCCCCTGAATGTCCGTTCGGTGCTGCCGGACGGTCTTCCCCGAACCATCCAGCCAGAGGTGGTAAGCCTGATGATTACCCTGAACTTGAACGGCAAGGACCATGAACTCGACGTGCCCGCGGACATGCCCTTGCTCTGGGCCCTGCGCGACGTCGCCAACCTGACCGGCACCAAGTACGGCTGCGGCATGGCCCTGTGCGGTGCCTGCACTGTGCATATCGACGGCCAGGCGACCCGCTCCTGCATCACCCCGGTCTCCATGGTAGTGGGCAAGAAGGTCACCACCGTCGAAGCGGTGGCCGAGGACCCGGTGGGCAAGGCGGTTCAGGCAGCATGGCGCAAGCTCGACGTGGTGCAGTGCGGCTACTGCCAGTCGGGACAGATCATGTCCGCCACCGCGCTGCTGCACGGCAACCCCAAGCCGAGCGATGCCGACATAGACGCGGCCATGAGCGGCAATATCTGCCGCTGCGCCACCTACGTGCGGATTCGCGCCGCCATCCATGAAGCGGCCGGCGCGCTGGCGTGAGGAGAACCGATATGGGCACTTTCGAAACCGAAACCCGCGCCGCCAGCGGCATCCTCAATGTCAGCCGGCGCACCTTCCTCAAGGGCAGCGGCGGTCTCGCGCTGGGCGTCGCCCTGGCACCGCTGCTGCGGGGCGGCGAGGCGTTGGCCGCCAGCGCTGAACCCATCATGGCCAATGCCTTCGTGCGCATTGCGCCGGACAACACGGTGACCATCCTGGCCAAGCACGTAGAAATGGGGCAGGGCAGCTATACGGGCCTCGCCACCCTGCTGGCCGAGGAGCTGGACGCCGACTGGAGCCAGGTCCGGGTCGAGGGCGCGCCGGCCAATGCGGCGCTCTACAACAACCTGGCATTCGGCCCGATTCAGGGCACCGGCGGCAGCACCGCCATCGCCAACTCCTTCGAACAGATGCGGAAGGCCGGCGCCAGCGCCCGTGCCATGCTGGTCGCCGCCGCCGCCCAGCAGTGGAAGGTGCCGGCAGGGGAAATCACCGTGAGCAAGGGGGTGGTCAGCCATGCCGCTTCCGGGCGCAAGGCCGGCTTCGGCGAACTGGCCGAGGTGGCGGCTGGGCAACCGGTGCCGAGCGAGGTGAAGCTCAAGTCGCCCAAGGATTTCACCCTGATCGGCCAGGAGCGCCTGTCCCGCAAGGACAGCGCGGACAAGACCGACGGCAGCGCCGTCTTTACTCAGGACTTCAAGCTGCCCGGCATGCTGGTGGCGGTGGTGGCCTACCCGCCGCGCTTTGGCGGGGTGCCAAAGTCGGTGGATGCAGGCAAGGCCAAGGCCGTGCCCGGCGTGGTGGAAGTGGTCGAGTTCAAGGACACGCCCCACGGCCGCGCTGGCGTGGCGGTGCTGGCGACCAACACCTGGGCCGCGCGCCAGGGGCGTGATGCGCTGGTGATCGAGTGGGACGACAGCCGCGCCTTCAAGCTGGGCAGCGAAGAGATCTTCGCCCGCTACCGCGAGGCCGCCGGCAAGGAAGGACGGATCGCCAACAAGCAGGGCGATATCGGTGCCGCCATGTCCGCACCGGCCAAGCTGATCGAGGCTGACTACGAGTTCCCCTACCTGGCCCATGCCGCCATGGAGCCGATGAACTGTCTGGTGAAGCTGTCCGCCGGCCAGTGCGAGGTCTGGAACGGTGAACAGTTCCAGACCGTGGACCAGATGGCTATCGCCAAATACCTGGGCATTCCGGTGGAGAAGGTCAGCCTGACCCAGCTCTACGCCGGCGGCAGCTTCGGCCGCCGCGCCAACCCGCTGTCCGACTACCTGCTGGAAGCCGTGGCCATTGCCAAGGCGGCTCGTGCCAAGGGGCAGGAGGTTCCGGTGAAGCTGGTCTGGACCCGCGAGGACGACACCCATGCCGGCTTCTTCCGCCCGGCGTACCTGCACCGTGCGCGCCTGGCGCTGGACGCCGAGGGCCGACTGCAGGGCTGGCACCAGCGGCTGGTGGGGCAGTCCATCCTCAAGGGCACGGCCTTCGAAGGGGCGCTGGTGAAGGAAGGCATCGACCACACCTCGGTGGAGGGGGTTGCCAACCTGTCCTACGAAGTGCCCAACCTGCAAGTGGAGCTGTCCACGCCGGAGGACATCGGTGTGCCGGTGCAGTGGTGGCGTTCCGTGGGCCACACCCATACCGCCTACGCGGTGGAAACCCTGATCGACCAGGCCGCTACCACTGCTGGCAAGGACCCCTACGAATACCGTCGCAGCCTGCTCGCCAAGCACCCGCGCCACCTCGGCGCGCTGGAGCTGGCGGCGCAGAAGGCCGGCTGGGACCAGCCGTTGAAACCGGGCGCGGAGGGCGAGAAGCGCGGGCGTGGAATTGCCGTGCACGAGTCCTTCAATTCCTTCGTCGCCCAGGTGGCGGAGGTGACGGTGAAGGCCGACGGCAGCTTCAAGGTGGATCGGGTGGTCTGCGCGGTGGACTGCGGACTGGCGATCAACCCGGACGTGATCCGTGCACAGATGGAAGGTGGTATCGGCTTCGGTCTGGCGGCGGCGCTGCATGGCGCCATCACCCTGAAGGACGGGGTGGTGGAACAGTCCAACTTTCACCAGTTCGAGGTGCTGCGGATCAACGAGATGCCGGTGGTGGAGGTGCACATCGTGCCATCGGCGCAAGCGCCCTCCGGTGTGGGGGAGCCGGGCGTGCCGCCCATTGCGCCGGCGGTGGCCAACGCGCTGCATGCGGCGGTGGGCCAGCGATTCTACAGGCTGCCGTTGCCCAGGCAGGTGGGGCAGGCTTGATGTCGGCCGCCTGGGGGCGTCCCGAACGGCGTCGCGCTCAGGCGGCGAGACTGGCGTAGATCAGTTCGCGCAAGGCCTTGCGCTCGCCCGCCGGCGTGGGCGCCTTGCGCACGGCCAGGCTGCCATCGCCCAGGCTCACCACCACTTCGGTCTCGAAGTGCAGGTGGACTTCATCCAGGGTTACGTGGGTGACCTGATAGAGGTTTTCACTGATGCGTGGGTCGGCGGACATGGCGTTGGTCTCGTTCCGATGGGCCGCAAGGCCGATGAAACAATGGTGCCGCCGGTGCGCCCAGCGCGGAATTGAAAGGGCGTGATGGTGAAAATCATTCCCGTCGATGACGGAGGCTGGACCCCGCAACGCCGAAATGAGAAAGGCGGCCTGGGTGGCCGCCCTTTTTGTTGTGCCTATTTGCTCAGGAGTACCGCCAGTTCATCGGCCTCCTCGGCCCAGTCGGAGTCGTCCAGCAGGGCATCGCGCAGGAAGGAGGACTGCGCCTTGTTCCAGAAGGGGGCGTCGGGCAGGGCCTGGCCCACCGCCAGGCGATGTCCAGCGACAAAACGCTCTATTCCGCCCTTGTCGGAGGGCAGGCCGAGTTGGTCGAAGAGGGCGCTGAGGCTGTGGTGACTGGTGTCCATGGCGGGACCTCCGGGGACGTTCACTGGGAGAAAAAGGGCTCCATGGACTATAGACCCTGTGCCGACCAGGGGCGTCGGACGGCAGCATGTCGGCTGCGCAAGGCTTGGGGTTGCGCCTGCCGCAGCCTTGGCTAGCCTCTCAAAAAAAGCGCGGTCGTCGAACCGCAGGCCACCTGGCAGGGGGCGACATGAACGTTCATAGCGAGCAGAAACGTTCCTTGTGGAATCCGGTCGAGGCCACGCTGCTGCTGGCCCCCGTCTGGTCGCCGGTGCTTTTCATCTTCGTCGCCGAGCTTCTCCACGAATTCTTCCAGATCAACTGGCTGTTCAACTCCAGCCTGAGCACCTTCGGCATGTACCTGGTGCCGGCGCTCTCGGCCTTGCCATTGATCCACGATTCGCCCCGCCCGCTGGCCGTCAAACTGTTGCTGGCGGGCGGTTACTACCTGGTCGGGCTGGCGGCGATCTTCCTGATGTCCTGGGGGATGCTGCTCTATACCGGCTATTCCTGATCCGGCTGAGGAACCCGGCGCGGGGCGATGGATCAAAGGCCCCGGGTCCGCATATTCGGCGGATCGTCCCATTACGGAGTTATCCATGTCCCCTGTGAAGAAACTCGCGCTCGTCGGCCTTGTTGCCCTGCCATTGGTTGGCTGCCAGAAGGAGGAGCCCATCGACCAGGCAGTGCTCTGCACCTACAGCACCGATGCCGAGGCCAAGCTGTGCAAGCCTGGCCAGATGTCCTGGTTCAAGGCGGGGAAGGCGGTCAGCGCGGCGCTGCCGCTGAGCGTGGCGGCGGCCTATTGCGACTTCAATCATCAGGTCATGTACAACGAGGCGGGGGTGATCTGTGTCTTCACCGACAAGCGCCTGAGCCTGGTGAAATAGGGCTCTGCCAAGTAGGCGCATTTTCTCGTGGGAGCAAACGGGCGGGAGGTTGCAGGGCAGTTCTCCAACCTGCATTGCGATTGAAATCGCCCCCACAGGTAGAGCGGCGCTCTACCTCTTCGCTTTTGCTCCCTCCAAAAAGACTGAAGGCGCCACAGGTGGCGCCTTCTGCCTTTCGAGGGTTTGCATACATCGTGATTGCCTGCCTCTGAACGGCTCCGGGATCAGCTGATGCGGTTGGCGCCGCTGCGGTCGGCACCACCTTCGGCGACGCGGAAGGCGTTGGTGCGGTCGGAACCGCTTTCAGCCACGTCGAAGCCCTTGGTGCGATCGGAGCCACCTTCGGCGACGCGGAAGGCATTGGTGCGGTCGGAACCGCTTTCGGCCACATCGAAGCCCTTGGTGCGATCGGAGCCACCTTCGGCGACGCGGAAGGCGTTGGTGCGGTCGGAACCGTTTTCAGCCACATCGAAGCCTTTGGTGCGGTCGGAACCACCTTCGGCAACCCGCAGGGACTCGGAGCGCTCGGCACCACTTTCAGCCACACGGACGCTCTGGGTGCGATCGGAACCACCCTCAGCGACGACGGCACCCTGGGGCAGGGCAAAAGCGGTGGCGGACAGGCTGGCGATGAACAGGCTGGCAAGGATTTGCTTTTTCATGTTGGGCACCTCGGTGAGGGGGGTGAAATTCGTCTACGGGGCCCATGTTACTGATGTGATTTCGATGATGAAGTGATCCTGAGTGATGGTTGCCATCGACGCCATTGATAGTTGTTTTAGTCCTATAAAAAACAACATGTTAGGTGTGTTGAAAGAGCGCTTTTGCGCAAGGTGGAAAGGCTTTTTACTTGAATTGGTATAATCGATTTATTCGATAAAATTGCGCCATGGAAGCACTCCATCGCGGCCGGCCAAGGGGCGAGGCCTCATCGACTTCCTGGCGCGGCGCTTTTCTCCCTAGCCGCCGGGGACTAGGCTAGTGGCACTTTTCAGCAGACGGATAGTGCCATGTCCACCGAGATCCACGCCCAGTTCGCCGAAGCCCCCCTCAATGCCATCGAGGCTCGCCTGCTCGGCAGCCTGATCGAGAAGCAGGCCACCACCCCCGAGTCCTACCCGCTGACCCTCAATGCCCTGGTGCTGGCCAGCAACCAGAAGACCAGCCGCGAGCCGGTGATGAACGTCACCCCCGGCCAGGCCGGGCAGGCACTGCGTAATCTGGAGGCGCGCGGCGTGGTGAAACTGGTGATGGGCAGCCGCGCCGACCGCTGGGAGCAGCGCGCCGACAAGGCGCTGGAGCTGGTGCAGCCGCAGCTGATCCTGATCGGCCTGCTGCTCCTGCGCGGGCCGCAGACCCTGGGCGAATTGCTCACCCGCAGCAACCGCATGGCCGACTTCGATGACACCGAAGATGTCCGCCACCAGCTGGAGCGCCTGATCGGCCGTGGCCTGGTGGTGCTGATGCCACGCCAGGGCGGCCAGCGGGAGGACCGCTACATGCACCTGATGGGCGAGCCGGCCGATCTCGAGGCCCTGCTGGAGGCCCGCGCCAGCCAGCCGGAGCGGGGCGAGTCCCGCGCGGCTGCCGATGCCCGTATCGAAGAGCTGGAAGCCCGGGTCGCCGACCTGGAAGCGCGCCTGGCTCGCCTGGAAGACCGGGGCGAGTGACCCCCGTACGGGGCGCGCCGGCTATCCGTCGATGTCGCCCCGACGATTTCCCCGCACGAGAGGACCTGCGATCCTTTCCCGACCGTGAAACACCGCCTCTGAGGTATCCATGAAGATCAGCTCGGACTTCGACAGCGGCAATATCGAAGTGATTGACGCCAGTAACCCGCAACAGGTGCTCCTGGCCATGCGTCCGGACCTGAAGAGCCACCACTTCCAGTGGTTCCACTTCAAGGTCGAAGGCCTCACCCCCGGCCAGCGCTATGGTTTCAGCCTGACCAACGCCGGGCAGTCGGCCTACGCCCATGCCTGGACCGGCTACAACGCCGCCGCTTCCTATGACCAGGTCAACTGGTTCCGCGTCCCCAGCAGCTTCGACGACAAGGGCCTGCATTTCGCCCTGGAACCGACCCATGAAGACATCTGGTTCGCCTATTTCGAACCCTACAGCCGTGCCCGCCATGATTGGCTGATCAGCGAGGCCCTGGACAAGGCCGGCGCCGAGGCGATCGCCATCGGCAAGAGCATCGAGGGCCGCGAGATTCCGTTGTTGCGCATCAGCCGCAACCCGCAGGCCCAGCGCAAGGTCTGGATCATCGCCCAGCAGCACCCGGGCGAGCACATGGCCGAGTGGTACATGGAAGGGGTGATCGAGCGCCTGTCGCGCCGTGATGACGCCGAACTGGACGCCCTGCTGGCCAAGGCCGACCTCTACCTGGTGCCGAACATGAACCCGGACGGCGCCTTCCGCGGCCATCTGCGCACCAACGCCGCCGGCAAGGACCTCAACCGTGCCTGGCAGTCCGCCGACGACACGGAAACCCCCGAGGTGTTCTTCGTCCAGCAACAGATGCGCAAGGTCGGCGTGGACCTCTTCCTCGATATCCACGGCGACGAGGAGATCCCCCACGTGTTCACCGCCGGCTGCGAAGGCAACCCCGGCTACACGCCGCGCCTGGAAGCCCTGGAAAGCGAGTTCCGCCAGCGCCTGGTGGAGATGGGCGCGGAGTTCCAGACGGCATTCGGCTACCCCCGCGACGAACCGGGCAAGGCCAACACCACCCTGGCCTGCAATGCCGTGGGCATGGCCTTCGACTGCCTGTCCTTCACCATCGAGATGCCCTTCAAGGACCACGACGACAACCCGCATCCGCGCACGGCCTGGAATGGCGAGCGTTCCAAACGCCTGGGCAAGGATGTGCTGTCGGTGGTGGCGGCGATGGTGGACAAGCTGCGCTGAGGGCGAAGAAAACCGGCCCCGCAATGGGGTCGGCTCTAGTTGCGATGTAGGGTGGACCACGCTTTACCGGTCCACCATTCGTGGCCCACCCGGGCGACGGGTGGTGGAAATGAAAAGCGATTTCCACCCTACGATCTGGAACTCACACCCCGCTTTCGTTCTGCAGGTTGGCCTGGGTGATGTTGCTGCCTTCCGGCACGCTGCGGGTCAGCCAGACGTTGCCGCCGATGGTCGAGCCCTTGCCGATGGTGATGCGGCCGAGGATGGTGGCGCCGGCGTAGATCACCACTTCGTCTTCCACGATCGGGTGGCGTGGCTGGCCCTTCTGCAGGTTGCCTTCCTCGTCCGCCGGGAAGCGCTTGGCGCCCAGGGTCACCGCCTGGTAGATGCGCACCCGCTCGCCGATGATCGCGGTTTCACCGATGACGACGCCTGTGCCGTGGTCGATGAAGAAGCTCTTGCCGATCTGTGCGCCGGGGTGGATGTCGATACCGGTGGCCGAATGGGCGATCTCGGCGATCATCCGCGCCAGCAGCGGCAGGCCGGCCTGGTAGAAGTAGTGGGCGAGGCGGTGGTGGATCACCGCGTGCACACCCGGATAGCAGATCAGCACTTCGTCCACGCTGCGCGCCGCCGGGTCGCCCTGGAAGGCGGCGAGGACGTCGGTGTCCAGCAGCACCCGCAGCTTCGGCAGGGTGGTGGCGAAGCCCTTGACGATTTCGATGGCCTGGCAGGCGATGTCATCGCCGCTGGCGCCGTTGTGCCGCGCGGCATAGCTCAGTTCCCGGCGCACTTCGCCGGCCAGGGCGTTGAGCGCGACGTCCAGGGTGTGGCCGACGTAGAAGTCCTCGCTCTCTTCGCGCAGGTCGGCCGGGCCGAGGCGCATGGGGAAGAGGGCGCCGGAAAGGGCTTCGATGATATGCCCGACGGTGATGCGCGAGGGCAGTTCACGGCCGCCGCGGTCCTGCAGCCGGCCATGCTGGCTGCGCCATTGGGCGCGGGCGTCGCGCAGCTCGCTGACGATCTGGTCGAGCTGCCAGTTGACCGGCCGGCAGCCGGTGGCGACATAGGGAAGTCTGTTCATTGGGGTACCTGTAAGGCGCGGACCGGATCGCTATAGCCTGCGGAGAATCACCTGTTGTGCGCAAGCGCTTCTTCGCAGGATTCAGTCCGTCGGCACCAGCGGCTGGGCCTGTTGACGCGGTGCGGCGGTCAGGGTGCAGCCGACGGAGGCGAGGATAATGCAGCAGATGGCCAACCACTGCAGCGCCGACAGGTGCTCACCGAGGAAGATCAGTCCGGACAGCGCGGCGAAGGCCGGCTCGATGCTCATCAGGGTGCTGAAGGTCTGCGCCGGCAGGCGGGTCAGGGCGACCATTTCCAGGGTGTAGGGGATGGCGGTGGAGAGCAGCGCGACGCCCAGGGCCACCGGCAGCAGTTCCGGACGCAACAGCTCGGCGCCGGCGTGGGCGATGCCCACCGGGGCGACGAAGACGGCCGCCACCAGCACGCCGAGGGCGGCGCCCTGCATACCGTGGTCGCTGCCGGCGCGCGCACCGTAGAGGATGTAGAGCGCCCAGCAGATTCCCGCGCCCAGGGCGTAGGCCATGCCGGTCAGGTCCAGGTGGCCCTCGGCCTTGCCCAGCGGCAGCAGCAGCCAGAGCCCCACGGCCGCCAGGCCAATCCAGACGAAGTCGATGGCGCGCCGCGAGGCGAACAGCGCCACCGCCAGGGGGCCGGTGAACTCCAGGGCGACGGCGATGCCCAGGGGAATGCTGCGCAGGGACATGTAGAACAAGAGGTTCATCCCGCCCAGGGCCAGGCCGTACAGGATCAGTGGCCGCAGGGACTCCGTGCTGATGCGGGTGCGCCAGGGGCGCAGGATCAGGGTGAGCATGATGGCGGCGAATACCAGGCGCAGGGTCGTGGTGCCCTGGGCGCCGATCACCGGGAACAAGGATTTGGCCAGGGACGCGCCGCTCTGGATGGACGCCATGGCCACCATCAGGACGGCAACGGGCAAAAGGGTCGAAGCAAGGCGACTCGACAGCGAAGGCATGAAGGCTGATCCGACAGGCAAGTAAAGGGGTGGCGCGTTTGCGTGCTAATGTGCAACATAATGCGCAAAAAACAGGGTATGAGCAATATGTTGCCCAAATCGGATGAACGCCCCAACGTCCTGGAACATGTCTCCGAGAACGTCCGCCGCCTGCGCCGTGCGGCGGGTCTCAGTCAGGAAGCCCTGGCCACTGCCGCGGGCGTCAGCCGGCGCATGCTGGTGGGTATCGAGGGGGGCGATGTGAATGTCAGCCTGGCCACCCTCGACCGCATCGCCGCCGCCCTTGGCGTGCTGTTTCCCGACCTGGTGCAGCAACCGGACCGCCCCGACCGTTCACGCATCAACGCCGTGGCCTGGGTCGGCACCCGGCCCGGCAGCCGGGCGACCCTGCTGGCCAGCGCCGCCGCACGCCATGAAGTGGAACTCTGGAGCTGGTCCCTGGAGGCCGGTGAGCGCTACACCGCCGAACCCGATGCCGAGGGCTGGCGGGAGATGGTCTACGTGATCGAAGGCAGCCTCAGCCTGTTTCGCGGCGAGCAACGGCAGCAGGTGGAAGCGGGGGATTTCCTGGTCTTCGCCAGCGACAAGCCCTACACCTTCGCTAACGAAGGCGACGCCACGCTGCGCTTTGTCCGCAATGTGCTGACCTAGACCCGCTTCGCGGCCCAGCCTTGTGTAGGGTGGACCACGCTTCACCGGTCCACCATTCGCACTCCGGGTTGGCGCCGATGGTGGATGGAAAAGCGCCATCCACCCTACGGGATCAGGCGTTGCGTTGTGGGGGCGATTTCAATCGCTGTGCTGACCTGGACCCGCTTCGCGGCCCAGCCTTGTGTAGGGTGGACCACGCTTCACCGGTCCACCGTTCGCACTCCGGGTTAGCGCCGATGGTGGATGGAAAAGCGCTATCCACCCTACGGGATCAGGCGTTGCCCGATGGGGGGCGATGGGGCAGCCAGGCTGCCCATAGCGAATGAATTGCCCCCACAGGGGTTACTCCTGCTCGTTCTCATCCTCGGCGTCGCCACCGAAGGCATCCAGGCAGCGCAACGCGTGTTCGCCCTCTGTCCCGGTGAGTTTCCAGCAACCGCTGTCGGCATCGAAGCGCGCGGCTTGCACGACGGCCTGGGTGAAGCGCCATTCCCGGCGGGTGCGGCCATCCATGCATTCGATCCGCAGCAGTTGGGCCTCGGGCTCGCCCGGTTGCCCGGCCTCCAGGGCTTCCACCAGGGTTTCGTCCAACTCGAATTCCCAGGCGTGCAGGTCGTCGATGAACAGCATGTCGGCGGCCAGCAGGGCCTGAAGTAGCGTCTCGTGGGTCATGGAAGCGATCCGTCAATCAATCGAAGGCGCGGGATGATAAGCCAGGACTCGCGTCATTGCTCGTTGGGGATCTCCAGGTACTGCTGGTTCTCGTCGCGGATGCGCTTGCCTTCCTCGTCATAGAGGAAGGGCAGGAACATGTAGCGCTTGCCGGCGGTGACCGGCGTGGCTTCGTGCAGCAGCGAGCAGGAGAACACCACGGCGCCGCCCGTAGGTGCGCTGAAGAGGCTCTGGCCGAATTCCGGAAAGCGCAGGCAGCCGCCTTCGTATTCTCCGCTGTTGAGGAACAGCGAAACGGCGAAGCGTCGGTGGGCGGTGCCCTTGGTGGTGTTGTCGCGGTGCGGGCGGAAATGGCCGGCTTCTTCGGCGTCGTAGCAGGACACCAGGTAGCGTTCCATGCGCGTGGCCTGAAACTGAAAGGCCTTGCGGATCTCCGGGAGCAGGCGCGAGTTGATGCGCTGCAGGCAGCACTGGCGCAGGTTTTCGTCCTCCAGGGCGCGGTCGCGGCGGCGCTTGTGATCGTACTTGAGCACCTCCACCGTCTTGCCGTCGCGTTCGATCATGTAACCCGAGTCGGTGCCTCCATGGTGCTCGTAGTAATCGATCAGGGTCTTGCACAGGGTCGGCCCGAAAATGCGCGGCACCACCAGCACCGGTGCCTGGGGTTGGGCGGGCACGGCGGGGGGGATCGGGTCCTGGGCCTGGAGCAGGGCGAGGAGCGTGTCCACGTGTCCTTCGCCGCCGGGGGGGATCGGCACCACGGCGATCACCCGCAGGCGCGGGTCCAGCAGGTAGGTCATCTGGCGCACGGCGCCGCTGGGCTGTTGCACGCCGTAGAGGTTGCAGACGGCGCGGTCGAAGTCCCAGAAGAAGCGGATACCCGGCAAGAGGTCGCGGACGCGCCGCTGCTCGCGGTCACGCGGGTCGACGCTGACACCGAAGAAGGCGGCACGGCTGTCGTCGAAACGCTCGCGGCGGGCCAGCAGATCGGTGAGCACCCGCGCGGCCGTCGGGTCCGCCGAGGAGCCGAGGAAGGACAGGGCGATGTAGCGCCCGGCGACGGTGTCGAAGGTGAATTGCTCGCGGCTCGGGGTGCTGGTGGTGAACCAGGGCACCGCTTCGCCCGGGTCGAGGGGGGAATTGCGCTGGGTCATGGTTGCCTCCGCTGGCTTGCACTCAACCTAGACCAATTGCCGTCCACGTGCTTCTCCCGGCGCCGGACGCGTATTCACAGGGTCCGACCGGTGCTTGACTCACCTCCAGATGGTTCAAATGGAAAGGCTGGTCCTGACTCAGGGCCGAAGGGCGCAGGAGCGAGCTCTGCTCGCGAGCCGAGCTCGCTCCTGCGCGGGATACCGCGCGGTGCGGTGATCAGTATTCGTTCTTGCACCCGGTTCCCCAGACCAGGTACTCGAGGACTTTCGTCTGCATCTGGCTGTCTTCATAGGTCATGCGCGCCGGTCCGATACCACAGAAGGTGGTCAGGTCGGTCATCTCCACCACCCGGGCGATATCCAGGTGGACACCGTACTCGTACTGGGTGACCGGCGGGGATTCCTGGCCGTTGCTGGCGGCCAGCGCGGCGGTGGAGGCGAGACTGAAGCCGAAGGCGATGACGAGGGTTTTCATGGTGGATTCTCCTGCTGGAGAGGGTGAGTTGCGGGTGGCCCCTACTGACCGCCAGGCGTTGGCCGGATGCCGCTGCCGGTGGTCATGCTCGAGAGCACGCCATCCCTGCGGATGAGCGCGTGGTAGAGGGCCGCCGCCAGGTGCGCCAGGACGCCGATGAACAGCAGGTACGCCAGTACAGTGTGGGCCAAGCGCAGCAAGGCATAGAGCCGCGCGTCCTGCGGGACGATGGGCGGCATCGGCAGGCTGTCGTGCAGCGCCAGCGGATAGCCGCCGGCGGACTGCATGGCCCAGCCCACCAGGGGCAGGGCAAGCATCAGGGCATAGAGGAACAAGTGGGACAGCCTGGCGATGCGTTGTTGCCAGGCGGGCATGTCGCCGGGGAGGGGCGGGGTGGGGCGGGTGAGGCGTACGGCCAGGCGGATCAGCACCAGCACCAGCAGGATCAGTCCCAGGGGCTTGTGCACGGCCACCAGGACACTGTGGCGCGGGGACAGGTCGGCCACCATGCTGACGCCGATAAACAGCATGGCCAGCAGGAGAATCGCCATCAGCCAGTGGAGGATTCGCAGCAGCGGGGCGAAATGGGTGGGTGCGTTCATGGCCGGGCTCCTTGCTCGGGGCTGGGCGCACCTTCGCGGGTGCGGCGATTGAAGGACACGGCATAGGCGGCCGAGCGCGCGCTGAGGATCGGGTCGTCGGAGGCCTGGATACCGTCCGGCAGCACCAGGGGGTCGTAGTTGATGTCGCGGCAGGCGCCCCGGTCCTGGGGCTCGGCGCGCTCCACCACCAGGGTGCCGGCATCCACCTGGCGGCGGTCGGCGGGCCATTGGCGGGTCGCATCGCTGGTCGGGTCGCCGGGCTCGGCCAGGGTCAGCACCAGGTGCCAGCGCAGCGGGCCCCGGGCCAGGCGCTGTTGCAGGTCATGGCTGAGGAAGTCCGCATCCTTGCCGGCCTCGCCCAGGGGCTCGAAGGGCGTTTCCGGCTGCACCGCCCAGCGCACGGGGTGGCGCCCGCCGGCGGCATCTTCCAGGCGGAAGGCATTGATGCTGTGGTAGGCGACGTTGGCGAAGCTGTTGCTCGGCTTGACCGTCTGCGCCCATTGGCGGAACGCGGCGCTTTCCGGGTGGGCGGCGAAGAAGGCCTGCATCTTTGCCGGGTCGGGCTTGCCGGTGGCGGGATCGGGGCGAGACGCCAGCAACTGCTCGTAGAAGGCTTCCGGCGTGGCCACCGCCAGCACCGGCGGCGTATTCATTCCCGTGCGCCACTGCTCGCCCCCGGGCAACTGGAACAGCAGGGCCATGCTGCGGGTGGGCACGCCGGCATCCGGCGCGTGGGGATTGCTGCCGCCGATGGCCAGGCGCCCGATCACCGGCACCCGGCCGGGCGCGAAGACGCTGGCGCGGGAAAGGGCTGCCGCCTGGCCGTTGCTCTCGAAGTAGCCGGCGAAGCACATGCCTTTCGCGTGGTTCTTGCGGTAGCCGGGAAACTTGCCGGCGTTGTTCTCGAAGGCGTCGATGACGTGTTGCGGCGTCAGGCGTTCGCCGCCTATCCAGCCCGCGGCATAGGCGAATCCCGCCGCCAGGCCGCCAACGGCGAGACCGATCAAAGCCAGCCGTGCGGCCAGGTCGATCCCCGTGGGGGTTGCGTTGCTCATGCGATACTCCCGGGCACTGTGCCCTTGTCCATGAGCCGGTGAGACGCACTGGGCGATGCCTTATTCCCATCCGGGAATAAAATCCCGGCTCGTGCGTCTTTCCGTCGCACAATTGGCGAGAGACACAAGACCAGGCCATGAACATGATCGATGACGCGGAACTACGGGAGTTGCTGCAACGGCTGCGGCGCTTCGCGCTGTGGCTGACGCGCAATGCCAGCAGTGCCGACGACCTGGTCCAGGCGACTCTGGAGCGGGCGCTTTCCAGGTGGAGCAGCAAGGGTGACGGCAATCTGCGTGCCTGGCTGTTTTCCATTCTCTACCGGCAGTTCCTCGACGGTCAGCGCCGGGCCCGCCGCCATGCGCGGCTGCTGGAGTTCTTCGGCGTCTGTCGCGACGAAGCGCCGTCCACCGAGGAGCTGGTGGTCAACCAGGCCACCCTGGAGGCGTTCGGCCGGTTACCGGCGGAGCAACGCGCGCTGTTGCTGCTGGTGAGCGTCGAAGGGCTCAGCTACAAGGAGACTGCCGAGGCCCTGGGGATTCCCATCGGCACCGTAATGTCCAGGCTGTCCCGCGCACGCAAGGCGTTGCGCGAACTGGCCGAGGGCGAGATATCCAACCCTCAGCTGCGGGTACTCAAATGAATGCATTCCATCCCAGCGACGACGATCTGCACGCCTATCTCGACGGCCAGCTCGATGCCGAGCAGCAGCAGGCGGTGGAGGCTTACCTGGCGACCAATCCGCAAGTGGCTGCCCAGGTGGAGGCCTGGCGGCGCGATGCCCAGCAGCTTCGCGCAGCCCTGGCGCGTCACGGCATGGCGCTCAATCCACGCCTCGATCCGCTGGCGATTCGGGCTTCGCTGCGCACCCGCAAGCGGCGTCGCCTGGCCCTGGCGGCGTCCTTCGTACTGGCCCTGGGGGCGGGCGGCCTGGGCGGTTGGCAGGCCCGGGACATGAGCCTGCTGGCGGCCAACCCGCCCATGCAGGATGCCCTGCAGGCCCACCGGCTATTCGCCTCCAGCCCGGTGGTGGACATCCAGGTGCGCCGGCCCGGCGAGTTGCAGGCCTGGCTGGACCAGCGCTTCAGCCATGCGGCGCGGATTCCCGACCTCAGCCCCTATGGCTTCACCCCGGTGGGCGGACGCTGGCTGGTGACCGAGCAGGGTGCCGCAGCCTTGCTGCTGTTCGAGGATGGCCAGGGGCAGCGGGTCAGCCTCTACCTGCGCGCGCCGGGTTTGCTCTACCCGCGCATGCAGAAAGGGCAGCGCACCGATGGCGAGCTGGAAGCGCGCTACTGGTCGCGGGACGGCTACAACTACGCGCTGGTGAGCCGGGAAGGAGATCCGCGAGGGGAGGTGCTGGGGCGGGCGCTGGCGTTCTGAGCCTTTGGTGCCGCATTGGTCCGCCGGCCCCTCTCCCTGAAGAGAGAGGGATCATCAAAGGTAGGATGGGTATCGCTTCGCTCGCGGAACGCCGCCCGACCCTATCTTGGACTGAGCCTGGTGAGGGACCCCCGTTGTAGGAGCGAGCTCTGCTCGCGAAGACCTCCGCGCTGGATTCGCGAGCAGAGCTCGCTCCTACGCCATTACCTGGCTGCCAGGGATGGGATCAGGCCTGCATCGCCCCGCCATGCACGTCCATGGCCGCCTGGCGCAGGGCCTCGGAGCGGGTCGGGTGGGGGTGGCAGATCAGCGCGATGTCTTCGGCCGAGGCCGAGAACTCCATGGCCACGCAGTACTCGCCGATCATTTCGCTGACGCAGGGGCCCACCATGTGCACGCCCAGCACTTCGTCCGTGCGCTCATCGGCCAGCACTTTGACGAAGCCTTCGGTCTCGTGATTGATCTTGGCCCGGCTGTTGGCGGTGAAGGGGAACTTGCCGACCCGGTAGGGCCTGCCCTCGGCCTTCAGCTGTTCCTCGCTCTTGCCCACGCTGGCCACTTCCGGGCGGGTGTAGATCACATTGGGGATGACGTTGTAGTTCACCTCGGCGGCCTGGCCCGCGATGCGTTCGATGCAGACGATGGCCTCGTCTTCGGCCTTGTGCGCGAGCATCGGGCCAGAGGTGACGTCGCCGATGACGTAGACGCCCGGCGCGCCGGTCTGGTGGCGCTCGTTGGCGAGCATGCCGCGGGCGTCAGTGGCCAGGCCTACGCTCTCCAGCCCCAGGCCTTCGGTGTAGGGGCGGCGACCGATGGCCACCAGCACATAGTCGGCCTTGAGGGTTTCCGCCAGGCCGCCGGCGGCGGGTTCGATGGCGAGTTCCACGGCGCTCTTGCCGGCCTTGGCACTGGTGACCTTGGAGCTGAGCTTGAAGCTCATGCCCTGCTTGGTCAGGGCGCGCTGCAGGGTCTTGGCGGTTTCATCGTCCAGGCCGGGGCAGATGCGACCCAGGTATTCCACCACTGTCACCTGGGCACCCAGGCGGCGCCAGACCGAGCCCAGTTCCAGGCCGATCACCCCGGCACCGATCACCACCAGGTGCTTGGGAACCTCCGGCAGGGACAGCGCGCCGGTGGAGTCGAGAATGCGCTTGTTGTCGATGGTCACGCCGGGCAGCGGGGTCGGCTCGGAACCGGTGGCGATGACGATGTTGCGGGTTTCCAGGGTTTGCTGCTGGCCATCGGCGGCAGTCACCACCACTTTGCCGGCGCCGTCGATACGGCCCCAGCCCTTGACCCATTCCACCTTGTTCTTGCGGAAGAGGAACTCGATGCCCTTGGTCAGGGCGGCCACGCTTTCGGCCTTCTGCTTCATCATCTGCGCCAGGTCGAGGCTGGGCTGGACCTGGATGCCGAGCGTGGCGAATTCCTTGCCTGAGGCCGCTTCGAAGAGTTCGGACGCATGGAGCAGGGCCTTGGACGGCATGCAGCCGACGTTCAGGCAGGTGCCGCCCAGGGTTTCACGACCCTCGACGCATGCCACCTTCATGCCCAACTGGCCGGCCTTGATCGCCGCGTTGTAGCCGCCTGGGCCGCCGCCTACCACCACCACGTCATATGCGCTCATGGGAAGTACCCCGGTCGAAAAGTCCTAAAGGGAAAGCTCAAGCCTAGTGGACAACCCGCAGCCTTCCAGCCGGGTCGCATCCTGTTTGAATTATGCTTGTAATATTGTTTCCGTCATATCACTCGTCAAGCGCGGTAGCGTTCGCTGGGGTTTACCAGTCCAGGCGCAGGCGGCTCTCGAAGCGGCGTGGTTCGCCACTGATGGGGTCGTCGAAGGCGAGGTCGCGGGCCAGCAGCTTGAGGGGACGCTGGTAGTCGTCCGGGCCGCCCCTGTCGGTCAGGTCCGGATAGAAGCCGTCGTTGCAGATGGGCGCGCCGAGGGCGGCCAGGTGCACCCGCAGCTGATGCTGCTTGCCGGTGATGGGGGTGAGGGCATAGCGCCAGAGGTCGCCGTGCTTCTCCAGCACCTCCAGACGGGTACGGGTGTTGGGCGTGCCGGGCACTTCCTGCATGCGGAAGAAGGGTTCGCCCTTGGCCAGGCGCGTTTCCCGCAGCAGCGGGAAGCCGAGACCAGGCAGCGCCGGGGCTATGGCTTCGTAGCGCTTGTCGATCTCCCGGTCGCGGAACAGCGCGTGGTAGAGGTTGCGGCTGGCCGGGTTGGCGGAGAACAGCACCAGGCCGGCGGTGTGGCGGTCGATGCGGTGCAGCGGCACCAGGTGGGGATTGCCCAGGCGCCGGGTCAGGCGCGCCTGCAGGGTTTCCTCAACGTACTCGCCCGCTGGCATCACGGGCAGGAAGTGGGGCTTGTCGGCTACCACCAGGTGCTCATCGACGTGCAGGACCTGTTCCTGGAACGGAATGGACCTTTCTCCCTTCACCTCGCGGAAGTAATGCACCCGCAGCGCGACCTGGTAGGGATGCTCCGGCCCGAGGGGCTGGCCCTGCCCATCGGTCACCTTGCCGCCGGCCATGCGTTCCAGCCAGGTCTCGCGGGAGATGGCGGGAAAACGGTCGCAGAGGCAATCCAGTACGGTGCGCCACTCGCCCTGGGGGAGGTGGAGAGTGCTGGGGCGGATGCTCGGGGTGCGGGACATGGAGTGTATCGGCGAGTTTCAGGAGCGGGGCATTAGGCCGCACCTGACTGACCGGAGTCAAAGCTGGAGGATAGAATGCACCTCCTCGTGCGCCAGCGGGCAGGAGCCCCGCTGCGATGGAAGGTCCATTGCAGGCGCACGCCAGGATATTCGTTCAGAAGAGGACCGTTGTATGTACTTCAAGTCGATTTCCCTGAGTCTCGCCCTGGCCGGCCTGCTCCTGGCCGGTTGCAGTTCGGCGGACAAGCCCGCGGCCCCCGCTGCCGTCGCGCCGGCCGCCGCCGAAGAGTCTACGAGTGCCGCTGCGCCGTCCGTGTCCGGTACCTGCGACGCCGCCGCGGTGGCCTCGCTGGTGGGCAAGACCGCCACCGTTGCCCTGGTGGAACAGGCCAAGCGCCAGGCCGGTGCCGAGACCGCCCGGGTGCTGCGGCCCCAGGACCCGATGACCATGGACTACAACTCCCGCCGGCTGAATATCGACGTGGATGCCACCGACGTCGTCAAGCAGTTCACCTGCGGCTAGCGAACCGTCGGAACCCGGCCGCGTCGCCGGGTTCAGCCAGCGACCTGTCAAAGCGCTCGCAGCAGCACGACCCCGGCGGCGATGACCCCGCAGGCCAGCAAGCGGATCGGCGGCAGCGGCTCCTTGAGCAGCAGCGCGCCGATCAGCAGGGCGAACAGCACGCTGGTCTCCCTCAGTGCGGAAACCAGCGCCACCGGGGCCCGGGTCATGGCCCAGATGGCGATGCTGTAGGCCGCCAGGGACATCGCCCCGCCCGCGAGGCCGCCGCGCCAATGCGGCCCCAGTTGCAGGAAGGTCCGTGGGCCGCGGGTGATGGCGATCACCAAGGCCATCACCAGGGCATTCACCGTGAACAGCCAGAGCGAATAGGACAGCGCGTCGCCATTGCGCCGGGCCCCGCTCGCATCGGCGAGGGTGTAGCCGGCGATGAACAGCGCCGTCATCAGGGCACAGCCCAACAGCTCCGCGTTGATGCCAGCGGCGCCACGCCCGCCGCGCACCGCCATCAGCCAGATGCCGCCCACCAGCACCAGCAGGCCCACCAACTCGCCGGGACTCAGCCGATCCCCGAGCAGGGCCACCGACAGCAGCGCCACCAGCAGCGGCGAGCTGCCGCGCGCCAGTGGGTAGACCTGGCCCAGGTCGCCGTGCTGGTAAGCGCGGGCCAGATAGCTGTTGTAGCCGATGTGGAAGAGGGCGGAGAGGCCGATCCAGGGCCAGGCTTGCGGCTTGGGTATGGCAACGAAGGGCAGGGCGGCCAGGGCCACCACGCCGGCGGCAATCTGGATCAGCGAAGCGGTGAGGAAGCGATCCAGGCCGATTTTCAGCAGGGCGTTCCAGCCCGCATGCAGGGCGGCGGCGGTGAGGACCAGGAGAAAGACCGGGGTTTCCACGCGGGACTGTCCTTGTGCGCTTCAAGAAGCCGGGTTGGTGGATGGGACATAAAAATGACCACGACGCAGGTGAGGGCCTAGGACGCCTGCTGCGCCGTGGTCACCGGGGTCTAGCACGACCCCTGAACTCAGAGCTGCTTGAGCATCTCCTCCAGGTGCACGTAGTCCATGTGGTGGGCCGCGGCGACGCTGCCGTTGGTCAGGCGCCCCTTGGCCACATTCAGGCCATGGCGCAGGTGCAGGTCTTCTTCCAGCGCCTTGCGCGTGCCCTTTTGCGCCAGGGCGATGACGAAGGGCAGCGTGGCATTGTTCAGCGCCAGGGTGGAGGTCCGCGCCACCGCCCCGGGCATGTTGGCCACGCAGTAGTGCACCACGTTGTCCACCACATAGGTGGGCTCGGCATGGGTGGTGGCGCGCGAGGTTTCGGCGCAGCCGCCCTGGTCGATAGCCACGTCCACCAGCACCGCGCCGTCCTGCATTCGCGCCACCATTTCGGCGGTGACCAGTTTGGGCGCGGCCGCACCGGGGATCAGCACGCCACCGATGACCAGGTCTGCCGCCAGCACCTGTTCACGCACGGTGCCGTGGGTGGAGTAGAGGGTGGTGATGCGGTTGCCGTAGAGGGAGTCCAGGCGGCGCAGGGCGTCCATGCTCTTGTCCAGCACCGTGACGTCGGCGCCCAGTCCCACCGCCATGGCCAGGGCATGGGTGCCGACCACGCCGCCGCCGAGGATCACCACCTTGCCGGGGGCCACGCCGGGCACGCCGCCGAGCAGCACGCCACGGCCCCCCCGGGCTTTTTCCAGGCAGCTGGCGCCCGCCTGGATCGACATGCGCCCGGCCACTTCCGACATGGGGGCCAGCAGTGGCAGGCGGCCGTGGTTGTCGGTGACGGTTTCATAGGCGATGCAGGTGGCGCCGGAGGCGATCAACTCGTCGGTCTGGGGCCGGTCGGGGGCCAGGTGCAGGTAGGTGAAGAGGGTCTGTTCGGGGCGCAGGCGGGCACGTTCCTGGGTCAGGGGTTCCTTGACCTTGACGATCAGTTGGGCCTGCTCGAAGACCTCGGCGGCGCTGCCCGCCACCCGGGCACCGGCCGCCTGGTAGTCCTCATCAGCGAAGCCGATGGCGGCGCCGGCCCGGGTCTCCACCCAGACCTCATGCCCCAGGCGGGTCAGCTCGGCCACCGATTGAGGTGTCAGGCCGACCCGGTACTCGTGGTTCTTGATCTCCTTCGGCACTCCGATACGCATGACGACCTCCAGGGTTCTTGTTGTCCTTTCAACAAGTGTAGAAACCCGGCCACCGCGCCTCCGCCGAATAGTGGCGGCTTTTCAGGGAATCTCCCTGAAAATTGCGGGGAAAACAGGCGCTCTCGGGAATCCTGTCAGCTTTCCTGGTCCTTTCGCCCACCCTTGGCAATGCCGCCGAGCAAGTCCACTGGCAGGGGGAAGACAATGGTGGTGGTCTTGTCGTTGGCGATGGAGCCCAACGTCTGCATGTAGCGCAACTGCATGGCGCCAGCCTGGCGGCTGAGCATTTCGGCGGCCTGCATCAGTTTCTCCGAGGCCTGCAGCTCGCCTTCGGCGTGGATCACCTTGGCCCGCCGCTCCCGTTCCGCCTCGGCCTGGCGGGCGATGGCGCGGACCATGGATTCATTGATGTCGACGTGCTTGATCTCGACGTTGGAAACCTTGATACCCCAGGCGTCGGTCTGGGAGTCCAGGGCCTGCTGGATATCGACGTTGAGGCGTTCGCGCTCGGCCAGCATCTCGTCCAGCTCATGCTTGCCGAGCACCGCGCGCAGGGTGGTCTGGGCCAGCTGGCTGGTGGCCATGAGGAAGTTCTCCACCTGGATGATGGCGCGTTGCGGGTCCAGCACCCGGAAGTAGACCACCGCGTTGACCTTCACCGAGACGTTGTCGCGGGAAATCACGTCCTGGGGGGGGACGTCCAGCACCACGGTGCGCAGGTCCACCCGCACCACCTGCTGGATGGCGGGGATGATCAGCACCAGCCCCGGTCCCTTGACCTTCCAGAAGCGTCCGAGCTGGAAGACCACGCCTCGCTCGTATTCGCGGAAGATGCGGATGGCCGAAACCGCCAGCACGATCAGCAGGAACAGGAGGGTGGCAAAACTCAGCGGAAAGGCCATGTTCAGTCTCCTTCGGGCGGACCTTCAGCCGCCATGACGTCCAGCAACAGTCCGTTGCGCGCCAACACGAGTACGCGCTGGCCGCTCCTCAATGGGGATTCGCTGCGTACCTGCCAGCGCTCACCCTGCAACTGCACCCAGCCGCTGCGCGGGTCGTTCGCCATCAGCTCGAGCAGGATGGTCTGGCTGCCCACCAACCCGGCGTCGCCGCTGACCAGCGCACGCCGGCGGGCGCCGACGGCCATGGCGAGAATGGCGAAGATCAGCAGGGCACTGGACAGCGCCACGGTGATGATCACCGAGAGGGGAATGCCGAAGCCGGGCACTTCGGTGTCGATCAGGATCACCGCGCCGACCACGAAGGCGGCGATGCCGCCAAAGCCGATGATGCCGAAGCTGGGCATGAAGGCCTCGGCGGCCATGAACAGGATGCCGAGCAGGATCAGGGCGATGCCGGCGAAGTTCACCGGCAGCAGCTGCAGGGCGTACAGGGCCAGGATCAGGCAGATACCCCCGATCACGCCGCCGACGCCGCTGCCCGGGTTGGAGAATTCGAAGATCAGTCCATAGACCCCGATCATCATCAGGATCAGTGCGACGCTGGGGTTGGTGATCACCGCGAGGATTTGCGCGCGCCAGTCCGGTTCACGCTGGACGAGCGGGGCGCCGGCGGTGGCCAGGGTGAGTTTCTGTCCGGCGATTTCCAGCGTCTTGCCGTCCAGCTTCTTCAGCAGGTCGGCGACGTCATGGGCCAGCAGGTCCACCACCTTCAGGCGTTCGGCTTCGGCGGCGGAGAGGCTGACCGACTCGCGCACCGCGCGTTCCGCCCACTCGGCATTGCGTCCGCGCATCTGCGCCAGGCCGCGGATATAGGCGGCGGCATCGTTGACCTGCTTGCGGGCGAGGGTTTCCTCGTTGCCGGGCTGTGCGGATTTGTTGTCCTGCTTGCCGTCCTTGTCGCCGGTCGGTTTGTCGCCTTCCGGCTGGCCGGGCATGCCGCCGATCTGCACCGGCGTTGCGGCACCCAGGTTGGTTCCCGGGGCCATGGCGGCGATATGACTGGCGTAGAGGATGTAGGTGCCGGCACTGGCCGCGCGGGCGCCGCTTGGGGCGACGAAGCTGGCCACCGGCACCGGGCTGGCGAGGATCGCCTTGATGATGCTGCGCATGGAGGTGTCCAGCCCGCCGGGGGTGTCGATCTGTATGACGACCAGCTGCGCCTTGTCTTCCTCTGCGCGTTCGATACCGCGGGTCAGGTAGTCAGCCGTGGCCGGGCCGATGGGGCCATCCACCGTGAGCACGGTGACGCTCCCGGCGGCCAGCAGCGTGCCGGGCGATAACATAGCCAGGCACAGGAGCCTGCTTAGCAACCAGCGGATCATGAACGCCTCCCGCCACGCCGTTTTCACTTACAGCATAGTTGAGAGGTCTGGTTGGTTTTTTGGAGCGGAACAGCAGGCGACTGTAGGGGCGAATTCATTCGCCAAGGGCTGCGTAGCAGCCCCTGCGGAGTCCAAGGGCAGGCCTACGGCCTGCTTGGCGAATGAATTCGCCCCTACAGGGTTCGTGACCGCCAGTGGTCAGAGCGCAGCGCGGAACAACGGCTTGCAGGCCTTGGCGATCTGTTCGATATGGCGCTGGTCGGTACCGCAGCAACCCCCCATCACGTTGAGATGCGGCAGGCGTCGACGCAGGGCGGCGTACTGGGCACCGAGCTCCTCCGGGTCACCGCAGTCCAGGGCGATAGCCTCGTTCAGTTCGGCGTGGCTCTTGCGCGAGGCGTTGGCGCGCAGGCCGCGGATGCGCTGCACCCACCGACTGCCGGGCACCAGCACATCGTCGAAGTGGTCCGGGTGGGCGCAATTGATCATGTAGTAGGCGGGGTAGTTGGCGGTGGCGCTGTCCACCTGCTCGATGGCTTCCTGCAGTCCCTGCCCGGTGGGTAGCCGGCCATCGGTCTCCAAGGCGAAGGAGATGACCACCGGCATGCGTGCCTCGCGGGCTGCCAGGGCGATCCCCAACGCTTCCTCCGCATAGTTCATGGTGAGGGCCGTGACCATGTCGGCGGCGGATTCCGCGAAGAGGCCGAGCTGTTCGCTGTGGTACTGCTGGGCCTGGAATTCGTCCATGGCTTCGTCAGGTGTGTAGCCATCGCCGCGCGGACCCATGCAGCCGCTGATCACCACTGGCGTGCGGCCGCTCTCGACTTCACAGCGCAACTCCTCCAGCAGGGTGATGGCCTGGCGGTTGATCGCGGCCAGCCCCTGGGGCGTGAAGCCGAGGTGATTGGCCCAGTCGGGGTTGGCGCGCCAGGTGGGGCTTTCCAGGACCAGACCCGTGCCGTAGTGGCTGGCGATGGCGCAGTAGGCGCGAAAGTACTTGCGCAGGGCCTCCTGGCCATCGGGATAGTTGAGCAGTACGAATGCGGCGAAATCCGGGAGGGCGATGCCCTCGTGAAAGACCAGGGTGGTCTCTATGCCGCCATCAGTCAGGAACAGTTCGCCCTCCAGTTGCGGTAGGGCGCTGCGATATTGGGCCATGGCCTTGACTCCGTGACCTGTGGACGTTCGCTGTCCGGACAGGCTTCGGATCGAAAGCGGGGCGGACAGCCAGGCTGGCCTCGGGCGGTTTCCGTAGTGTGTGGGCTGGCCCGCAGGCGGTGCGCCGGGCGGGCGCTGGGCGCCCGGTGCGTACCAAAAAAGGCTAGCACCAGCGCGGGGCGCGGCTGAGATGGACTGATGGGTGGGGCCGAGGTTGAGGCAGGTATGGTTTGTGAGGGGAACCAACAAATGTAGGGGCGAATGAATTCGCCCCTACACGGTCGCAATCGCCCCCATTGGCAAGGCAGAAATACCTTCGATTCAGGGCCTGGTCGCGTCGCTCGCCCCGTTGCGCTCGTGCCGATAGGCGCTCACCGCTTCATACACCGCTTTGCGCAGGCGGTTGATGCCGCCGATGGGGCGGTGTTCCGCAAGGCCATGCCAGGGGTTGAAGGAGAGGTTGTCGCAAGCGAGGTTCTGCTCGCGGCTGTCGAAGTCCTGGGCCGGGACCTTGATTCGCGCGACGGTCACAAAGGGGGAAATCGCCTCGTCCCATTCGACGCTGGTGTCTTCGATCGGCATGTAGTGCTCGGCGTTCTGCTGCTGCACCTGGAAGGCGAAACAGGCCGGCACGCGGTCCAGGGACAGCTGCTGGTAGAGGGCGTTGCGCAGGAAGTTGGGCAGCGCGGTGTTCTGCTCCGGCAACTGGTAGGGCGGGCAGCTCTGCGGGTCGGGGATGACCCGGTACTTGATGTTCGCCAGACCCAGCTTGTACGGCGCGATGGAGCTGTAGGTGGCGTCGATCGGGCTGTCCGGTGCCGGCGCCAGGGTCTTCAGGGCGATGATCAGGTGGCGGACTTCCCAGCTGCGCGGGTCCCAGCCGGGGAAGAAGGCGCGGACCTTCTCGCCATTGGCCTGGGCGTTGAAGTTCTGCCGGTACTCGGCCACGTCGCGGACGAAGAACACCGGATGGTTGAACATCACGAAGTCCTGCTCATTGGCGTGGGTCGGACTCTTCATCAGCTTCTCACCGGGCACGTCGAGCAGCTTGATGGCCATGCCGCGGGCGTCGGGTGCGCTGTCGAATTGCGGGAAGCCGTTGCCGTTGGACAGGCGCATCACGGCGTTCCAGGTCTTGCCCGGTTCGGCAAAGACGCCGGCCCGCAGGCCGCTGTCGATATCCGGCAGCACGGTCACCTCGGCCTTCACGCAACCGTGGGCCTTGGCATGGGCGTCACGCAGTACGCGGGTATTGTCGCGGTGCTGTTCGACGATGCGGATGGCGTCGTCGATGATGGCCCGGGTCTGGGCCGCTTCGTCGGCGGGTACGACCTCTTCGGTGGGCGCCGGGCCGGAGAACTTCCAGCCGTAGTAGGCCTCGCCCAGCAGCCAGCCGCCAAGGCCGACCACCAGCAGGACGAGGGAGCTTTTGACGAGTACTCGGCCGAGCCAGAGCCAGAAGCGTATGAGCATGGGGGCTTGAATCCTTTGTCTGCTTCAGGGGTGGCGAGGGCTCAGCCCTCGCACGCGGGGCCTGGGGTCCAGGGGCGGGGTTGCACCGGGGTGAGCCGGCTTTCCAGTTCCGGGTTGCCCAGCACCTTGAGGTACTCGATCAGCGCCAGGCGCTCGTCCGGTTGCAGGAAGCGGCCGATCACGCCGTCCTTGCGGCAGCCATCGCGAAACTCGTGGCCGCGGTTACCGTTGCCCTTGACCGAGGTGTCCAGCAGGAAGCTGCCGGGGAAGGCCGCCGTCTGGAAGCCGACGAACTTCGGGTCGTACTCGAAGCTGCCGACATGGAAATGGTTGGCCCGCTCGCTGACCGGTGAGAGCACCTGGAACAGGGTCGGCACCGAGCCGTTGTGCAGGAAGGGCGGGGTGGCCCAGATGCCATCCAGCGGGCGCGCCTTGTAGCCGCGCTTTTCCTGCACGCCGATGGGCAGGCCGAAGCCGTCCATGCGCGCGCGTTCTTCGCCGGAAACTCCGGCCTGCTTGTAGGCCTGTTCTTCGACGAAGGATGTGATGTAGGCCAGGCCCTTGGCGCTGGAGATTTTGCTGAAATCCACCTGGTCGAGGCTGGCCCCGAACAGCTTGACGTCGAGCTTGGCCAATTGCTCGCGGGTCCAGCCCAGCTTGCTGATGTCGAAGCGGTGGTCGGCGATATTGTCGGCGGTGGTGGAATCTGTGCCGACGATGTCGACCGGTACGATGCGCATGTGCCATTCCGGGTTGCGGCCGGGCGCCATGCGTTGTTCCGCTGGCACCACGTTGGGTGCGTGGCAGTAGGCGCAGTTCTCCACGAACAGGGCGCGGCCCTGGCTGGCCCGGGGCAGGTCGATCTTGCCGAAGACCGCTTCCGGCCACCCGGGCGGGGTCAGTTTCTTCAGGGTTTCTTCCAGGGTGTGGAGGTCGCGCACGCGCACGCTGGAGGCATAGCGATCCGCCTCCGGGACCTGGCCGCCGTCCGCCTGGAACAGGTGCAGGCTGGCACCCACGCCGAGGGCTTCGCCGATATTGCGCGCCATGGGCTGCATGGCCGAGCCGTTCCACTGCACCCAGTCGAACTTCCAGATATCCCAGAGGTGCGGGTAGCTCACCGGGGCATCGGCGACCCGGTAGTTGTCCGGGCTGATGGCGTCGCCATACACGCTGTTGGCGATGCGGCCGAAGGCGTCGGTGCGGCCGAAGCCTTCCTCGGTGGGGTAGAGGCCGCGGTGGAAGTCGTTCCAGGCGGTGGCGAGCAGGCGGTCCAGCACCTGCTTGAACTCGGCGCGCAGCGCTTCCTTGCCTTGGGGGTAGCCGTCGCCGAGTACCTCCTTGGCGAAACGGCTGAATTTGAGCGGGTTGTAGTAGGTGAAGGCCATGCTCATGCCCAGTGCCTGGCCGAAGCCGCCACCACGCAGGGTGGGCACGGTGGAGGCCAGGGAGTGCAGGGCGGCGCCGCCGTCGATGCGCACGGCCTGGCCGTTGTAGCGCAACTCGCCGGTGTGGCAGGCGGCGCAACTGATATCCAGGTACTGCCTGCCGCTCTTCTCGTCTTCGTGGCGGGCCATGCCCACTGGCAGGTTGCCAGGGTTGAGCGGGGTGGGTTTCTGCTGCGGGTCGACCAGGAAACCGAAGCGCGCCAGGTATTCAGGACGGGCGAAGCGGTCGCTGGAGAAGGGCAGTTCCAGGGCGGTGAACCACTCGTAGCGCAGGCCCTTAACGGTGGTGCCCTGGGGCGTGTAGTAGTAGGTCTGGCGTTCCGCCGCGCTCCACTGGTCGAGGTAGTGCAGCTGGGTGGGGGGCTGGTACGCCGGCAGGTTGGGGTTGGCGATGTAGTAGAGGACCAGCGCCAGGCCTGCCAGGGCCAATGCCAGCACCAGCAGTAGGACACGACGAAGGGCGTGCATCGGTACTTCCTTGTAGCTCGGGGAAATTTCCTAGCTTATGCCAACAGACAGGGATGTTGGCAAGGTGCTATTACGCAAATGCGCTAAGGCTTTGGATAGAGCACCACGGCGGCGCGTTGCTTGGCCCGGCCGAAGCGACTGATGCGCTCGAACTCCTGGTGGGTGACGGGCACGTGCTGGCAGTCCTGGGGCCGCCTCTGCAGGCTGCGTTCGGCATTGGGGTCGTGGAGGTAGACGAAGGCGCGGTCGTAGTCGGTGACCAGTACCCAGTGGGGCGCCCGGCTGCGGCTGCGCCGATGACCGTCCACCAGCACCAGCGGCTGGCCGCCGGCTTCCAGCAGCGGCCCCAGGTCCAGTTCATCGCTGAGGTGCTGTTCGATATCGGTGTCCTGCAGGGCGCTGCAGAAGTCCTCGTGGGCCTGGAGGATCACCTCGCGCTTGCCGGCATCGCGCACCTCGTCGAGGAACAAGGGACCCTGGTGGCTCAGGTGCAACCTGACCCGGTAACCCCGTCGCCAGGCCGCCAGGGCCAGTCCGTGGGGGCCGCAACCGCCATGCCCGCCGGGCATGTGCACGCTGCTGGCCTCGCGCCAGAGACGCAATTCGTCCTGATGGTTGCCCGAAATCGAGCCGTCCAGGGCGCCCATGGCCATCAGCAGGCAGGCCGGGCCGCAGGTGAACTCGGTGGTCTGGTGGTAGTAGGGCACGTGACGTTGCAACGCCTGTGGATGGCAGACCACGCGCTTTTCCAGGCGCAGGGCGTCACGGTGATCGGGGAAGAAGTCCGGCAACAGGCCCAGGCTGCTGTAGCCATTGCGCTCGAACAGCGCCACGGCCTGGCGGCTTTCCGGACATACCTCCAGCCGCAGGTATGCGCACTGGTGTTCACGGGCACAGGCTTCGGCCGCCTCCAGCAGGCGCTGGCCGATACCGTTGCCTCGGGCGCGCGGGTCGGTGGCGATGGAATGGAGGCGGCCGAGGGTGCTGTCCTGGCGGAACAGCACCAGGGCGTAGCCGAGGATCTGGCCGTCACCCCCGGCGACCTTCAGGCTGGCATTGGCTTCTACCAGCATCCAGCGAAACTGCTGCCGGCCGAGGCGCGGGGGCTCGAAACAACGGTTTTCGAGTTCCACCAGCGCCGACAGATCGTCGAGCGTGGCGGGACGCAACAGAAGATTCATGGCAGGCCCCGCAAGGCAGGGAAGGAATCGCACGAGTATTGGCCCGGATTGGAACGCTGTCGAGACGCTTCCCGGGGGTGGCCGCCCGATTTAATCCCGAATGGGAATCGGGTCTATAGAAAAACGTTCCATAGCCCGTCAAGGTTCTTGCTAGCGTTACAAGTAGCCCGTTCAACCTATTGTTTTTATTGATAAATCAAATTTTTGACGTCAAGGAGCGCACACCTTGGACCTCATTTCCGCCGCACCGCGACGTCTACTGGTGGTCGACCCTTGCGAGCATTGCCGGCAGTTCCTGCCATTCCTGGTGGAGGCTGGCTGGTCTGTCTCCAGCCAGAGTCTGGACCAGGCCCTGGCGGCGAGCTACGACATTGGGCTTCTGCGTCTGCGCATCGACCACCTGGAGCAACCGGAAGGGGTCAAGCACCTGATCAGCCGCAGCGGCACCGAGTGGATCGCCCTGATCGATCCCTACACCGAAGCCCATTCGGGCCTCGATGAGTTCATTGGCGAATGGTTCTTCGATGCCCTTGCCCTGCCGGTGGACCTGCCTCGGCTGCAGGGGTTGCTCGGCCGTGCCTTTGGCATCGCACGCCTGCGCGGGATCGGCACCCGCCGTGGCGACCAGCATGAGCTGCTCGGCCAGAGCCGGCCGGCGCGGGAATTGCGCAAGCAGCTGGCGCGCCTGGGACCGAGCGAAAAGCCGGTGCTCATCTGCGGGGAAAGCGGCTGCGGCAAGGAATTGGTTGCGCATACCCTGCATCGGATGTCGCGACGGGTGGCAGAGCCGTTCGTCAGCTTCAACTGCGGCGTGCTGCCGGAACCGGAGACCGCCAGCCTGTTGTTCGGTCATCAGGGCAAGCTGGCGTCGGCCAATGGCGGCACCCTGTTCCTCGATGCCATCAGCGAATTGCCCCTGGGCCAACAGGAGCGCCTGCTGGCTTGCCTGCGCACCAGGACGCTGCGCCATGCCGATGGGGTGGGCCTGCCGCTGGACGTGCGGGTGCTGGCGTCGACCCGGGAAGAGCTGGGCGAGCTGGTGGAGCAGGGGCGGTTCGACCCGGGGTTGCGCCTGTGGCTCGAGCAGAACCGCCTCTGCATCACGCCGCTGCGCAAGCGCCAGGGCGACATCGCCCTGCTGGCCAGCTACTTCGCCGATCTCTACAGCCTGGAGGCCGGGCGCCGGCCCAGTCATTTCAGCGAGGAAGCGCTGTCAGCCATGTCTCGCCATCGCTGGCCGGGGAACGTACGCGAGCTGGCCAGCCGGGTGCGGCGTGGCTATGCCCTGGCGGAGAGTGGCCAGATCGAGGCGGATGACCTGGGGCTGCAGAGTTCGCCGGCGGACGGCGCCCCGCTGGGAACGCTGGAGGATTACAAGCGCCGGGCGGAGTACCAGGCGCTCTGCGATGCCCTGGCCCACTACAGCAGCAACCTCAGCCATGCGGCCAAGGTGCTGGGAGTGTCGCGGCCGACTTTCTATCGGCTGCTGCACAAGCATCAGTTGTTATAGGGGAGATCATTCGCAAGGCAGTCCGCAGGATTGCCCTCGGAAATCCCGGGGGGCAGCTGCGCTGCCCTTGGCGAATGAATTCGCCCCTACAGGAGCGCGTTGGTTACATCCCGTTGGCGAAGGCCGGGAGGCTAATGTCGATGGCGGCGCGCACCGGCTTCAGCGCCTCGGCGTAGCGGGCGAGGATATCCAGGTCGTAATCCATTCGGGCGCGGATGCGCTGGTCGTCTTCGCTCACCGGGTCGGTTTCGTTGAGCACTTTTTCGACGCCGCGGACGATCAGATGCTCCGGCAGGTAGCAGAGGCGGCAGTTCTTGTAGCTGGACGCACGCAGTTCGCTGATGGGGTAGCCGCCACCGATGCCGGAGGAGACGCCTACCAGCAGGCCCGGTTTGTGGGCCAGCTCGGCCTTGCTGGCGTAGATGAAGAAGTTCTTGATCGCCGGGCAGGCCATGCCGTTCCACTCGGGGGCGATCACTACCACGGCATCCGCGTCGCGCAGCAACTGCTGGTAGTCGGTCCAGGGGCCGGTGTCCTCGGCCGGCCACAGGGGCAGCGGGCCCTGGCCGAGGTCGATGATATTGCAGGAGCTGGGGCTGGCCTTGTCGAGGTCGATCAGGCGCTGGCGGATGAAGCGGGCGACCTTGCCCGATTGGCTGTTGGCGCGGCTGGAGCCGGCGATCAGGACGATGTTCAGCATCTTGGGTTCCTTGTTCAGGGATTCCTTGTTGAAAGCGCGGGGAGGCTAGCCGGACCTTTGCGGCTCGGCAAGGGAGAAGGGCTGCTCCTTTGTAGAGCGAGGGGCAGGACTGCGTCCTGCATTCGCGAATGAATTCGCTCCTACAGAGGTACAGGCTCAGTCGTCTGGCTGGGCGGTGCCGGCGCGAGTCACCCCTCTCCCTTTGGGAGAGGGGACGGGGGTGAGGGAGGTTTGGAGCTGCAGGGAATTCCAAGGGGCAGACCTGCGGCCTGCTTGGCGAATGAATTCGCCCCTACAAAAGAAAGCCACGGCGGTATCAGGCGCGGAACTGATCCATCAATCCCTGCTGCTGGTTGGCCAGGCGATTGAGCGACTGGCTGACCTGGGCCGACTCCTCGGCCTGCCCGGAGAGGGCTTCGGTGACGTCACGGATCGACGCCACGTTGCGATTGATCTCCTCGGCCACGGCGCTCTGCTCTTCGGCGGCACTGGCGATCTGCAGGTTCATGTCGGTGATCACGGTCACGGCTTCGCCTATGCGCTTCAGGGCGGCCACCGCCTGTTCGACCTGCGCCACGCTGCCCTGTGCCTGGCGATGGCTGCTGTGCATCGACCCCACCACCTCGCGGGTGCCGTGCTGCAGGCCTTCGATCACCTGGCGGATTTCCTCCACCGAGTCCTGGGTGCGTTTGGCGAGGTTGCGGACTTCATCGGCCACCACGGCGAAGCCGCGCCCGGCTTCGCCGGCACGGGCAGCCTCGATGGCGGCATTGAGCGCCAGCAGGTTGGTCTGCTCGGCAATGGCGCGGATCACTTCCAGTACCGAACCGATCTGCTCGCTGCTGCTGGCCAGGGCCTGCACTTCGTCCATGGCGGCACTCATCTCGCTGGCCAGTTGCTCGATGGAGCTGGTGGTGCGGCCAATCACCCCGAGGCCTTCGCGAGTGGCGTGGTCGGCACCGCGGGCGGCTTCGGCGGCCTGTGCGGCGCTGCGGGCAACGTCCTGGGCAGTGGCGCTCATTTCGTTGGAGGCGGTGGCCACCTGGTCGACTTCGCGGTACTGCTGCTGCATGCCGGCGCTGGTCTGGCTGGCGATGGCGGCGGACTGGTCGGCGGTACTGCGAGCGTCCTGCACCGAGCGTTTCACGTCGGCGATGGTCGGTTGCAACTTGTCGAGGAAGCGGTTGAACCAGCCGGCCAGCTCGCCCAGTTCGTCCTCACGGGCGTAGTGGAGGCGGCGGGTGAGGTCGCCTTCACCGCTGGCGATGTCCTTTAGCATCGTGGCGACGCCGAGGATGGGGCGGGTCACGCCGCGGGCGGTGAGCCACACCAGCAGCAGGCCGGCGATGGCGGCGACAAGGCCGACCAGCAGGCCGGTAAAGTTCGCGGCCCGGCCCTGCTGGTCGAGCTTGGCCTCGAGGTCCAGGGCCGGCGCCAGCAGCACCTGCTGCGGCACTTCCAGCAGGACGCTCCAGGGCGCGGCGGTAGGGATCGGCTTGAACGGCTGCATCACCCGCAGCATGCCGTCATGGCTCATTTCCACGGCATTGCCGGCGTTCAGGTTGCCGGCCAGTTCGCCGGCCTTGTCGCCGAAGGCCTTTTCCAGCCTGGCGCTGAGCAGCGACGCGTCGCGGCTGTGACCGGCGAGCAGGCCGGCGGGGCTGATGATGCTGACATGGCCATTGCCGTCGAAGAGTTCGTGGTTGCCCGCCACGCTCAGCTGCTGCAGGCGCTCGAGGCTGATGTCCAGGCCCATGACAGCCACTGTCTTGCCGTTCAGTAGCAGCGGGAAGGCAATGCTGGTCATCAACACCTGGCGACCGCCGACGTTATCGAAGTAGGGGTCGAGCACGCAGGCCTGGCCGGTCTTCATCGGGCAGGTGTACCAGGCGTTATAGGGCGCGCCGCTGGGGCCTGTGCTGCTGTCGGCGAGCATCTTCTCGTTCATCGACTCGGACTCCAGCTTGCCGGGAGTGGGCTGGGCCCAGTAAAGGGAAAAGCGGCCCTTGTCGTTGCTGCCGAGTTCGGGCTGGCCCTCGAAGAGTTCGTCCTTGCCGTCCAGAGCGTTGGGTTCGAAGACCAGGTAGAGGCCGAGGATTTCCGGGTTGGCCTCCAGGCTGGTGCGTACCTGGCGGGTCAGGTCCTCACGCAGGTCGAAGGCGTCGAGGAAGCGCTTTTCCGCTTGTTCCTTGAGGAACAGGACCTGGCGTGAGAAGCCTTTGCCGTACTGGTAGTTGTCCATGAAATAGCGCTGGATGCGGATCGCCTGCAGCTCCGCACGGGCCTGCAGCCGCAGGCGTGCGCTCTGCTCGAGCATCTGGCTGCTGTCGGCCTTCACCAGGCTGGCGCTGCGCTTGGACTGGTAGAGGGCGGATCCGATCAGGAGGGTCACTATGGCCAACAGGCAGAGGCCGGCCAGCAGGGTGATCTTCCACTGAATGGACAAGCGATTGAACGGCATCGAGGGCTTCCTTCTGTCTCGTCGGAACTTCATTCGTTGTCGGCGTCAGAGGCGACTTCTTGACGTGCCGGCGACGAAAAGCCGTGCGGAATGCACGAGGGCGGAATTTGCAGGCAAGAATTGTGCACAGTCCGGTCAATATTCCGAACGCTTTTTGACAGAGGGGCCACCTTTCGGCAGAGTGCGCGCTTTTTTTTCGCGGCAAGTCCGCGGCCGGCGTGGTCTGGAAACCAGAGGAGTGGCGATGAATGCGGTAGTGGCGGCGGTGGGGATCATGCTGGTCGCGCTGCTGCTGTGCGTGGCCATCTCCTCGCAGAACATCCTGCCGGTCCACATCGCCTTCATCCCGTTGCTGGTGCCGCCGCTGCTATATGTGCTGACGCGCCTGTCCATCGACCGCCGGCTGATCGCCTGCGTGATCACCTTCGGCCTGATCACGCCCTACATGTTCCTGCCGGTGGGCTTCGGCAACATCTTCCTGAACGAGATCCTGCTGGCGAATGTGGTGAAAAGTGGCGTCGACGTTACCGGCGTGAATGTCACCGAGGCGATGTTGATACCGGCCCTGGGCATGGTGTCCGACCTGCTGGTCGCGCTCTTCAGCTATCGCCGCAAACGCAGCTACGACCTGGGGCATATCGCCGAGGCCGAGCAGGTGGGCGTGGCCTACAACCCGCTGAGCCTGGCGGTGGCCGGCGTGGCGATCCTGGTGGCCTTCGCGATGCAGTTCTGGCTGGACTCGATGATCATCGGCGCGCAGCTGGGCTTCAGCCCGCTGGCCATCGTCAGCATCGTCGGCACCGCCGGCGCCCTGGGCGACGCCGGTTCGCCGGCCTCCGACTCCACCCTGGGCCCGACCGCGGGGCTGAATGTGGACGGCCAGCACAACCACATCTGGGACACCGTAGTGCCCACCTTCCTGCACTACAACCTGCCGCTGCTGGCCTTTGGCTGGGCCGCGGCGATGGTGCTCTGAACCGCGCCAACACTGGCCGGCGGTGGGGCACGGCTGCGACGTAGGTTGGTGCCGAGCCTGCGAGGCCCAACATGTGACCCGCAGGGCCACTCCTGCGAGGCCTTGGGCGACGCAAGCGTCGCCTTGTCGGGCTTCGCTTCGCTCAGCGCCAACCTACTTGGCGCCCGCTTGAATAATCAGCACCACGTAACCCAGTCACCACGGGCATCTGCCTGCATCGCGATTGAAGTCGCGCAATGACCGCGAAGTAGTGCAGGGCAACAGAACCCCCGAATGACGCCCATGAAAAACCCGGCACTTGGCCGGGTTTTTCGTTTCGCGGGTTCGCCTTAATTGGCGAGGGCCACCAGGCCGGAGTGATGGACCAGGTCCAGCAGCGGCTGCGGGTAGACGCCGAGGACGAAGGCCAGCAGGGCCACGAACAGCAGCATGATGCCGCCGGCGCGCTGGGCCCAGTGCAGTTCCGCGTCGTGGCGGCGCAGGTTCGGCTCGACCAGGAACAGGGTCACCATGACGCGCAGGTAGTAGAAGATACCGATGGCGCTGCCCAGCACCAGGGCGCCCAACAGCCACCAGAGGCCGGATTCGACACCGGCGGCGATCACGAAGAACTTGCCGATGAAGCCTGCGGTCAGCGGAATGCCGGCCAGCGACAGCATCATCACGGTGAGCACGGCGGTCAGGTACGGACGGCGCCAGAACAGGCCGCGGTACTCGTACAGGGCGTCGCAGTCACGGCCGCTGAAGGGGGTGGACATCAGGGTCACCACACCGAAGGCGCCAAGGCTGGTGAGCACATAGGTGGCCAGGTAGACACCGATGGCTTCAACGGCCAGGCCCTTGCTCGCGATCAGCGCCACCAGCAGGTAGCCGAAATGGGCGATGGAGGAGTAGCCGAGCAGGCGCTTGATGTTGTTCTGCACCAGGGCCAGCAGGTTGCCGAACAGGATGGAGGCGATGGCGATCACAGTCAGCAGGTCGTTCAGCCAGCCGCCGGCAGTGGCCGGGGACAGCTGGTACAGACGCAGCAGCACGGCGAACACGGCAACCTTGCTGGCGGTGGCCAGGAAGGCCGCCACTGGCGCCGGGGCGCCTTCGTACACGTCCGGGGTCCAGAGGTGGAAGGGCACCAGGGACAGCTTGAACGCCAGGCCGATCAGCATCATGCCGATGCCCAACTGGGAGAGGACGCTGGAGGTGCCGGCGGCGGCCAGCTGGCTGAAGCTCAGGCTGCCGGCGTCGGCATAGAGCAGGGCCATGCCGAACAGCAGGAAGGCGGAACCGGCGGCCGAGAGCACCATGTACTTGATGCCGGCTTCCAGGGAGCGCTTGTTGAAGAAGGCGTACGCCACCAGGCCGTAGATCGGCACCGAGAGCAGTTCCAGGCCGATGAACAGGCCGGCCAGGTGCTGCGCGGTGACCAGCACCAGGCCGCCGGCGGCGGACAGGAGGATCAGCAGGTACATCTCTTCGCGGTTGCCCGGGTAACCCTTGCCGGATTCACCGCCCAGGTAGGCGTGGATCAGGGTGACGCAGGCGAGGGTGCCCGCCAGGACCAGGGCCATGTAATAGGCGCCGAAGTTGTCCACCATCAGCAGCGGGGTCACCTCCAGCGGGGCGACCTTGAGGGCTGGGAGGATGGAAACCAGGGCCAGGTTCAGACCGATGACCGACAGGCCGAAGGTCCACGAGTGGTGCCGCTTCCAGGCGATGGCCAGCATGACCACCACGATGGTGGCGCAGGTGACCAGCAGCGGCAGCAGGGCGATCAGGTGTTGAGTCGTGAATTCCATAACCTACTTACCGGGCAACGAGTTGATTGACGGCGGAATCCAGCCACTGGTGCACGCCATGCATGGTCGCAGCGGAGGTATCCAGCACCGGTTGCGGGTAGATGCCGAGCAGGACCAGCAGGCCGGCGAGGCCCAGGACCATGACCAGCTCGCGGTATCTCAGGCCTTCGTAGACGCTCTCGGTCTTGGCCGGGCCGAAGTAGGCGCGGTGGATCATGATCAGCGAGTAGACCGAACCGAACACCAGGCCAGTGGAGGCCAGTACGGCGATCCAGGGCACTTGCTGGAAGGCGCCGACCAGGATCAGGAACTCGCCGACGAAGTTGCCGGTGCCGGGCAGACCCAGCGCGGCGGCGGCGAAGAACAGGCTGACGCCCGGCAGGTAGGGCATGCGTGCCCAGATGCCGCCCATCTCGCGCATGTCGCGGGTGTGCAGGCGCTCGTAGAGCTGGCCGCACAGGATAAAGAGTGCGGCGGCGGAGAGGCCGTGGGCGATCATCTGCACGATGGCACCCTGCAGGGCGATCTGGCTGCCGGAGTAGATGGCGATCAGCACGAAGCCCATGTGCGACACGCTGGAGTAGGCCACCAGGCGCTTGATGTCGGTCTGGGCGAAGGACAGCAGCGCGCCGTAGACGATGGCGAACACGCCGAGCCATTGGGCGATGGGGGCGAACTCGGCCGAGGCGTTGGGGAACAGCGGCAGGGCGAAGCGGATCATGCCGTAGGCGGCGGTCTTCAGCAGGATGCCGGCGAGGTCCACGGAACCCGCGGTCGGCGCCTGGGCGTGGGCGTCGGGCAGCCAGGAGTGCACCGGCACCACCGGGAACTTCACCGCGAAGGCGGCGAAGAAGCCGAGCATCAGCAGGTACTCGGTACCGGGCGCCAGTTCGGCCTTCAGCAGGTCGGCGTAGTTGAAGGTCAGCACGCCGGTGTTGCTGTAGTTCACCAGCACCAGGCCGAGGATGGCCACCAGCATGATCAGGCCGCTGAACTGGGTGTAGATGAAGAACTTGGTGGCGGCGTTGATGCGGCTCTTGCCCTTGCTTCCGCTATGACCCCAGAGCGCGATGAGGAAGTACATCGGCACCAGCATCATTTCCCAGAAGAAGAAGAACAGGAACAGGTCGACGGCGAGGAACACGCCGACCACGCCGCCGAGGATCCACATCAGGTTGAGGTGGAAGAAGCCGACGCGGTTCTGGATTTCGCGCCAGGAGCAGAGCACGGACAGCACACCGAGCAGGCCGGTGAGGACGATCATCAGGATGGAGATGCCGTCCAGGGCCAGGTGGATGGTGATGCCGAAACGCTCGATCCACTGCACCTTGAACTCTTGCGCCCACACCGGCTCGGTGCCGGGCGCGGGAGCCAGGGTGAAATCGCCGGTCGCCCACAGCCAGAGGCCGAGGACGAACAGCAGGGTCATGGTGAGCAGGGCGATCCAGCGGGGCAGGGTGGTGCCGAAGCGCTCACCTTGCCAGCAGAGCAGGCCGCCGATGAAGGGAATCAGGATTAGCCAGGGCAGAATCATGACGGGCTCAATTCCTTAAGAAGATTCAGGTCAGCAGCACGGCGCCGAGCACGAGCACGGCTCCGCCGACGATGGATACGGCGTACCAGCGCAGCTGGCCTGTCTGGCTGCGGCTGAGGGCACTGTTGCCACCACGTACCACGCGCGGGATCAGGCCGATGCTGCCGTCGATGGGGTCGCGGCGGAGCAGGCGGCAGGCCAGCAGGTAGGGTTTGACGAACAGCAGGTCATAGAGCCAGTCGAAGCCCCAGGCGGCGAACCACCAGGCACCGAGGAAGCGGCCCGGGGCGCTCTGGGCGACGGCGCTGACGAAGCGGCGCTTGCCAAGGAACAGCAGGGCGGCCAGCAGGATACCCGCCAGGGCGATGGCGCCCGAGGCGATTTCCAGGCTGTGCTTGGCCTCGCCGCCGGCATGGCCGACGCTTTCCGGCAGTACCCCGGCCAGCGGCGGGGTGATCAGCGCGCCGACGAAGGTGGAGAGCACCAGCAGGACCACCAGCGGCAGGCTGTGGGCGATGCCGTGGCCGGCATGGGCTTCGGTCTTCGCTTCACCGTGGAAGGCGATGAAGATCAGGCGGAAGGTGTAGATCGAGGTCAGGAAGGCGCCACCCAGACCGGCGTAGAGCAGGCCGGCATGACCACTGGCGAAGGCTTCCCAGAGGATCTCGTCCTTGGAGTAGAAGCCCGCGGTGACCAGCGGCAGGGCGGCCAGCGCAGCGCCGCCGACGATGAAGCAGGCGTACGGCAGCGGCAGCTTCTTCCACAGGCCGCCCATCTTGAAGATGTTCTGCTCGTGGTGCAGGGCGTTGATCACCGCACCGGAGGCAAGGAACAGCAGGGCCTTGAAGAAGGCGTGGGTCATCAGGTGGAAGATCGCCGCGTCCCATGCGCCAACGCCCAGGGCGAGGAACATGTAGCCGATCTGGCTCATGGTGGAGTAGGCGAGGATCCGCTTGATGTCGGTCTGCACCAGGGCGGCGAAGCCGGCCAGCACCAGGGTCACGCCACCGACGATGCCGACCAGTTCGAGGATTTCCGGGGTCAGCAGGAACAGGCCGTGGGTACGGGCGATCAGGTAGACGCCCGCGGTCACCATGGTGGCCGCGTGGATCAGCGCGGAGACCGGGGTCGGGCCCGCCATCGCGTCCGCCAGCCAGGTCTGCAGCGGCAGCTGGGCGGATTTGCCCACGGCGCCGCCGAGCAGCATCAGGGTGGCGACCCAGAGCCAGGCGTCACCGGCCACGTACTTCTCAGGGGCCAGCTTCACCAGCTCCTGGATGTTCAGGGTGCCGAGGTGGAAGAACAGGATGAACAGGCCGATGGCCATGAACACGTCGCCGACTCGGGTGACGATGAAGGCCTTGAGTGCCGCGTTGCCGTTGGGCGTGTGGCTGAAGTAGAAGCCGATCAGCAGGTACGAGCACAGACCCACGCCTTCCCAACCGAAGTAGAGGAACAGCAGGTTATCGCCCAGCACCAGGAACAGCATGCTGGCGATGAACAGGTTGGTGTAGGCGAAGAAACGCGAGAAACCCTCGACGCCGCTCATGTACCAGGAGGCGAACAGGTGGATCAGGAAGCCGACGCCGGTGACCACGCCGAGCATGGTCAGGGATAGGCCGTCCAGGTAGAGGGTGAAGCTGGGGGCGAAGCCCGCCACGCTCATCCACTGCCAGAGCACCTGGGTGTAGACGCCACCTTCCGGCGGGGCCACGTTGAACTGCCAGATGATATAGGCGGCGACCAGGGCCGAGAGACCCACGGAACCGACGCCGATGACGGCGGAGGTGTTTTCGGAGAAACGCCCGCGGGAGAAGGCCAGGATGAACCAGCCAAGCAGCGGGAACAGGCAAGTGAGGAATAGAAGGTTCATCCGCGCATCTCGCTGGCAGCGTCGATATCGAGGGTATGGAAGCGGCGGTACAGCTGCAGCAGGATCGCCAGGCCGATACTGGCTTCGGCGGCTGCAAGGCTGATCACCAGAATGAACATGATCTGGCCGTCAGCCTGGGCCCAGCGGGCGCCGGCGACCACGAAGGCCAGGGCGGCAGCATTCATCATGACTTCCAGGCTCATGAGCACGAAGAGGATGTTGCGGCGCACCATCAGGCCGGTCAGGCCCAGGCAAAACAGTACGCCGGAGAGCGCCAGGCCGTGTTCCAGTGGGATGCCAGTCATGGCGTTACTCCTTTGCTTCGTGGCGGCCGAGGTGGAAGGCGGCGACCAGGGCTGCCAGCAGCAGCATGGAGGCCAGTTCCACGGCCAGCAGATAGGGGCCGAAGAGGGCGATGCCGACCGTCTTGGAGTCCACGGTGGCGTGGCCGATGCCGGCACCGCTTGCGTTGCCGAACAGCACGTAGAGCAGCTCGGCCAGCAGGGCGGCTGACAAAATGGCCGGTCCCGTCCAGATGCCGGGCTTGAGCCACTTCTTCTCCTGCTCGGCGATGGCCGGGCCAAGGTTCAGCATCATCACCACGAAGACGAACAGCACCATGATGGCGCCGGCGTAGACGATGATCTCCAGGGCGCCGGCAAAGGGCGCGCCCAGGGCGAAGAAGCACATCGACACCGCCAGCAGCGAGACGATGAGGTTGAGCAGGGCATGCACCGGGTTGGTGTTGGTGATCACCAGCACGGTGGAGGCTACCGCCACGGCGGCGGCGAAATAGAAGGCGAATTCCACGCGCGTCTCCTTAGGGCAGCAGGCTCTTCACGTTGATCGGCTCGGCCTCGTTCTGCGCGGCGCCTTTCGGCTTGCCGGCGATGGCCATGCCTGCCACGCGATAGAAGTTGTAGTCCGGGTTCTTGCCGGGGCCGGAGATCAGCAGGTCTTCCTTCTCGTACACCAGGTCCTGGCGCTTGAACTCGGCCATCTCGAAATCCGGGGTCAGCTGGATCGCGGTGGTGGGGCAGGCTTCCTCGCACAGGCCGCAGAAGATGCAGCGGGAGAAGTTGATGCGGAAGAATTCCGGGTACCAGCGACCATCCTCGGTCTCGGCCTTCTGCAGGGAGATGCAGCCCACCGGGCAGGCCACGGCGCAGAGGTTGCAGGCTACGCAGCGCTCCTCGCCATCGGGGTCGCGAGTGAGGACGATACGGCCACGGTAGCGCGGCGGCAGGTAGACGGGCTCTTCCGGGTATTGCAGGGTGTCACGCTTGCGGAAGGCATGGCCGAAGATCATCACCAGGCTGCGAAGCTGGGTGAAGGTGCCATGCACGACATGGATGATTTCTTTGATCATGGCATTACTCCTTACTGGGCCGCGGCCAGCACCAGGGCGCCGGTCACCAGCAGGTTGATCAGGGTCAGCGGCAGGCACACCTTCCAGCTGAAGGCCATCACCTGGTCATAGCGCGGGCGCGGGATGGACGCACGCAGCAGGATGAACAGCATGATGAAGAAGCCGGTCTTGAGCGCGAACCAGATGAAGGGGATCTGCGGCAGGATGCCGAACGGGCCGTGCCAGCCGCCGAAGAACAGGGTCACCAGCAGGGCGGAGATCAGCACGATGCCGATGTACTCGCCCACGAAGAACATGCCCCACTTCATGCCGGCGTACTCGATGTGGTAGCCGTCGGCCAGTTCCTGTTCCGCTTCCGGCTGGTCGAACGGGTGACGGTGGGTCACGGCGACGCCGGCGATGATGAAGGTACAGAAGCCGAAGAACTGCGGAATGATGAACCACAGGTGCTGGGCCTGGTATTCAACGATGTCGCGCATGTTGAAGGAACCGACCTGGGCCACGATGCCCATCAGCGACAGGGCCAGGAACACCTCGTAGGAGATGGTCTGGGCCGAGGCGCGCAGGCTGCCCAGCAGGGCGAACTTGTTGTTGCTCGACCAGCCGGCGAAAAGCACCGCGTAGACCGCGATGCCGGCCATGGCGAAGAAGAACAGGATGCCGATGTTCAGGTCGGCCACGCCCCAGGTGGGGGTGACCGGGATCACGGCGAAGGCGACCAGCAGGGCACTCATGGCGATGATGGGCGCCAGGGTGAAGATCAGCTTGTCGGCGAACGGCGGGGTCCAGTCTTCCTTGAAGAACATCTTGATCATGTCCGCGCCCAGCTGGAAGGCGCCGAAGGGGCCTACGCGGTTCGGACCATAGCGGTCCTGCCACAGGCCCAGCAGGCGGCGTTCCACCCAGGAGAGCAGCGCGCCGCTCACCACCACCGCCAGGAGGATGACGATGGACTTGAGGACAGCGATGACGATGTCGATCAGTTCGGGCGTCAGCCAGCTCATTGTGCGGACTCCTGTACGGCGGTGACGACGGCGCCGGCGAAGGCGGCCGGGATGCCCGGCAGGCCGGCGGGCAGGCCGACCAGGCCGATGCCCATTTCTTCCTTGACGGCCAGCGGCAGACGCAGGGTCTGGCCATTGACGGTCAGGGCGAGCAGGGCGCCGTCATTGACGCCGAGGCGATCGGCCTCGTCCTTGGCCATGGCCACGTAGGGCTGCGGGATGCGCTCCTGCACCGGGGCTGCGCGGGAGCTGTTCTCCTCGCTGCCGAACAGGTGGTGCAGCGGCACGGCCTGCCAGGTGCCCTGGGTCGGGTTGAAGGCGGCATTGACGCTGAACCAGGGCAGGACCTGGCCCTTTGCCTCGATCAGGCGCACGCCCGGGTCGCCGGCGCGCAGGTGACCGCCGACTTCGTCCTGGAACTTGTTCCAGGCCTGCGGCGAGTTCCAGCCCGGGGACCAGGCGAAGGGGATCTGCTGACGGGGCTCGACGCTGCCGGCATAGCCTTCCATGGAGAAGGCGAAGGGCGAGTCCTTGTCCTGGGGCTGGCGCGGCTCGTGCACGCTGATATCCGCGCGCATGGCGGTACGGCCGCTGTAGCGATGCGGCTCGCGGGCGAGCTTCAGGCCCTTGATGCGGAATGAGGCGGTCGGTGCGGCATCACGGATGCCGGCCAGCAGCGGGCTGCTGTCGGCGCAGGCGGTGGTGACCTGGTCCAGCTGGGTCCAGTCCACGGCCTTGCCCTGCAGGGTGCTGTGCAGCGCGTGCAGCCAGCGCCAGCCTTCGCGGACGATGATCTGGTCGTCGTAGTAGCTTGGCTCGAAGACCTGGAAGAAGCGCTGGGCGCGGCCTTCCAGGCTGACCAGGGTGCCGTCGCCTTCGGCGAAGCTGGCGGCCGGCAGCACCAGGTGGGCGCGTTCGACGGTAGCGGTCTGTTGGTGGTCGGCGACGATCACGACTTTCGCCGCGGCCAGGGCGGCATCCACCTTGGCGGTGTCGGCGCGGCGGTACAGGTCGTTCTCGAGCACGACCACGGCGTCGGCCTTGCCGGAGGTCAGGGCGTCCAGGGCGGCGTCGACGGACTCGCCGCCGAACAGGGCCAGGCCCATGCTGTTGGCTTCCGGTACTACCAGGCTGAGGGAGCCGTTCTTCTCACGGTTCTTCAGCGCGCTGGCGATGTTGGCGGCGGCTTCGATCAGGGCACTCTCGCCCAGGGAGGCGCCGGAGATCACCAGCGGGCGCTTGGCGGCCAGCAGGGCTTCGGCGATGCGCTTGACCAGCGCGGCGGCCTCGGCTTCAAGGCCTTCCACGGCCGGGGCGCTCGGATCGATGGCGTGGGCCACGGCGAAACCGATGCGGGCGAGGTCGGCCGGCGCGGCGTGGACGCTCTCGGCGGCCACATCATCCAGGCGGGTGGCGGCGACGCTGGCGATGAACAGCGGGTTCAGGGCGTCCTGGGCGACGTTCTGCACGGCCGCCATGTGCCAGTCCTGGATCTTCATCGAGGCGGCGATCTCGGTGGCCTTGCCCTTGACGGCCTGGCGCAGGGCGAGGGCCATGCGGGCGGCGGTCTGGGTCAGGTCCTCGCCGAGGACGAAGATCGCGTCGTGCTTCTCGACGTCGCGCAGGGTGGGCACCGGCAGCGGGCCGTTCTGCAGGATGTCGCGGATCAGGCGCAGGTTGGCCAGTTCCTGGGCGGCGATGCCGGAGTAGTAGTGCTCGGCGCCGACCAGTTCGCGCAGGGCGAAGTTGCCTTCGAGGCTGGCACGCGGCGAGCCGATGCCGATCACGCGCTTGCCTTTGAGCAGCTCGGCGGCCTTGTCCAGGGCGGCGTCCAGGCTCAGTTTCTGGTTGCCCAGCAGCGGTTGGCGCGGACGGTCTTCACGGTTCACGTAGCCATAGCCGAAGCGGCCGCGGTCGCAGAGGAAGTATTGGTTCACCGAGCCGTTGAAGCGGTTCTCGATGCGGCGGATCTCGCCGTAGCGCTCGCCGGGGCTGATGTTGCAGCCGCTGGAGCAGCCGTGGCATATGCTCGGGGCGAACTGCATGTCCCACTTGCGGTTGTAGCGCTCGGAGTGGGTCTTGTCGGTGAACACGCCAGTGGGGCAGACCTCCACCAGGTTGCCGGAGAATTCGCTCTCCAGCACACCGTCTTCGACGCGGCCGAAATAGACGTTGTCGTGGGCGCCATAGACGCCGAGGTCGGTGCCGCCGGCGTAGTCCTTGTAGTAGCGCACGCAGCGGTAGCAGGCGATGCAGCGGTTCATCTCGTGGGAGATGAACGGGCCGAGCTGCTGGTTCTGGTGGGTACGCTTGGTGAAACGGTAGCGACGGGCGTTGTGGCCGGTCATCACCGTCATGTCCTGCAGGTGGCAGTGACCGCCTTCCTCGCAGACCGGGCAGTCGTGCGGGTGGTTGGTCATCAGCCATTCGACGACGCTGGCGCGGAACTGCTTGGCCTCTTCGTCGTCGATGGAAATCCAGGTGTTGTCGGTGGCGGGGGTCATGCAGGACATGACGAGGCGACCGCGTTTGTCGTTCTCGTCGGTGTACTGCTTCACCGCGCACTGGCGGCAGGCGCCGACGCTACCGAGCGCCGGGTGCCAGCAGAAGTAGGGGATGTCGAGTCCGAGGGACAGACAGGCCTGCAGGAGGTTGTCTGCACCATCGACTTCGAGCGTCTTGCCGTCTACGTGGATAGTGGCCATGGTTCAGTCTTCATCTGCCCGTGTGACCGGGCTTTGGCTAATGGAATCAGTGTGCGCGCGGGGCCGGGTGAGCGGCCGCCGCTGCGCGAATTCTTCTTCTCAGGCGCCGACGGGAATCGGTCGCGCTGCCGGGATCTGGCGGGCGATGCCTGCCTCGAACTCCGGACGGAAATACTTCATCGCACTGCCCAGCGGCTCGACGGCGCCCGGTGCGTGGGCGCAGAAGGTCTTGCCTGGGCCGAGGAAGCTGACGAGCTGCTCCAGGGTCTCCAGGTCGCCGGGTTGGCCTTCGCCGCGCTCCAGGGCGCGCAGGAGCTTCACGCTCCAGGGCAGGCCGTCGCGGCAGGGGGTGCACCAGCCGCAGGATTCACGGGCGAAGAACTCTTCCATGTTGCGCAGCAGGGAGACCATGTTGATGCTGTCGTCCACGGCCAGCGCCAGGCCGGTACCCATACGGGTGCCCACCTTGGCGATGCCGGCGGCGTACATGGGGGCGTCCAGGTGTTCCGGGAGCAAGAAGCCGGTACCGGCGCCGCCGGGTTGCCAGGCTTTCAGCTTGTAGCCGTCGCGCATCCCACCAGCGTAGTCCTCGAACAGCTCGCGAGCCGGGACGCCGAAGGGCAGTTCCCAGAGGCCGGGGTTCTTCACCTTGCCGGAGAAGCCCATGAGCTTGGTGCCCATGTCTTCGCTGCCCGGGCGGGCGAGGGTCTTGTACCAGTCCACGCCGTTGGCGACGATCGCCGGCACGTTGCACAGGGTCTCGACGTTGTTGACGCAGGTGGGCTTGCCCCAGACGCCGACGGCGGCGGGGAAGGGCGGCTTGGAGCGCGGGTTGGCGCGGCGGCCTTCCAGGGAGTTGATCAGCGCGGTCTCTTCACCACAGATGTAGCGGCCGGCGCCGGTGTGGACGAAGAGCTCGAAGTCGAAACCGCTGCCGAGGATGTTCTTGCCCAGCAGGCCGGCGGCCTTGGCTTCCTCGATGGCGCGGTTCAGGTTGTTCGCCGCGTCGACGTACTCGCCGCGCAGGAAGATGTAGCCGCGATAGGCCTTGAGGGCGCGCGCGGAGATCAGCATGCCTTCCACCAACAGGTGGGGCAGCTGTTCCATCAGCATGCGGTCCTTCCAGGTGTTGGGCTCCATTTCGTCCGCGTTGCACAGCAGGTAGCGGATGTTCATGGATTCGTCGGCCGGCATCAGGCCCCACTTCACGCCAGTGGGGAAGCCCGCACCGCCGCGGCCCTTGAGGCCGGAGTCCTTGACCTGCTGCACGATGTCGGCCTGGGCCATTTCGGTCAGGGCCTTGCGTGCGGCGGCGTAGCCGTTCTTCTGCTGGTACTCGTCGAGCCATACCGGCTGCGCGTCTTCGCGCAGGCGCCAGGTCAGCGGATGGGTTTCTTCGCTGCGATTGATGCGGTTGGCCGGTCCGATGGAAGTCAGGGTCTTCATTCGTAGGCCTCCAGCAGCTTGGCAACGCCGTTGGGCTGGACGTCGCCGAAGGTGTCGTCGTCGATCATCACGGCCGGGGCTTTGTCGCAGTTGCCCAGGCAGCAGACCGGCAGCAGGGTGAAACGGTTGTCGGTGGTGGTCTGGCCGAGGCCGATGCCGAGTTGCTTTTGCATCTCGGCAACGACGGACTCATGGCCGCCGACGTAGCAGGTCATGCTATCGCACACGCGGATCACGTGGCGGCCCACCGGCTGGCGGAAGATCTGGCTATAGAAAGTCGCCACGCCTTCGACGTCGCTGGCAGGGATGCCGAGGATCGCGCCGATGGCGTCAGCGGCGCCGTCCGGCACCCAGCCACGCTCCTTCTGGACGATCTTCAGGGCTTCGATGGACGCCGCGCGCGGGTCCTCGTAGTGATGCATTTCGTGCTCGATGGCCGAGCGCTCGGTTTCGCTGAGAACGAAACGGTCGGTCTGGATAAGGGTGCTCATATCAGCGGTCCACGTCAGCCATTACGAAGTCGATACTGCCCAGGTAGGCGATCAGGTCTGCCACCATGCTGCCGCGGATCACCGAGGGGATCTGCTGCAGGTGGGGGAAGCTGGGCGTCCGGATCCGGGTGCGGTAGCTCATGGTGCTGCCGTCGCTGGTGAGGTAGTAGCTGTTGATGCCCTTGGTCGCCTCGATCATCTGGAAGGCTTCGTTGGCCGGCATGACAGGGCCCCAGGAAACCTGCAGGAAGTGGGTGATCAGGGTCTCGATGTGCTGCAGCGTGCGCTCTTTCGGCGGCGGCGTGGTCAGCGGGTGGTCCGCCTTGTACGGGCCTTCCGGCATGTTCTTCAGGCACTGGTCGATGATGCGGATGCTCTGGCGCATCTCTTCCACGCGGACCATGCAGCGGTCGTAGGCATCGCCATTGTGGGCCAGCGGTACTTCGAACTCGAAGTTCTCGTAGCCGGAGTAGGGGCGGGCCTTGCGCAGGTCGAAGTCGCAGCCGGTGGAACGCAGGCCGGCACCGGTGACGCCCCACTCGAGGGCTTCCTTGGTGTTGTACTGGGCGACGCCGATGGTACGGCCACGCAGGATGCTGTTCTTCAGGGCGGCCTTTTCATACTCGTCGAGGCGCTTGGGCAGCCATTCGACGAACTCTTTCACCAGGCCGTCCCAACCGCGCGGCAGGTCGTGGGCAACGCCGCCGATGCGGTACCAGGCAGGGTGCAGGCGGAAGCCGGTAACGGCCTCGATCACCTTGTAGGCGCGCTGGCGGTCGGTGAAGGTGAAGAACACCGGGGTCATGGCGCCCACGTCCTGGATATAGGTACCCAGGAACAGCAGGTGGCTGGTGATCCGGAAGAACTCGGCCATCATCACGCGGATGAAGTCGACGCGCTGCGGCACCTTGATGCCGGCGAGCTTCTCCACCGCCAGGACGTACGGCAGGTTGTTCATCACGCCGCCGAGGTAGTCGATGCGGTCGGTATACGGAATGAAGCTGTGCCAGGACTGGCGCTCGGCCATCTTCTCGGCGCCGCGGTGGTGGTAACCGACTTCCGGCACGCAGTCGACGATCTCTTCGCCGTCCAGTTGCAGGATGATGCGGAAGGCACCGTGGGCGGAGGGGTGGTTCGGGCCGAGGTTGAGGAACATGTAGTCCTCGTTCTCGCCGTGGCGTTTCATGCCCCAGTCTTCCGGGCGGAAGCGCGCAGCTTCTTCTTCGAGCTGGTGCTTGGCCTGGGTCAGGCTGAAGGGATCGAATTCGGTGGCGCGCGCCGGGTAGTCCTTGCGCAGCGGGTGACCTTCCCAGGTGTTGGGCATCATGATCCGCGACAGGTGCGGGTGGCCGGCGAAGGTGATGCCGTACATGTCCCAGACTTCCCGCTCGTACCAGTTGGCGTTCGGCCAGATACCGGTGACGGTGGGCAGGTTGAGGTCGCCCTCGGACAAGGCCACCTTGATCATTACGTCACTATTACGCTCCAGCGACATCAGGTGGTAGAACACCGTGAAATCGCCGGCCGGCAGGCCGCGGCGCTGGGTGCGCAGGCGCTCGTCCACGCCATGCAGGTCGTACAGCATGACGTAGGGGCGCGGCAGGTTGCGCAGGAATTTCAGGACGTCGATCAGCTTGTCTCGGCCGACCCAGATCACCGGCATGCCGGTGCGGGTCGACTGAAGGGTGAAGCTTTCGGCGCCGAAGCGGGAATTCAGTTCTACGACGACGTCTTGGTCGTCTGCCTTGTAAGGCGGAATGGACAGAACGGTGTCTGCAGTCATGGTCTCGGTCGCTATTCGTCAACGTAAAGAATGAGCCTTGAGTCTTCCGGGGAAGAACAGGCTCAGACTTCGTCGGGGCTGCGCAGGTTGGTGACCTGAATACGCTGTTCGCGGCGCTTTTCCCGCTCGGAGGGCATGTCGGCACGGTAGATGCCCTGGTCCCCCACGACCCAGGATAGCGGGCGGCGCTCCTGGCCGATGGATTCCTGCAGCAGCATCAGGCCTTGCAGGAACGCCTCCGGACGGGGCGGGCAGCCGGGAATGTAGACGTCCACGGGGAGGAACTTGTCCACGCCCTGAACGACCGAGTAAATATCGTACATGCCCCCGGAGTTCGCGCACGAACCCATGGAGATCACCCACTTGGGCTCCAGCATCTGCTCATAGAGGCGCTGGATGACCGGCGCCATCTTCACGAAGCAGGTGCCGGCAATGACCATGAAGTCCGCCTGGCGTGGTGATGCACGAATGACCTCCGCACCGAAGCGCGCGATGTCGTGCGGCGCGGTGAAGGCGGTGGTCATCTCCACATAGCAGCAGGAGAGGCCGAAGTTGTACGGCCACAGGGAGTTCTTGCGACCCCAGTTGACTGCGCCGTTGAGAACATCCTCGAGCTTGCCCAGGAAGATGTTCTTGTGCACCTGATCTTCTAGCAGCGGGTCGGAAACGGTCTCCCGTTCGCCGATCGGATACTGCTCGTAAGTCGCATCCGGATCGATCCGAGTAAGTTTGTATTGCATTGCCAAAGCCTCATTGTTTTAGCTTCGCCTGCCGCTTGCGACGACCTTCGGGAGCCCAATCGAGCGCCCCGATGCGCCAAAGGTAGACAAGACCTGCCAACAGAATTGCTATGAAAATGGTTGCTTCGATAAAACCGGCCCAACCGCTTTCACGGACGGAGACGGACCAAGCGAAGAGAAAGAGGGCTTCGACGTCGAAGATCACGAAGAGCATCGCGACCAGATAGAACTTGGCGGAGAGGCGCAGGCGAGCGGTGCCGGTGGGGAGCATGCCGGATTCGAAGGGTTCGTTCTTGCTGCGGCCGATGGCCTTGCTGCCGAGCAGGCTCGAGACCCCGATCATGAAGGCGCAGAGGCCCACGACACCCAGCAGGAAAACAGCGAAACCCCAGTTGTGGGACATGATGGCAGTAGCTTCCGACATGCCGGAACTCCTTAAGACAAGGAACGGCGTTCACTTGCGTTAAAAGGTTTAATGCCGGGATCAAATGATGCCCTGGCAATCGATTCCGACAATTTTATGCCCGAGCGGGTGTGCAAGTAAATTTTTCAGGCCAAAAATTTGCCCGAGGCGCCCTTTTTTTGCTGCCTCTCTCCTCTGTAAACCACGTGTGGTGCGGCTTTCAGGATTTCGTTAGGCCTTGGTCTGATTGCGGCCTTATGTCGCACGGGGTGTGGCTGTGGGTGGTGTAATGAGAGTCATTAGCGTTTGACTGGCGGTTAATTAATCACTACATGGGAATTGTTCCGTAGAACTAAGAAACTGCTTGTACAAATACGTCCTAATCCTCCTAAGTTGCTCTCCGGATCACTTTCATAATTGCGACAAATCCTATTGCTTTTCTTCCGCTAAGGATCTTCGCATGTGAAAAAAAGGCCGGCCATCGCTGGCCGGCCGAAAGTTTCGAGGGGGATCAGAGTAACCGGCGGCCATCCTCGCGGGTGATGACCACGGTGGAGGAGCGCGGACGCTTGCCCGGGCCATCCGGCCAGGTGCTGAGCAGGTTGGTGCCCGTGGAGCCTTCGCCCGGATGCTGGATGTTGACGAACAGGGTGCGGAAGTCCGGCGTTGCGCTGATGCCGGTCACCTCGGCGCCCAGCGGACCGACCAGGAAGCGCTTCAGTTCGCCGCTGCGCGGATCGGCCACCAGCATCTGGTTGTTGCCGAAGGGGCCGGCGCTCAGTTGGCTGCCGCTCATGTCGGTCTGGATCCAGAGGCGGCCTTCGTCGTCGAACCAGAGGCCGTCGGGGCTGGCGAGGATGTTCTGGGCGGTGAGGGCCTGGCCGTTGGGGCCGCGGCTGTCGGCTTGCGGGCCGGCGAGCAGGAAGATGTTCCAGTCGAAACGCTGGCCAGCGTGGTCGCGGCTGTTTTCGCGCCAGCGGATGATGTGACCGTAGGCATTGGCCGGACGCGGGTTGGCGGCGTCGGCGGTGGTGCGTGCGGTGTTGTTGGTGAGGGTGAAGTACACCTCGCCGTTGTCCGGGTTCACCGCGCCCCATTCAGGGCGGTCCATACGGGTGGCGCCGACGATGTCGGCAGCCAGGCGGGTATTGATCAGCACCTCGCCCTGGTCGGCGAAACTGACACCGGCAGCCTGGCAGGCCTTGAGGAAGTTGCTGTCGTTGATGTCCAGGGCCAGCCAGTCGCCGCTGCCATCGGCATTGAAACGCCCGACGTAGAGGGTGCCGTCGTCCAGCAGGCTGCCGTTGGCCTGACCAGGGCGGTACTTCTCGCGGCTGACGTACTTGTAGATGTACTCGTTCTGCGAGTCGTCGCCGGAGTAGCAGACCACCGGGCGGCCCGGTTTCACCGGGGCGAAGATCAGGCCTTCGTGGGCGAAGCGGCCGAGGGCGGTGTGCTTGACCGGGGTGGACTCCGGGTCGAAGGGGTCGATCTCGACTATCCAGCCGAAGTGGTTGGGCTCGTTGCGGTAGTCGCCCTTGGCCTCGGCGGCCTTGCGGGTGGCGTCAAAGCGCTCGAACTCGTCGCCGGAGAGGGTTTCCCAGCCGAAGCGGCTGGCGTTGCGCAGGCCGTAGCGCTTGAGTTCCCGCGGCAGGTCCGCATCGCGGGTGGCGAAGTAGCCGGCCCAGTTCTCCTCGCAGGTGAGGTAGGTGCCCCAGGGGGTGAAGCCGTTGGAGCAGTTGTTCTGGGTGCCGCGGGTGGCGGTACCTTGTGGGCTGTAGCGGGTCTGCAGCAGTTTGTGGCCGCGGGCCGGGCCGGTGATTTCCATATGCGTCGCGGCGGTGATGCGGCGGTTGCGGCGGCTCGGCACCACTTCCCACTCACCGCTCACATTGCGGCGGATTTCCACCACCGAGACGCCGTGGGCGTTGATTTCCTTCCGTACTTCCTCGGCACTGACGCGCTTGCCGTCCACCAGGGTCGCGCCGTTGGGATGCAGCAGCGGGGCGTCGATGTATTCATGGTTCAACACCAGCAGCCCGTGGTCCGAGCGCTTGCCTGAGCCGCGACGGGCGTCGATGGGGAAGAAGTGCATGCCGTCGTGGTGCATGCCGACCTGCTCAGCCTGGTCCTGGGCGCTATTGCTGGCGTCATCGGCGAATGCCGGATAGCGACCGGTGATGGGGGTGCCCCAGGGAATGAAGGGGGTCGCCTTGTAGCCCGGCGGCACGCTGATGGTGTCGGCGCGGCCGGTAGGAATGGCGTCGAAGGGCAGGCGCGAACGGAACCGGAAGGGCTGGCCGTTGGGCTGGGGCTCAGCCGCCAGTGCTTCGCCCGGAATGGCTGCGCCGAGGAAGGCGAGGGCGCTCATGGCGGCTCCGCCGACCAGTACCTGGCGACGATTGAGGCCACCGATCAGGTCGTTGATGTGCGGATTGTTGGTGGTGTTGCTCGGGAGCTCGTCGCCATTGCCAAAGAGCACGGCATTCTCGTTGTGTTGATTCAAGGTGGATCTCCATGCGGGCGAATCGACGGAGCTCTGACGCTAATGGTTGAACGCGACGGAACTGTTACAGGTGAGTGGCGATGTTGTTGCGTGGGGGGTGAGGTTTCGTCTTCAGTGATGTGCGAGAACCTGCTCAGTCTGCCTGATGGCGAAGATCAGGGCGCCGCCTTGTAGCTGCTGGATGACCTGGTTGCGGTCGGCGTTCGAGAGGACGAGGCAGCCGTAGCTGCGTCCGGGTACGCCGTGCCGGCGGATGAAGTCGTTTTCCATATAAGCATTGGCATGGATGACGATCGCCCGCTCCTCGGCGTTGCTGTTGCTCAGGCTGAGCCCGATCAGGCGCATGGAGCGACCGTGGCCCGGTTCTTCGCTGTCGAACACCTGCGCGGTGCGGAATAGGCCGAGCGAACTGGCGCGGCTGCCGAAGTCATTGGAGAAGCTGTCGGCGTATCCGTCATGGTCCGGGTCCGAGCCTTTGCCGTGGGAGACCCGGAAGCTGCCCAGCAGCGCGTGGCTGCGGCTGTCGAACAGGTAGAAGCGGGGCAGTGTGGAGGCACGGCCGTAATCGACCACGGCGAACCGCGGGTGCTGGTTCTTCTTCAGGTCGACAAGGATTTCGTCCAGCGCGGGTTGGGAGACCAGCAGTTCGAGGTCCCCTGCTCGAAGGAAGGGGGAGATGAACAGCAGGATCAGTAGCAGGGCTTTCGGCACGGCCGATTCTCCGGGGCGCTTTCTGCTGATTCTAGGAATAGCTCTCGGTCTGGCAACTGCTTGCGGACGACGGGGGCGATCACCTTGCCGATTACGCCTTGTGATGGCGCCAGGAAATCGGGCGCCGCAAAAAAGGAAAACCCCGGTGCAAGCACCGGGGTTCTCTGACTCGCCATGTCCGGCCGATGCGTGGTCGGCCGGTGGCAGTTCCAATTAGTGGAACTGGTTCATGGTGTTGTCTTTACCGCTGGCCTTCAGAGCCGCTTCGCCAGCGAAGTACTCCTTGTGGTTGTCGCCGATGTCGGAGCCAGCCATGTTCTGGTGCTTGACGCAGGCGATGCCCTGACGCAGTTCCTGACGCTGTACGCCTTTGACGTAGGCCAGCATGCCCTGGTCGGCGAAGTACCCTTTGGCCAGGTTGTCGGTGGACAGCGCGGCGGTGTGGTAGGTCGGCAGGGTGATCAGGTGGTGGAAGATGCCGGCGTGGGCCGAACCGTCGCGCTGGAAGGTGCGGATCTTCTCGTCTGCAACCTGGGCCAGCTCGGTTTCGTCGTACTCGACGCTCATCAGCTTGGTACGGTCGTAGGCGGATACATCCTTGCCTTCAGCAACGAACGCATCGAACACTTGCTGACGGAAGTTCAGGGTCCAGTTGAAGGACGGGCTGTTGTTGTACACCAGCTTGGCGTTCGGAATGACCTGACGGATGCGGTCAACCATGGCCTTGATCTGGCCAACGTGGGGCTTCTCGGTCTCGATCCAGAGCAGGTCGGCGCCGTTCTGCAGCGAGGTGATGCAGTCCAGGACGCAGCGGTCTTCGCCGGTGCCCTTGCGGAACTGGAACAGGTTGCTCGGCAGACGCTTGGGACGCAGCAGCTTGCCGCCGCGGTTGATCACCACGTCGCCGTTCTGCAGGTCGGCCGCGCTGATCTCGTCGCAGTCCAGGAAGGAGTTGTACTGGTCGCCCAGGTCGCCCGGTTGCTTGGTCACGGCGATCTGCTTGGTCAGGCCGGCACCCAGGGAGTCGGTACGGGCAACGATCACACCGTCGTCAACGCCCAGCTCGAGGAAGGCGTAGCGAACGGCGTTGATCTTGGCGAGGAAGTCCTCGTGCGGAACGGTCACTTTGCCGTCCTGGTGGCCGCACTGCTTCTCATCGGAAACCTGGTTCTCGATCTGGATGCAGCAGGCACCGGCTTCGATCATTTTCTTGGCCAGCAGGTAGGTGGCTTCCGGGTTACCGAAACCAGCGTCGATGTCGGCGATGATCGGTACCACGTGAGTTTCGTAACCGTCGATCTGGGCCTGGATCTCGTCCTGCTTGGCCTTGTCGCCAGCGGCGCGGGCGGCGTCCAGCGCGGTGAACAGCAGGTCCAGTTCGCGGGCGTCAGCCTGGCGCAGGAAGGTGTAGAGCTCTTCGATCAGGCCGGAGACGGCGGTTTTCTCGTGCATGGACTGGTCGGGCAGCGGGCCGAAGTCGGAACGCAGCGCGGCAACCATCCAGCCGGACAGGTAGAGGTAGCGCTTGTTGGTGGTCTTCAGGTGCTTCTTGATGGAGATCAGCTTCTGCTGACCGATGAAGCCGTGCCAGCAGCCCAGGGACTGGGTGTAGACGGAGGAGTCGGCGTCGTACTCAGCCATGTCCTTGCGCATGATGGCCGCGGTGTACTTGGCGATATCCAGACCGGTCTTGAAGCGGTTCTGGGCGCGCATGCGGGCAACCGACTCGGGGTTGATAGCGCTCCAGCTGTTACCGTTCACTTCTTTCAGTGCGGCAATGGCCTTGATGTCGTTCTGATATGCGGACATGGTCAATCCTTCAAAGTGTGTATTGGTTGAGCACCGACTTTCCCACTCAACAACCTGCGATCTGAAGGTTATTGCGGGTTGCTCACCGCAGCGCGTCGAAGGGTCGACTGGAGGAGATGGAGCCAAGGGCAGAGGGGGACGATATGCAGACTCTCGCACAGATCGTCGGGTGGTTTTGCGCTCTTCGATCGCTTGCCGGTTCGTGGTAACCGATGGGCGATTCGCCGGGCACTGCCTCCGATCTTGCGGTTGTTGCGGGCGCTTCCCCGTCCCTCAGGACAACTTCGTTCCAGTCGCAACCTCGTCGCACTGCCTTGTGGGCTGTCGCAACACGGATCGGCTCGGCTGGTTGGCTGAGAGCGCGGTCCGAAGGCCCTTCTCAGGGCCCCTGGCTAGCGGGAGCGAGGCCATCATGCTCTTTCAAACAGGTGTTCGTCAAACGTTTTGTAGTGTTTTTTTTGGACTACTACATAAGACTTTAGGCGGAGACCGGAGAGTCGAAAAATGCGCGGTCAGTCGACCGCTTCGACCTTGAGGCGCAGGGTCGTGTTCTCCTGGCCCTGGGTGGTGCGGTGGCGCAGGAAGCCGCTCTGGTCGGACTGGCTGCTCTCGTTGATCGCGCCAATGGTGATCCATTCGCCGAGACGGCCGCTGACCGTGGTGTCGGTGCTTTGCACGTCGATGACGCCGGATTGGGTGCTGTTCAGACGGTCGCGGTTATTGCTGATGCTGACGCGCACGAGGTCACCGCTGAGGGTGGCGGTGACATAGAAGCCGCGGGTGACGTTGCGGTACTCGGTATTGCTGTAGAGCTCGCCGTAGGGGCCGCTGCTGGTGGTGGTGAGAGGCACGCTCTGGCCGACCTGGATCAACGCCGGGTAGCCCTCTGTGGTCTGCACCTGCTGCACGCCGCCGCCACGACTGTCGGTGCTGCGACGGATGATGCGCACCTGGTCGCGTCCATGGACTTCACCGCGCCCGGCCTGGACCTCGACGTCGCCGGCGCTGGCCGAACCGTTCACCGCATAGCCGCGGTCACTCTGGAAGTTGCTGTCGCTGGTGTCGACGCTGATCAGCAGGCGCCGTGGCTGGGTGTCCAGTTGGTCGAGCAGGTTGCGCAGCTCGCTGATCTTCGCCGGTTCGGCGTTGACGATGAGCTGGTTGCCGTAGGCGCTGACGCGGCCCTCGTTGCCAAGCACCGACTGCGCCATGGGCAGCAGTTCGTCGGCGGTGCGATAGCGCAGCTGGATCAGCTCCGTGGCGGCCTGCAGGGGCAGGCAGACCAGCAGCAGGAGGGCGGCGAGCAGGGTGCGTGGGGTCATAGCAGGAAGCTCCGCAGGTCGGGGTCGGTGATGCTGAGGTCCCAGGCCTGGTCGAAGCGGGTTTGCTGCAGTCGGGTCCTTCCGGGGTCGTTGTACAGGGCGTAGCCGGAGAACTGTTCAGGCTCGGGACGCACCAGCAGGCCGCGGTCGTCGGCGATGAGATAGGCCAGGTCTTCCGAGGGATGGTCGGGATTGATCCGGCGGATCTGGAAATTGCTGGAAAGGCGTCGGCTCAGGTTGAGGAGGCGGTGACCTTCCTTCACGGCGCGGCTGAGGTCGCGTACCAGGATGCGCAACTGGCATTTCGGGTCGCTGGTCAGCAGGCGGGTGCAGGCCTGCTGGATGGCGCTGTTGTGATAGAGCCAGGGCTCCAGGTCGGGGCTGTACAGGCAGAGGCTGCGGCGTGCCTGCTGCATCAGCGCCAGGGCATGGGCGCGTGCCTCTTCCGGGGCGCTGAAGCGTTCCAGGTGATCGTGGCTGCCCAGGGTGAAGGGCGCCGGTTCACAGCCAGGCGTTTCGCCCTGGGCGGGGGCGGGGTTGTGAACGCTGAAGCGCCCCGGCGACTGGAATTCGATTGCCGGCAGTTCGACGTCGTTCTCAGCGGGGTCCGGGGCGTTCTCGTTCATCTGGGCCTCTACTGGTTTTCGCGCACCATATCCACGTGGGGGATGCCAGCCTCGAGGAACTCGCTGCTGACGACCTTGAAGCCGTGGCGCTCGTAGAATGCGGTGGCATGGACCTGGGCGGAGAGCATCTGGCGCTTCAGGCCGCGACGTTCAGCTTCGGCGATGGCAGCTTGCAGCAGCCGGTCGCCGACCTTCAGTCCACGCCAATCCTTGAGTACCGAAACACGCCCGATGTGGCCATCAGGCAGCAGGCGGGCGGTGCCGATAGCATAGTCCCGCTCGAAGGCGAGAAAGTGCACGGCGTCCGCATCTTCGGTATCCCACTCCAATTCCGGCGCGACGGACTGCTCGGCGATGAATACGGTTTCGCGGATACGTCGCAGGTCGGCATTGTCCTTCTGCCAGTCTGCAACACGGACATGTATCTCACTCATCGGCAAACTCCAGGCTCCCTTGCTTGACCAGTTCCAGAAGAAGCTTACGCCCCTCGTCATCGGCCAGCCATTGGCCGAGATTCTCCAGATGCAGTGCGTCGGCGGCGCAGATCAGCTTCAGCAGTTCCCGCAGGTTGACCGGCAGCAGGCGGCTCTGGCCGCTGGCGAAGAGCACCAGGCCGATATCCACTTCGGACCAGGCCAGACGGGCGCTGGGATTGCGCACCAGCACGGCGCCGTCCTCGATGGCGGCGAGGAAGTCGTCTTCCTCCACCTCGGCGCCGGCCACCAGTTCCGGGTAGCGCGGCTCGGTCATGAACTGGCCGAACCAGGTCAGCAGCAGGCGCTCGTCGCTCATGTGTTCATTGAGCAGCGCCTTCAGGCGATCGAGCGCGTCGCGCTGGATCTGGTGCGGATCGCTGGTGGGTTCGGTGCCGGCGTCGCTGTAGCGCTCTTCGTCCGGAAGGAACTGGGCCAGGAAGTCGGTGAAGTGGGTCAGCACTTCGGCGGCGCTGGGGGCGCGGAAGCCGACGGAGTAGGTCATGCAGTCGTCCTCGGCGATGCCGAAGTGGGCCAGGCGCGGCGGCAGGTAGAGCATGTCGCCCGGCTCCAGTACCCATTCGTCGGTCTGCTGGAAGTCGGCGAGGATGCGCAGGTCGGCATGGGGCAGGAGCGCGCTTTCGGCGTCGCACATCTGGCCGATCTTCCAGCGGCGGCGGCCCTGGCCTTGCAGCAGGAAGACGTCGTAGTTGTCGAAGTGCGGCCCTACACCGCCACCCGGGGCGGCGAAGCTGATCATCACGTCGTCGATGCGCCAGCTGGGCAGGAAGCGGAACTGCTCCAGCAGTTCGGCGACATCCGGGACGAACTGGTCGACTGCCTGGACCAGCAGGGTCCAGTCCTTCTCGGGCAGGTTCTGGTAGGTGTCTTCGGCGAAGGGGCCGCGGCGCAGCTCCCAGGGGCGTTCGCCGTGTTCGAGCACCAGGCGCGATTCGACTTCCTCTTCCAGGGACAGGCCCGCCAGCTCGTCAGGCGAGATGGGGCTTTCGAAATCGGGGATGGCTTGGCGAATCAGGAGCGGCTTTTTCTGCCAGTAATCGCGCAGGAATTCGCGCGCGGTAAGGCCGCCCAGAAGTTGAAGAGGAGTATCAGGATTCATGTCTAAGCCTTTGAAATAAAAACGCCCGGCACAGCCGGGCGTGCATTGGTTCAAAACCGATCAGATGCGCTTGGCCTGGGCTACGGCGTTACCGATGTAGCTGGCGGGGGTGAGTTTGCGCAGTTCGGCCTTGGCCTCGGCCGGGATGTCCAGGCCATCGATGAAAGTCTGCAGGGCTTCAGGGCTGATGCCTTTGCCACGGGTCAGTTCCTTGAGCTTCTCGTACGGATTCTCGATCGCGTAGCGGCGCATCACGGTCTGGATCGGCTCGGCGAGGACTTCCCAGCAGGCATCCAGATCTTCAGCAATGCGCTGAGCATTCAGCTCCAACTTGCTGATTCCCTTGAGGGTGGCTTCATAGGCGATGACGCTGTGGGCGAAGCCGACACCGAGGTTGCGCAGCACGGTGGAGTCGGTCAGGTCGCGCTGCCAGCGGGAAATCGGCAGCTTGCTGGCCAGGTGCTGGAACAGCGCGTTGGCGATACCCAGGTTGCCTTCGGAGTTTTCGAAGTCGATCGGGTTGACCTTGTGCGGCATGGTGGATGAACCGATCTCGCCGGCGATGGTCTTCTGCTTGAAGTAACCGAGGGAGATGTAGCCCCAGACGTCGCGGTCGAAGTCGATGAGGATGGTGTTGAAGCGGGCGATGGCGTCGAACAGCTCGGCGATGTAGTCGTGCGGCTCGATCTGGGTGGTGTAGGGGTTCCAGGCCAGGCCCAGGTCGCCTTCGATGAATTCGCGGGCGTTGGCTTCCCAGTCGACCTCCGGGTAGGCGGACAGGTGGGCGTTGTAGTTGCCCACGGCGCCGTTGATCTTGCCCAGCAGCGGCACGGCGGCGACTTGGGCGATCTGGCGCTCCAGGCGGTAGACCACGTTGGCCATTTCCTTGCCCAGGGTGGTGGGCGAGGCCGGCTGGCCGTGGGTGCGGGAAAGCATCGGGATGTCGGCGAAGCGCACGGCTAGCTCGCGGATGGCGCCGGCCAGTTGGCGCATCAGCGGCAGGATCACCTGGTCACGACCCTCGCGCAGCATCAGGGCGTGGGACAGGTTGTTGATGTCCTCGCTGGTGCAGGCGAAGTGGATGAATTCGCTGACCTTGGCCAGTTCCGGCAGCTTGGCGGCCTGCTCCTTGAGCAGGTACTCCACGGCCTTGACGTCGTGGTTGGTGGTGCGTTCGATTTCCTTGATGCGCTCGGCGTGCTCCAGCTGGAAGTCTTCGGCCAGCTTGTCGAGCAGGGCGTTGGCTTCGGCGGAGAAGGGCGCGACCTCCGGGATGCCGGCATGGGCGGCAAGGCGCTGCAGCCAGCGAACCTCTACCTGGACGCGGCAACGGATCAGGCCGTATTCGCTGAAGATCGGGCGCAGGGCGCTGGTTTTGCCGGCGTAGCGGCCATCTACGGGGGAAACCGCGGTGAGCGAGGAAAGCTGCATGAGGGCGTTCTCGGACAATCGGTCAACGAAAAGGGGCGCACATCATACATGTATTTCGTCGCGCTCGCTGCAGAAGCGCCATGGTCGTCGATACATGGCGCGTCAGGAGTCAGCCGCGCAGGAGGGGATAGAGCTCGTTGAGCAGCTTGCGGCGGCCGAACAGCAGCTGCCAGCGATTGCCGCCGAGCTGGCGCCAGAGGCGCGCGGCACGAATGCCGGTGAGGAGCAGGGCGCGGATTTTCGCGGCGTTGCTGGATTGCTGCAGGTGGCGCATGTCGCCGTGTACCTGGATGCGCTGGCGGAAGGTGCTCAGGGTGTCCTGGTACAGGCTGGCGCAGGCGGCGATGACGTTGTCGTGCACCAGGCCGAAGTGCTGCACCTGCTGCTGGATCTGGTCCAGGCGATTGCCGATGACTTCCAGCATGTCGCCGCGCTTGGCCAGCTGACGTTCCAGGGTGAGCAGGGCGAGGGCGTAGCGCAGGGGCTCGCGCTGCAGGCTGGCGGGTTCGCGCTCCAGGGCGCTGGCCAGGGCCTTGTAGCCGTCGCGCAGGTTGAGGTCGTCGCCGCCGTAGACCTCGAGGGTGTCCTTCGGGTCGCGCACCAGCAGGCTGCCGAGCATGCAGCCCAGCGGCGGCTCGCTGATCTGGCCGGTCTTGGCGATGCGGTCCACCAGGGCGGCGGCTTCGAAGACGGCGCCGAGGGCGACCAGTTGTTCGCGGGTCTGGTTCATGGGCGCTGCACTCCGGCATCCCAGGGCTCGGTGCTCTCGATCACGCCGCCGCCGAGGCAGATATCTCCATCGTAGAACACCACCGACTGGCCGGGCGTGACCGCGCGTTGCGCTTCGTCGAACAGTGCGACGTAACCGTCGGCGGTCTTTTCCAGCGTGCAGGGCTGGTCGCCCTGGCGGTAGCGCACCTTGGCCTTGAGGCGGCGCGGCTGGCTGAGGTCGATGGGGTTGACCCAGTAGATCTCGGAGGCCTTGAGGGTGCGCGAGAACAGCCAGGGGTGTTCGTTGCCCTGGCCGACCACCAGCACATTGCGCGCCAGGTCTTTGGCCAGCACGTACCAGGGCTCGTCGCTGGCATCTTTCATACCGCCGATGCCCAGGCCCTGGCGCTGGCCGATGGTGTGGTACATCAGGCCGTGGTGACGACCGATGACTTCGCCTTCGGTGGTCTCGATATCGCCGGGCTGGGCTGGCAGGTACTGCTTGAGGAAGTCGGTGAAGCGGCGTTCGCCGATGAAGCAGATGCCGGTGGAGTCTTTCTTCTTGGCCGTGGCCAGGCCGTACTTCTCAGCGATGGCGCGTACTTCCGGCTTCTCCAGTTCGCCCACGGGGAACAGGGTGCGGGCGATCTGCTCGCCGCCGACGGCATGGAGGAAGTAGCTCTGGTCCTTGTTCGGGTCCAGGCCCTTGAGCAGTTCGGTGCGATCGTCGATATCGCGGCGGCGCACGTAGTGGCCGGTGGCGATCAGGTCGGCGCCGAGCGACAGGGCGTAGTCGAGGAAGGCTTTGAACTTGATCTCGCGGTTGCAGAGGATGTCCGGGTTCGGCGTGCGACCGGCCTTGTACTCGGCGAGGAAATGCTCGAACACGTGGTCCCAGTATTCCGCGGCGAAGTTGGCGGTGTGCAGCTTGATGCCGATGCGGTCGCAGACGGCCTGGGCATCGGCCAGGTCCACCTTGGCGGTGCAGTACTCGGTGCCGTCGTCCTCGTCCCAGTTCTTCATGAACAGGCCTTCCACCTGGTAACCCTGTTCGAGGAGCAGGAGGGCGGAAACCGAAGAGTCGACGCCGCCGGACATGCCGACTATGACGCGGGTATTGGCTGGATCACGCATGGGAATCTGCACTGGCTGTTAAGCAAAAGCGGAATTCTATCAGGCTGGGCGGTGGTCAGGCGACGCGGATCAGGCTGAGGGGGAAGCGCTCGCCGTCCAGGTAGTCGTCTATGCAGCGCAGGACCAGATGGCTGCGCCAGCGGTCCTGCTCGGCCAGCAGCTCGTCACGGGTCAGCCAGCGCGGGCCGATGATGCCTTCGTCCAGCGGCCGGTCGGGGTGGTGATGCAGAGGGCGTGCCGCGAAGCACACGCGCTGGTAGGTCACGCCGTTGCTCGGCGCCGTATAGAGATAGATGCCGGTGACGGCGGTGAGTTCGACTTCCCAGCCGGTTTCCTCGAGGGTCTCGCGCAGCGCGGCCTGGAGCAGGCTTTCGTCGGCCTCCAGATGGCCGGCCGGCTGGTTGAACACGGCGCGGCCATCGGCTTCTTCCTCCACCAGGAGGAAGCGGCCCTGGTCCTCGACCACGGTTGCGACGGTGATGTGGGGTTGCCAGGTCATCGGAGGGCTCCGGAAAAAGAAAGGCGACATGATAAGGCGCGCAAAGCGCAAAAAAGAAACCCCGGGCACTGGCCCGGGGTCTCCTGTTGCGTCCTGCGGCGATTACGCCAGCAGGCCGTCGATCGCAGCGTTCAGGGTGGCGCTGGGGCGCATTACCTGGCTGGTCAGCTCCGGGTTGGAGCGGTAGTAGCCGCCGATGTCCACGGCCTTGCCCTGGACGCCGTTCAGTTCGGCGACGATGGCCGCTTCCTGTTCGGTCAGGGTCTTGGCCAGCGGAGCGAAGTGGGCCTTCAGCTCGGCATCTTCGTCCTGGGCGGCCAGGGCCTGGGCCCAGTACAGTGCCAGGTAGAAGTGGCTGCCGCGGTTGTCGATTTCACCGACCTTGCGCGAGGGCGACTTGTTGTTGTCCAGCAGCTTGCCGGTGGCTTCGTCCAGGGTCTTGCCGAGCAGCTTGGCCTTGGCGTTGCCGGTCTTGATGCCGGTCTCTTCCAGGGAAACGGCCAGGGCCAGGAACTCGCCCAGGGAATCCCAGCGCAGGTAGTTCTCTTCCACCAGCTGCTGTACGTGCTTCGGAGCCGAACCGCCGGCGCCGGTCTCGTACATGCCGCCGCCCGCCATCAGCGGAACGATGGACAGCATCTTGGCCGAGGTGCCCAGTTCCATGATCGGGAACAGGTCGGTCAGGTAGTCGCGCAGGACGTTGCCGGTCACCGAGATGGTGTCCAGGCCGCGGATCTGGCGCTCCATGCTGGTGCGGATGGCTTCGTTGTAGCCCTTGATGCTGATGTCCAGGCCGGTCAGGTCGTGGTCCTGCAGGTACAGCTCGACCTTCTTCTCCAGCTCGCGGTCGTGGGCGCGCTCCGGGTCCAGCCAGAAGATGGCCGGGGTGTTGGACAGGCGGGCGCGGGTAACGGCCAGCTTGACCCAGTCACGGATCGGGGCGTCCTTGGTCTGGCAGGCACGCCAGATGTCGCCGGCTTCCACTTCATGCTGCATCAGCACGGTGCCATCGGCGGCCACGACGCGCATGGTGCCGTCGGCGGTCATTTCGAAGGTCTTGTCGTGAGAGCCGTATTCCTCGGCCTTCTGCGCCATCAGGCCGACGTTCGGCACGGTACCCATGGTGGTCGGGTCGAAGGCGCCGTTGGTCTTGCAGAAGTTGATCATCTCTTGGTAGATGCGGGCGTAGGTGCTCTCCGGCATCACCGCCTTGGTGTCCTTCTGCTTGCCGTCCTTGCCCCACATCTGGCCGGAGTTGCGGATCATGGCCGGCATGGAGGCGTCGACGATGACGTCGCTCGGGATGTGCAGGTTGGTGATGCCCTTCACGGAGTCGACCATCGCCATTTCCGGACGATGGCTGTACACCTCGTGGATGTCGTGGAGGATCTCTTCCTGTTGGGAAGCCGGCAGCGCCTTGATCTTGTCGTAGACGCTGCTGATGCCGTTGTTCGGGTTGACGCCCAGTTCCTTGAACAGTTCGCCGTACTTGTCGAACACGTCCTTGTAGTAAACGCTGACCGCGTGGCCGAAGACGATGGGGTGGGAGACCTTCATCATGGTGGCCTTGACGTGCAGGGACCACATCACGCCGGTTTCCTTGCAGTCTTGCAGGGTCTTCTCGAAGAAGGCGCGCAGCTTGTTGCAGCTCATGAACATGCTGTCGAGGACTTCGCCGTCCTGCAGGGGGAGCTGCTTCTTGACTTCGACCTTGCCGTCCTTGCCGACGAACTCGATGCGCACGTCACCGGCCTTGGCCATGGTGATGGACTGCTCGCTGGAGAAGAAGTCGCCGCCGCGCATGTAGTCGGCGTGGGAGCGGGAGGCCATGCTCCACTTGCCCATGGAATGCGGGTGCTTGCGGGCGTAGGCCTTGACGGCTGCCGGGGCGCGGCGGTCGGAGTTGCCTTCGCGCAGGACCGGGTTCACGGCGCTGCCCAGGACCTTGGCGTAGCGGGCGCGGACGTCCTTCTCTTCTTCGGTCTGCGGGTCTTCCGGGAATGCCGGAACGCTGTAGCCCAGGGCCTGCAGTTCGGCGATGGCGCCTTTGAGCTGCGGCACGGAGGCGCTGATGTTCGGGAGTTTTACGATGTTGGCGTCGGGCGAGGTGGCCAGAACTGCCAGGTAGGCCAGGTCGTCTTCGATGCGCTTGTCGGCTGCGAGCTTGTCAGCGAAGGAGGCCAGGATGCGTCCTGCAAGAGAGATATCGCGGGTTTCGACGTCGATGCCTGCTGAGGCGGCGAAGGCTTTGACGATGGGGAGGAGCGAGTAGGTGGCGAGCGCGGGGGCTTCGTCGGTGAAGGTGTAGGTTATCTTCGGACGGTTGGACATGAACGTTTAACTCTCTTCTTTTCTGGGCGCGCACAGACTCTCGAAGCGCACTGGTAGACGCATTCGCTCAATGTCGACGTTGAGCTCAGCCGAGAATTGCCGCGGGGGTAATGGAGCGCCAGTAGAGCGTTGTACGACTGAACCATGGTGGTGGTCCGGCCGCTGCGAGGACAGTGAGTCTGGTCCCAGACTGCTCGACCCCGATGACTGTCAAGTCACGGCGCGCAGTATACCACTCCTTTCGGTGGGGCGACGCAGGCCTGTGTTTTCGACTAAGGAAGATATGGTCGATCACCGATTAACTGGAGTAGGCTCACGAGCTGCAAGAGCGTTCTCAACCACAACATGGAGCTCAGCATGGGATACCAAAAGATCCAGGTGCCCGCAGTCGGTGACAAAATCACCGTCAATGCAGATATGTCCCTGAAGGTACCGAACAACCCGATCATCCCCTTTATCGAAGGTGACGGCATCGGCGTCGACATCAGTCCGGTCATGATCAAGGTGGTGGATGCCGCGGTCGCCAAGGCCTATGGCAGCGATCGCAAGATTTCCTGGATGGAAGTCTACGCCGGAGAGAAGGCCACCCAGGTGTATGACCAGGACACCTGGCTGCCGAAAGAGACCCTGGAAGCCGTTCGTGACTACGTCGTTTCCATCAAGGGCCCCCTGACCACGCCGGTCGGTGGCGGTATCCGTTCGCTGAACGTGGCCCTGCGCCAGGAGCTGGACCTCTATGTCTGCCAGCGTCCGGTGCGCTGGTTCGAAGGCGTGCCGAGCCCGGTCAAGAAGCCTGGCGACGTGGACATGGTGATCTTCCGCGAGAACTCCGAAGACATCTACGCCGGCGTCGAGTGGAAGGCCGGCAGTCCCGAGGCCGAGAAGGTCATCAAGTTCCTCACCGAGGAAATGGGCGTCAAGAAGATCCGCTTCACCGAGAACTGCGGCATCGGCATCAAGCCGGTCTCCCAGGACGGCACCAAGCGCCTGGTGCGCAAGGCCCTGCAGTACGCCGTGGATAACGATCGCAGCTCCGTGACCATCGTCCACAAGGGCAACATCATGAAGTTCACCGAGGGTGCCTTCAAGGAGTGGGGCTACGAAGTCGCTCGCGATGAGTTCGGGGCCGAGCTGCTGGACGGCGGGCCGTGGATGCAGTTCAAGAACCCGCGTACCGGCAAGAACGTCGTGGTCAAGGATGTGATCGCCGATGCCATGCTGCAGCAGATCCTGCTGCGTCCGGCCGAGTACGACGTGATCGCCACCCTGAACCTGAACGGTGACTACCTGTCCGACGCCCTGGCGGCCGAGGTGGGGGGGATCGGCATCGCCCCCGGCGCCAACCTGTCCGACACCGTCGCCATGTTCGAGGCGACCCACGGCACCGCGCCGAAGTACGCCGGCCAGGACAAGGTGAACCCGGGTTCGGTCATCCTCTCCGCCGAGATGATGCTGCGCCACATGGGCTGGACCGAGGCGGCCGACCTGATCATCAAGGGCACCAATGGTGCCATCGCCGCGAAGACCGTGACCTACGACTTCGAGCGTCTGATGGATGGCGCCAAGCTGCTGTCGTGCTCCGAGTTCGGCGACGCCATCATTGCTCATATGTGAGCCTGAGGGCGGACACAAAAAGGCCGGTCATCTGACCGGCCTTTTTCATGCCCAAATATTGCGGGGGCTCAAACCTGTACCGTGCTGCCCTGGGGTTGGCTGATGGTGGCAGGTGCTTCGGTGGTGGCCGTGACCGGGCGAATATTCACGGCATGCAGCCCTTTCGGGCCCTGGATGATATCGAAGCTTACCGGCTGTCCAGCCTTTAGCGTCTTGTAGCCGTCCATCTGGATGGCCGAATAGTGGGCGAACAGGTCCTCATCTCGGCCTTCGGCCAGGATGAATCCGTAGCCTTTGGCGTTGTTGAACCACTTGACCTTACCGCTAAGCATGCTGATATCCCTCTGCAAAGGACTCCATCACTGGAGTATCATCCACTTCGACTCCACGCCCTGAAGGCCACCTTGGCCACGCGCGCGGAACCCCTGATACCCGAAGACGGGTATCCACTGGTTGTAACACCGTTTTGCCGTTAGTCAAGGCGTTCTCCGCATCGCCTGAGAAACGGATCAAAGACTTTCCAACGGCCGTTTTTCATTCATCCATGACCTTTATTTCCAGCATGCATGCAAGCAGCCAGATTCGACTAACATTCAATCAGGATGGTCCGCAGCATCATGAGGACGACTCCACCGGCCTGGCGGTGCAAGAGGCCAAGCCGGCCCTGCAGGCGCCACCTATGTATAAGGTGGTGATGTTTAACGATGACTACACCCCTATGGATTTCGTGGTCGAGGTGCTCGAGACGTTCTTCGGTATGAACCGGGAACTCGCCACCAAGATCATGCTGACCGTGCATACGGAAGGCCGGGCGGTTTGTGGCGTGTTCACTCGCGACATAGCCGAAACCAAGGCCATGCAGGTCAATCAATATGCGAGAGAGAGCCAGCATCCGCTGCTCTGTGAGATCGAGAAGGACGGTTAAAGCCGCCGCTTGGGTATGAGGTGAAGCCATGTTGAACCGCGAGCTCGAAGTCACCCTCAATCTTGCTTTCAAGGAGGCCCGCGCCAAGCGTCACGAATTCATGACGGTCGAGCACCTGCTGCTCGCCCTGCTGGACAACGACGCTGCGGCCACCGTGCTGCGCGCCTGTGGCGCGAATATGGACAAACTGCGGCATGACCTGCAGGAGTTCATCGACTCCACCACCCCGCTGATCCCGCAGCACGACGAAGATCGCGAAACCCAGCCGACGCTCGGTTTCCAGCGCGTCCTGCAGCGTGCGGTGTTCCATGTGCAGAGTTCCGGCAAGCGAGAGGTGACTGGCGCCAATGTACTGGTGGCGATCTTCAGTGAGCAGGAAAGCCAGGCCGTATTCCTGCTGAAGCAGCAGAGTGTGGCGCGCATCGATGTCGTCAATTACATCGCCCATGGGATTTCCAAGGTCCCGGGCCACGGTGAGCAGCACGATCACGACCAGGAGATGCAGGACGAGGAGGGCGGGGAGGCCGCTGCTTCCGGCCATCCCCTGGATGCCTATGCCAGTAACCTGAACGAACTGGCCCGCCTGGGGCGCATCGACCCGCTGGTCGGTCGCGAGCCCGAAGTGGAGCGCGTCGCGCAGATCCTGGCGCGCCGCCGCAAGAACAACCCGCTGCTGGTGGGCGAGGCGGGTGTGGGCAAGACTGCCATCGCCGAGGGGCTGGCCAAGCGCATCGTCGACAACCAGGTCCCCGACCTGTTGGCCGACAGCGTGGTCTATTCCCTGGATCTCGGAGCCTTGCTGGCGGGCACCAAGTACCGTGGCGATTTCGAGAAGCGCTTCAAGGCGCTGCTCAACGAGTTGCGCAAGCGCCCGCACGCCATCCTCTTCATCGACGAGATCCACACCATCATCGGTGCCGGTGCGGCGTCGGGTGGGGTGATGGATGCGTCCAACCTGCTCAAGCCGCTGCTGTCGTCCGGTGAGATCCGTTGCATCGGCTCCACCACCTTCCAGGAGTTCCGCGGCATTTTCGAGAAGGATCGCGCCCTGGCGCGGCGCTTCCAGAAGGTCGACGTCACCGAGCCTTCGGTGGAAGACACCGTCGGCATCCTCAAGGGGCTCAAGGCGCGCTTCGAGCAGCATCACCACATCGAATACAGCGACGAGGCGCTGCGTGCCGCGGCAGAGCTGGCGGCTCGCTACATCAATGACCGGCACATGCCCGACAAGGCGATCGACGTGATCGACGAAGCGGGTGCGTACCAGCGTCTGCAGCCGGAGGAAAAGCGTGCCAAGCGTATCGAGGTGGCCCAGGTCGAGGACATAGTCGCCAAGATCGCGCGTATTCCTCCGAAGCACGTGAGCAGTTCCGACAAGGAGCTGCTGCGTAACCTGGAGCGCGACCTGAAGCTGACGGTGTTCGGCCAGGACGCCGCGATCGATTCCCTGTCGACCGCGATCAAGCTTTCCCGAGCCGGTCTGAAGTCGCCGGACAAGCCGGTGGGCTCCTTCCTCTTCGCCGGTCCCACTGGTGTCGGCAAGACCGAAGTGGCGCGCCAGTTGGCCAAGGCCATGGGTATCGAGCTGGTTCGCTTCGACATGTCCGAGTACATGGAGCGGCACACCGTCTCGCGCCTGATCGGTGCGCCTCCGGGCTATGTCGGGTTCGACCAGGGTGGTCTGTTGACCGAAGCCATCACCAAGATGCCGCACTGCGTCCTGTTGCTGGATGAGATCGAGAAGGCCCATCCGGAAGTCTTCAACCTGCTGCTGCAGGTGATGGACCACGGCACCCTGACCGACAACAACGGCCGCAAGGCGGACTTCCGCAACGTGATCCTGATCATGACCACCAATGCCGGGGCTGAGACCGCCGCGCGTCCGTCGATCGGCTTCACCCTGCAGGATCACTCCTCGGATGCCATGGAGGTCATTCGCAAGAGCTTCACGCCGGAATTCCGCAACCGCCTGGATACCGTCATCCAGTTCGGCCGCCTGAGCCATGAGGTGATCAAGAGCGTCGTCGACAAGTTCCTCACCGAACTGCAGGCACAGCTGGAAGACAAGCGTGTGCAGCTGGTGGTCAGTGATGAGGCGCGTGGATGGCTGGCTGAGCGCGGTTATGACGCGCAGATGGGGGCTCGTCCCATGGCGCGGCTGATCCAGGACAAGATCAAGCGGCCGCTGGCAGAGGAGATCCTGTTTGGCGAGCTGGCTGAGCACGGCGGCGTGGTGCACGTCGATGTCAAGGATGAGGAGCTCAGCTTCGAGTTCGAGACCACGGCGGAAATGGCCTGAGGGCCAGAAACAAAAAAGCCCGGCGATTGCCGGGCTTTTTTGTGACTATCCGATCAGCGGGCGCGGTAGGTGATGCGGCCCTTGCTCAGATCGTACGGCGTCAGCTCGACGCGAACCTTGTCGCCGGTGAGGATGCGGATGTAGTTCTTGCGCATCTTGCCGGAAATGTGCGCGGTGACGACGTGCCCATTTTCCAACTCCACACGGAACATGGTGTTGGGCAGGGTGTCGATGACAGTGCCTTCCATTTCGAAGCTGTCTTCTTTCGACATGCAGTAAAGCCCTCGGTATTCAAAGATGAGCCCTGTCGCAGGGGGCGACGGGCAAAAACGGCGTGCATTGTGCCCGAAAACTGCGTCATTCGCCAAGGGCTTCAGCTGAGAGTCACCCAGCGCTGGTTGACGAACAGCTCGATCGGTCGGTACTGGGTCTTGTAATTCATCTTGCGACAGTTCTTGATCCAGTAGCCGAGATAGACGGCCTGGAGTCCCAGGCGGGCGGTTTCGCCGATCTGCCAGAGGATGGCGTAACGGCCGAGGCTGCGGCGTTCCTCGTCAGGGTCGTAGAAGGTGTAGACCGCGGAAAGACCGTTGGGCAGGACGTCGGTAACCGCCACGGCTTTGAGCTCGCCGTTGAGGCGGAATTCGTAGAAGCGGGAAAAGGGCAGGTCGCGCACCAGGAAGGTGGAAAACTGGTCCCGGCTGGGCGGATACATGTCGCCATCGGAATGGCGCTGTTCGATATAGCGGACGTAGAGCGCGTAGTACTCCTCGGTGAACGCTGGGCGTACCGCTGCGACGCTCAGGTCGGCGTTGCGCTTGAGGATGCGCTTCTGCTGGCGGTTGGGGATGAACTGGTCGGCAGGAATGCGCGCTGGCACGCAGGCGTTGCATCGTTGGCAATGGGGGCGGTACAGGTGGTCACCGCTACGCCGGAAGCCCATTTCCGAAAGCTCGGCGTAAACTTCCACGTCCATCGGCTGGCTGGGGTCGAGGAACAGGGTGGTGGCCTGCTCCTCGGGCAGGTAGCTGCATGGATGCGGTTGAGTGGCATAGAACTTGAGGCGAGCCAGCTCGGTCATGATCAACCCCCGGGAAAACCCTTCAGCAAGTGTATGTCAGCCTGCGGGGCTCGCCTAGGCGATCCAGTCTGCGATGTTCGGCTGGTCGAGGTAGAGCTGCAGGTAACGGGAGAACTTCTCCCGGCCGATGGTGCGGGCGCCGAAGCTTTGCAGGTGCTGTGTGGGCATCTGGCAGTCGATCAGCACGAAACCCCATTGGTTCAGGCGCCGAACCAGGGTTGCGAAACCGACCTTGGACGCGTTATCGGTGCGGCTGAACATGGATTCGCCAAAGAAGAGCCGGCCCATGGCCAGTCCATAGAGGCCGCCGACCAGTTCGCCGTCTTTCCAGACTTCCACCGAATGGGCAACGCCACGGCGATGCAGTTCGATGTAGGCAGCCTGCATCTCGGTCGTGATCCAGGTGCCGTCGGTATACCCGCGGGGGCCGGCGCATCCTTCGATGACGGCTGGGAAAGCCTGGTCGAAGGTCACGCTGAAGCGTTCCTGGCGCAGCAGCTTGGCCAGGCTGCGGGATATGTGGATTTCCTGTGGTGGCAGAACGGTGCGCGGATCGGGTGACCACCAGAGGATCGGCTGGCCTTCCTGGTACCAGGGGAAGCAGCCATGGCGGTAGGCCTGGATCAGTCGTTCCGGTGAAAGGTCGCCGCCGGCGGCGAGCAGGCCATTGGGTTCGCGCAGGGCGCGCCCTAGCGGGGGGAAGGCGAGGGAATCGCGTTTGAGCCAGGTGAGCATCGGGGAGGGGAGGGCGGGCCGAAGCCCGCCTTGCCTGTCAGTTGTCGTCGAGGAACTTCTCGGCGTCCAGCGCGGCCATGCAGCCGGCGCCCGCCGAGGTGATGGCCTGGCGATAGACGTGGTCGGCCACGTCGCCAGCGGCGAAAACGCCCGGGATGGCGGTGGCGGTGGCATTGCCTTCCGAGCCGCCCTGGATCAGCAGGTAGCCGTCGCGCATTTCCAGCTGGCCTTGGAAGAGGTCGGTGTTCGGCTTGTGGCCGATGGCGATGAACACGCCGGCCAGTGCCAGTTCCTTGGTGCTGCCGTCGGCGGTGCTCTTCAGGCGAGCGCCGGTCACGCCGGTGTTGTCGCCCAGGACTTCGTCCAGGGTGTGGTTCCAGTGCAGGCGGATGTTGCCGTTGGCGGCCTTCTCGAACAGCTTGTCCTGGAGGATCTTCTCGGAGCGCAGTTTGTCGCGACGGTGGATCAGGTGGACTTCCTTGGCGATATTGGCCAGGTAGAGGGCCTCCTCGACCGCGGTGTTGCCGCCGCCGACCACGCAGACCACCTGGTTGCGATAGAAGAAACCGTCGCAGGTGGCGCAGGCGGAAACGCCCTTGCCGGCGAAGGCTTCCTCGGAGGGCAGGCCCAGGTACTGCGCGGAGGCGCCGGTGGCGATGATCAGTGCGTCGCAGCTGTAGGTACCGCTGTCACCCTTGAGGATGAAGGGGCGTTTCTGCAACTCGGCAGTGTGGATGTGGTCGTAGACAATCTCGGTATCGAAGCGCTCGGCGTGCTTCTGCATGCGCTCCATCAGGACCGGACCGGTGAGGCCTTCGACGTCGCCGGGCCAGTTGTCGACTTCAGTGGTGGTGGTCAGTTGGCCGCCGGGCTGGATGCCGGTGATGACGGTCGGCTTGAGGTTGGCGCGCGCCGCGTACACCGCAGCGGCGTAACCTGCAGGGCCGGAACCCAGAATGATCAATCGGGAATGCTTGACTTCGCTCATAAAAAGGCTCCATAAGTCTTTGTCACGAAAGAGAATGCATGCTCCAATTGAGCATCACGCAAATCGTTGCCGGCTATGCTACACCGAAGCGCGAGACGTCGCCAAAACGCTGGAGCGACAATCCATTCCCCGCATGGCGTCGCGCGGTCAAATCCGTACAATGGGCAACGTTCAGAATGGGCTGGAACCTGTGATGGCACACTGCCTGGCGGTTTTTCACCCTCGACCGACTCTTGAGCGCGCCCGGTGCGCAGGAAAAGACGCGTTTTGAAGAATTCCACGACCAGAGCCCAGACACCGGTCTGGCGCCAGCAATTGCATTATCGCCTCAAGGAAGGTGCGTTGATCGCGCTGGGCGCCGTCTGCCTCTACTTGTGGATGGCGCTGCTCACTTACGACTCATCTGATCCGGGCTGGACCCACACCAGCAATGTCGAGCAGGTGCAGAACTCCGCCGGCAGACTGGGCGCCTGGTTCGCCGATATCCTGTTCATGGCCCTGGGCTATTTCGCCTACATCTTCCCGCTGCTGCTGGCGATCAAGACCCTGCAAGTCTTCCGTCATCGTCACGAGCCCATCGACTGGAGCGGCTGGCTGTTCTCCTGGCGCCTGATCGGCCTGGTGTTCCTGGTGCTGTCCGGCGCGGCCCTGGCCGATATTCACTTCCAGGACCATGCCGGCCTGCCCGCCTCGGCAGGCGGTGCCCTGGGCGAAAGCCTCAGCCACCTGACAGTCAACGCACTCAACGTGCAGGGCAGCACCTTGCTGTTCTTCGCACTCTTCCTCTTCGGTTTGACCGTGTTTACCGACTTGTCCTGGTTCAAGGTCATGGACCTGACCGGGAAGATCACCCTGGATCTCTTCGAACTCATCCAGAGCGCCATCAACCGTTGGTGGGCGGCGCGCTCGGAACGCAAGCAACTGGTGGCCAAGCTGCGCGAAGTGGATGACCGTGTCAGCGCGGTGGTGGCGCCTACGGTGCCGGATCGCCGTGAACAGGCCAAGGCCAAGGAGCGCCTGATCGAGCGCGAAGAGGCCCTGACCAAGCACATGACCGAGCGTGAGAAGCGTCCGGCCCCGGTCATCGCGACACCGCCGCCGCCCAAGCCGGCCGAGTCGAGCAAGCGCGTGCAGAAGGAAAAGCAGGCGCCGCTGTTCATCGACACTGCGGTCGAAGGCACCCTGCCGCCGATTTCCATTCTCGACGTGGCCGAGAAGAAGCAGAAGAGCTTTTCCCCGGAATCCCTGGAGGCCATGTCGCGCCTGCTGGAAATCAAGCTGAAGGAGTTCGGCGTCGAAGTGCTGGTGGAATCGGTGCATCCTGGCCCGGTGATCACCCGTTTCGAAATCCAGCCGGCCGCCGGCGTGAAAGTCAGCCGTATCTCCAACCTGGCCAAGGACCTGGCGCGTTCCCTGGCGGTGATCAGCGTACGCGTGGTGGAAGTCATCCCCGGCAAGACCACGGTCGGCATCGAGATCCCCAACGAGGACCGCCAGATCGTGCGCTTCTCCGAGGTCCTGTCTTCGTCCGAGTATGACGAGGCCAAGTCGCCTGTCGCCCTCGCCCTGGGCCATGACATCGGCGGCAAGCCGATCATCACCGACCTGGCCAAGATGCCGCACCTGCTGGTGGCCGGTACCACGGGTTCGGGTAAGTCGGTGGGCGTGAACGCCATGATCCTGTCGATCCTGTTCAAGTCCACGCCCGAGCAGGCGCGGATGATCATGATCGACCCGAAGATGCTGGAACTCTCCATCTACGAAGGCATTCCGCACCTGCTCTGCCCGGTGGTCACCGACATGAAGGAGGCGGCCAACGCCCTGCGCTGGAGCGTTGCCGAGATGGAGCGGCGCTACAAGCTGATGGCGGCCATGGGCGTGCGTAACCTGGCCGGCTTCAACCGTAAGGTGAAGGATGCCGAGGAGGCCGGCACCCCGCTGACCGATCCGCTTTACCGCCGCGAGAGCATGGAAGACCAGGCGCCTCTGCTGAAGGCCCTGCCGACCATCGTGGTCGTGGTCGACGAATTCGCCGACATGATGATGATCGTGGGCAAGAAGGTCGAAGAGCTGATCGCGCGTATCGCCCAGAAGGCCCGTGCCGCCGGCATCCACCTGATTCTCGCGACCCAGCGCCCGTCGGTGGACGTGATCACCGGCCTGATCAAGGCCAACATCCCGACCCGCATGGCGTTCCAGGTCTCCAGCAAGATCGATTCGCGTACCATCCTCGACCAGGGTGGCGCCGAGCAATTGCTGGGCCATGGCGACATGCTCTACCTGCCTCCCGGGACTGGTCTGCCGATCCGCGTCCACGGCGCCTTCGTCTCGGACGATGAAGTGCACCGAGTGGTGGAAGCCTGGAAGCTGCGCGGCGCCCCCGACTACATCGAGGACATCCTGGCCGGCGCGGAAGAGGGCGGCGGTGGCTTCTCCGGCGGTGGCGAGGGTGGTGAAGGTGGCGGTGAAGGCAGCGAAGACGATCCGCTCTATGACGAGGCCGTGCGCTTCGTCGTGGAAAGCCGACGCGCTTCGATCTCCTCCGTGCAGCGCAAGCTGAAGATCGGCTACAACCGTGCCGCGCGGATGATTGAGGCGATGGAAATGGCCGGGGTGGTGAGCCCCATGAACGGCAACGGCTCGCGCGAGGTGATCGCGCCGGCGCCGATGCGAGACTGATCCGAACGGATTCTTGAAGAGGATTTCCATGCGACTGATCCGCATGCTGATGGTGGCCGTGCTCGGCCTGGCTGCAATGCAGGTCCAGGCCGACGACAAGGTCGCCATCAACCGACTGACCGAAATGCTGAACAAGGCCCAGACCATTACCGGCCGATTCTCGCAGCTGACCCTGGACGGCTCCGGCACGCAATTGCAGGAGACTTCCGGCGAGCTGTCGCTGAAGCGCCCGGGACTGTTCCGCTGGCACACCGACGCGCCCATGGAGCAACTGCTGGTTTCCAATGGCGACAAGGTCTGGCTCTACGACCCGGACCTGCAGCAGGTGACCATCCAGACGCTGGACCAGCGCCTGACCCATACGCCGGCGCTGCTGCTGTCGGGCGATATCTCGAAGATCAGCGAGAACTTCGAGATCACCCACAAGGAAGGTGGCGACGTGGTGGACTTCATCCTCAAGCCAAAGGCCAAGGACACCCTGTTCGACACCTTGCGCCTGTCCTTCCGTAATGGCGTGATCAACGACATGCAACTGATCGACAGCGTTGGCCAGCGCACCAACATCCTCTTCCTCGGGGTCAAGATGAACCAGGCCATCGATGCCGCGCAGTTCAACTTCAAGATCCCGGAAGGCGCCGACGTCATTCAGGAATAAGCCGTAACCCCTATGGACCTGTTCCGCTCCGAACCCATCGCCCAGCCTCTGGCGGCACGTCTGCGCGCCGCCAGCCTGGATGAATACGTCGGCCAGGAGCACCTGCTGGCACCCGGCAAGCCACTGCGTGAAGCCCTGGAGCAGGGCGCATTGCACTCGATGATCTTCTGGGGCCCGCCCGGGGTGGGCAAGACCACCCTGGCCAAGCTGCTGGCCCAGGTCACCGATGCCCACTTCGAGACCATCTCCGCGGTACTGTCCGGGGTGAAGGAAATCCGTCAGTCGGTGGAAATGGCCAAGCAGCAGGCGGCCCAGTACGGCCGGCGCACCATCCTCTTCGTCGACGAAGTGCACCGTTTCAACAAGTCCCAACAGGATGCCTTCCTGCCTTACGTGGAAGACGGCACCCTGATCTTCATCGGTGCGACTACCGAGAACCCGTCCTTCGAACTCAACAATGCGCTGCTCTCCAGGGCCCGCGTCTATGTGCTGAAGAGCCTGGACGAGGCGGCCCTGCGCAAGCTGGTGGCCCGTGCGCTGAATGAGGACAAGGGCCTCGGCAAGCGTCGGCTGAGCCTGCCGGAGGAGAGCTTCGCCATCCTCATGGCCGCTGCCGATGGCGATGGCCGGCGTCTGCTCAACCTGTTGGAAAACGCCGCGGACCTGGCCGAGGACGGTGGCGAGATCGGCTCCGAGCTGCTGCAGAACCTGCTGGGCGACAGCCGCCGCCGCTTCGACAAGGGCGGCGAGGCCTTCTACGACCAGATTTCCGCGCTGCACAAGTCGGTGCGCGGTTCCGACCCGGACGCCGCGCTCTACTGGTATGCGCGCATGCTGGACGGCGGTTGCGATCCGCTCTACATCGCCCGCCGGGTGGTGCGCATGGCCAGCGAGGACATCGGCAATGCCGACCCGCGCGCCTTGAGCCTGTGCCTGTCGGCCTGGGACGTGCAGGAGCGCCTCGGCAGTCCGGAAGGCGAACTGGCAGTGGCTCAAGCCATCACCTACCTGGCCTGCGCACCGAAGAGCAATGCCGTCTATATGGCCTTCAAGGCGGCGATGGCCGACGCTGCCGCGAACGGCTCGCTGGAAGTACCGCTGCACCTGCGCAACGCGCCGACCAAGCTGATGAAGCAACTGGGCTATGGCGAGGAATACCGCTACGCCCATGACGAGCCGGATGCCTATGCCGCAGGGGAGGATTATTTCCCCGAGCAGCTCGAACCACGCCAGTACTACCAACCGGTGCCCCGTGGCCTGGAGCTGAAGATCCGCGACAAGCTGCAGCACCTGAAGAACCTGGACCGCAACAGCCCCTGGCAGCGGAGAAAACCGTGATCGGACTGATCCTGGCGGTCTCCGCCGGCGGTGTAGCCGGTACCCTGCTGCGCTTCGCCACTGGCAATCTGGTGGCTGCCTACTGGCCACGCCACTTCTACGCCGGTACCCTTGCGGTCAATATCGTTGGCTGCCTGCTGATCGGCTACCTGTATGGAATGTTCCTGCTGCGCCCTGAAGTGCCAGTGGAAATCCGCTCCGGACTCATGGTGGGCTTCCTGGGCGGGCTGACGACTTTTTCATCCTTTTCCCTCGACACGCTGCGCCTGCTGGAAAGCGGCCAGCTGCCACTGGCCCTGGGCTATGGGGCGCTGAGCGTGCTGGGCGGTCTGCTCGCCACCTGGGCCGGCCTGATACTGACGAAAATCTGAGAGACGAGAACCTGACATGCTCGATGCCAAACTGGTCCGCACCCAGACCCGGGAAATCGCGGAACGCCTCGCCACCCGTGGCTTTGAACTGGATGTAGCACGCCTGGAAGCGCTGGAGAACCAGCGCAAGTCCGTGCAGACCCGCACCGAACAGCTGCAGGCCGAGCGCAACTCCCGTTCCAAGGCCATCGGCCAGGCCAAGCAGCGTGGTGAAGATATCGCCCCTCTGCTGGCCGATGTGGATCGCATGGGCAGCGAACTGGAAGAGGGCAAGCGCGAGCTGGAAAGCATCCAGGCCGAGCTGGACAACCTGCTGCTGAACATCCCCAACCTGCCGCACGAATCCGTGCCGGTAGGCGAGGACGAAGATCACAACGTCGAAGTGCGCCGCTGGGGTACCCCGCGCAGCTTCGACTTCGAGATCAAGGACCATGTGGCCCTTGGCGAGCAGCATGGCTGGCTGGACTTCGAGACCGCGGCCAAGCTCTCCGGCGCCCGTTTCGCCCTGCTGCGCGGCCCCATCGCCCGCCTGCATCGCGCCCTGGCACAGTTCATGATCAACCTGCACGTCACCGACCACGGTTACGAAGAGGCCTACACGCCGTACCTGGTGCAGGCTCCGGCCCTGCAGGGCACCGGCCAGCTGCCGAAGTTCGAGGAAGACCTGTTCAAGATCTCCCGCGAGAACGAAGCCGACTTCTACCTGATCCCGACCGCCGAGGTATCCCTGACCAATATCGTGTCCGGCGAGATCCTCGAGGCCAAGCAACTGCCGCTGAAGTTCGTCGCCCACACACCGTGCTTCCGCAGTGAAGCCGGCGCTTCCGGCCGCGACACCCGCGGCATGATCCGCCAGCACCAGTTCGACAAGGTGGAAATGGTGCAGATCGTCGAGCCGGCGAAGTCCTTCGAGGCCCTGGAAAGCATGACCGGCAACGCCGAGCGCGTACTGCAGCTGTTGGAGCTGCCCTACCGGGTTCTGGCCCTGTGCACCGGCGATATGGGCTTTTCCGCCACCAAGACCTACGACCTGGAAGTCTGGGTGCCGAGCCAGGACAAGTATCGCGAGATTTCCTCCTGCTCCAACTGCGGCGACTTCCAGGCCCGCCGCATGCAGGCGCGCTATCGCAACCCGGAAACTGGCAAGCCCGAGCTGGTACACACCCTGAACGGCTCCGGCCTGGCGGTGGGTCGCACCCTGGTAGCGGTGCTGGAGAACTACCAGCAGGCTGATGGCAGCATCCGCGTGCCCGAAGTGCTCAAGCCCTACATGGGCGGCATCGAAGTCATCGGCTGATCGCCGTTCCCCTGCCCGGGCAGGAGCACGGAAAGCCTCACCGCCCGCGTCGCAGCCCACCTGCACGCGGGCGGTGACCGTTCGAGCTTTACCTCCAATCGATACTGCAAGAAGGCGCTGCTATGGATTTCCTCCCGCTGTTCCACAATCTTCAAGGGCGCCAGGTGCTCGTGGTCGGTGGGGGTGAAGTGGCCCTGCGCAAGGCACGCCTGCTGGCTGACGCCGGTGCGCGGCTGCGGGTGGTGGCGCCGGAGATCGAGGCGCAGTTGCTGGAGATGGTCGAGGACAGCGGTGGCGAGTCCCGGCAGCGCGGATATCAGCAAGCGGATGTGGATGCCTGTGTGTTGGTGATTGCCGCCAGCGATGACCAGGTCCTCAATGCCGAGGTTTCGGCCCAGGCCCAGGCGCGCGGCATTCCGGTCAACGTGGTGGATGCGCCGAAGCTCTGCAGCGTGATCTTCCCCGCGATAGTCGACCGCTCGCCGCTGATCGTGGCCGTTTCCAGCGCGGGTGATGCGCCGGTGCTGGCGCGCCTGATCCGCGCCAGGATCGAAACCTGGATTCCCGCCGCCTACGGCCAACTGGCCGGCCTGGCTAAGAAGTTTCGCGACCAGGTGAAGGCATTATTCCCCGACGTACAGCAGCGTCGGGTGTTCTGGGAGGAGGTCTTCCAGGGGCCGGTGGCCGAGCGCATGCTGGCCGGGCAGGGCGCCGAGGCCGAACGCTTGCTGGCCGAGCGGGTAGCCGGCGGTGCTCCGCGAGCATTGGGCGAGGTTTATCTGGTGGGCGCCGGGCCGGGCGATCCCGACCTGCTGACCTTCCGCGCCCTGCGCCTGATGCAGCAGGCCGATGTGGTGCTCTATGACCGCCTGGTGGCGTCGTCGATCATCGAAATGTGTCGGCGTGACGCCGAGCGCATCTACGTCGGCAAGCGCCGAGCCGATCATGCGGTTCCCCAGGATGAGATCAATCGCCTGCTCATCGAGCTGGCCAAGCAGGGCAAGCGTGTGTTGCGCCTGAAGGGCGGCGATCCCTTCATCTTCGGCCGTGGCGGCGAGGAGATCGAAGAGCTGGCCGCCAATGGCATTCCGTTCCAGGTGGTGCCCGGCATCACCGCCGCCTCGGGTTGTGCCGCCTATGCCGGCATCCCGCTTACCCACCGCGACTATGCGCAGTCGGTGCGCTTCGTGACCGGCCACCTCAAGGACGGCAGCTGCGACCTGCCCTGGGGTGACCTCACTGCACCGGGCCAGACACTGGTGTTCTACATGGGCCTGGTGGGCCTGCCAGTGATCTGCGAGCAACTGATCAAGCACGGCCGCGCTGCCGAAACCCCGGCGGCCCTGGTCCAGCAAGGCACTACCAGCCACCAGCGGGTGTTCACCGGAACCCTGGCCGATCTGCCGCAACTGGTAGCCGAGCACGAGGTTCATGCGCCGACCCTGGTGATAGTCGGCGAAGTGGTGACCCTGCGCGACAAGCTGGCCTGGTTCGAGGGCGATCAGGCCGGAGTCTGATCCTGCCGCGCCACCGCTGCACCCTTCAGGTGCCCACGACCGTGGGGGCGGCTGAAGTCCTGCACCGGGCCCAGCGGCACGACCCCCGTCGGGTTGATGGTTCGGTGACTGGCGTAGTAGTGGTGCTTGATGTGGGTGAAGTCCACCGTCTCCGCTACACCTGGCCACTGGTACAGCTCGCGCAGCCAGCCTGAAAGGTTGGGATAGTCCGCCAGGCGTTGCCGGTTGCACTTGAAGTGGCCGTGGTACACGGCATCGAAACGGATCAGGGTGGTGAACAGGCGCCAGTCCGCTTCGGTGATGCGCTCGCCGGTCAGGTAGCGCCGGGTTTCCAGCAGGGCGTCGAGGCGATCGAGTTCATCGAACAGCACGTGGAAGGCTTCTTCGTAGGCTTCCTGGGTGGTGGCGAAACCGGCACGGTAGACGCCGTTGTTGATCGCCGGGTAGATGCGCTCGTTGAGCGCGTCGATCTCCGCCCGCAGGGGTTCCGGATAGAAGTCCAGGTGATTGTCGGTGAGGTGGTCGAAGGCGCTGTTGAACATCCGGATGATCTCGGAGGATTCATTGCTGACGATTTGTCCGGTCTTCCGGTCCCAGAGCAGCGGTACCGTCACCCGGCCGCTGTAGTCCGGAGTGTCCCGGGTGTAGCGCTGGTGCAGGTAGTCGAGCCCGTCCAGCTTGTCGCCAGTGGAGCCGTATTGCGGGTCGAAGGTCCAGCCCTGTTCCAGCATCAGCCAGCTCACCACCGAGACGTCGATCAGGGACTCCAGGCCCTTGAGCTTGCGGAAGATCAGGGTGCGGTGTGCCCAGGGGCAGGCCAGGGATACATAGAGATGATACCGGCCGGCTTCGGCGGGGAAGCCGCCCAGACCCGATGGTCCGGGCGCGCCGTCGACGGTGATCCAGTTGCGACGCCGCGCGCTTTCGCGCTGGAAGCGCCCGTCCTTGGCCGTGTCGTACCACTTGTCATGCCACTTGCCATCGATCAGCAGGCCCATGATTGGTCTCCGAGGTTGAGTTCGGTGTCCAGTCTATCGAGAGCTGATCGATGGAAAAGCGCAAATTGATGGACTCAAGTATCGATCAGTTCGATATCTTTCGGTTCGCCCAGATGCGCTGTGCTTCCGCGAACGCCTGATCGCGGTCCATGCCGAGTCCGCGCAAGGCCAGGGCCATTGTCGCGCTGACGGCCAACTGGCCATAGGCGTCCTCGGCCTCGCCCCGCCAGACCTCAACCAGATGGTGGGCATCCAGGCTTTCCGGCTTCAAATGGCGAAGTGCGGACAGCGCCGGCCATTCCTCGTCCCAGGCCTGGCCGGCGGTGGTGCCATAGAGGTGGCAGATGGCATCGGGGTTGACTTCGATCTCGCCACCTTCGCCCTTGATCACGATGGCGTGGTCGCCGAGCAACTGGCTGGCCTGCCGGTGTTCCGCCTGATAGCCGGGATGGAAGATGCTCTGCAGGCCGCAGCGGGCGCCGAGCGGGTTGAGGATGCGCGCCAGGGAATGGATGGGGGAACGCAGGCCGAGTGTGTTGCGCAGGTCGATCATCCGCTGCAGCTGCGGTGCCCAGGCGCCCAGGGGGATGAAAGCCAATTGGCGCTCGTCGAGAGCCATGGCGACCTGGTCCCAGTCCTGACAAAGTGGAATGTCCAACAGCTCCAGCAGTTGTTCGCTATACAGGCGACCGGCCGTGTGAGCGCCACCCCCGTGCATGAGGATGCGCAGGCCGCTGTCGGCCAGGGCCTTGGCCGCCAGCAGGTACCAGGGCAGGTGGCGCTTCTTGCCGGCGTAGCTCGGCCAGTCCAGGTCCACCGCGATCTTCGGCGCCAGGTTGCGCTGACGGAAGGCGTCGGTGAAGCCGGCCAGCTCCTCGGCATTCTCTTCCTTGTGCCGTAGCAGCATGAGGAAGGCGCCCAACTGGGTGTCTTCCACCTCGCCATCGAGGAGCATGCCCATGGCTTCGCGGGCTTCCTCGCGCGTCATATTGCGTGCGCCGCGTTTGCCCTTGCCGAGGATGCGGACGAATTGTGCGAAGGGATGTTCCGCTGGAGTGATGAGATTCATAGGCAATTTGTCGGTTTCGGCAGACCGGCGAGCTTGGCGGCAAGCTTGGCCGGTGCGCCCTTGAACAGGCGGTTGAGGTGCAGGCTGTTGCCCTTGTCCGGGCCGAGCTTCTGCGCCACGTACTTGACCAGCGGCCGGTTGGCCGGCGACAGCTGGAATTCGGCATAGAAGCCGCGCAGCAGTTCGAGGATCTCCCAGTGGTCCGGCTGCAGTTCGAGTTCTTCACGGGCGGCCAGGGCGTCGGCCACGGCCGGGCTCCAATCGCTCAGATGCTGCAGGTAGCCATCCTTGTCCAGGGGGATGGCGCGGCCGTCGATCAGCAGTTCGCTCATAGCCAGCTGTTCACCTTGTCGAAGTGGCAGCAGCGCTCGACGAAGGCCGGATAGTCCAGCGTCTTCACGCGCGGCGGCAGGTCAGCGAGGGCGCGGGCTTCGAGGTCTTCCGCCAAGGCGTAGAGGGCGATGTGGTCGGGCATCAGTTCCAGGGCCTTGCGCGCGACACTGCCGGGCTGCAAGGCATATACGGCATCGCCGCTGAGGAGAAGGCCGTCAGCATTGCCCAACAGGCGCAGGCAGCTGGCGAGGCGGCTGTCGGCGAACGGGGAGTGAGAAAGGATGTGCAGGGTGGCCATCAGAGGGTGAGCACCTGGTCGTAACGGTCGATAAGGGCGGTCAAGGCGCTGTCTTCGAGGACCTCCACCGCGAGGTTCAGGGTGCTGGCGTCCAGTCCCCGTTCCTGCAGGCTGCGCGCGGAGACGTAGAGCGACTCCACGCCGAACAGGGGCAGGGCCTGGAGGTTGGCGGTCAGGTCCTTCTGCTGGAGTGCCTTCGGCTGCTGGTTGACTGCCAGCTGGAACACCCCGTCATCGAGAAACAGCAGGCCCAGCGGCAGATCGAAGGCGCCGCCGGCCAGGGCGATATCCAGTGCCTCGCGGGCGCCAGGGCCGCTCCAGGGGGCCTGGCGACTGATGATCAACATGGATTTCATCTCAGTTGCCTCCGAAGGTGACCAGGCGATCGGCCATCTGCGCCGCTTCATGCAGCTGCCCCAGGCCGGACAGCTCCCAGCCTTCGGCGAGGTTGGCCGCAGGCCGCTGGTAGCGCTGCGCCTCTTCGCCGTTCAGCACACCGCGGCGTAGCGCCGCCGCGATGCAGACGACGCCATCCAGCCGATGCTGGCGCACGAATGCGCTCCATTCGGCAGAGAGGTCCGGTTCATCCTGGGGGGCCACGACATTGGCGGACGCGCTATGCACGCCGTCCTGATAGAAGAACAGGCGGACGATCTCATGGCCGCCGGCCAGGCAGGCCTCGGCGAAACGCAGCGCGCGCCGGGAGGAGGGCGCATGGGGCGGGGCGAACAGGGCGATGGCGAATTTCATGGTCGCTCAGGCAAATGGAAAACAGCTGGAATGATAAGGCCAGACAGGTTCGTTTGTCCGTGCGAGCAGAAAAAAGCCCGCCGAAGCGGGCTAGTCCGAGTAGGCGGATGGCAGTCAATCGTCGCTGCTGAATACGCCAACCAGTTGCAGCAGGCTGATGAACAGGTTGTAGATGGACACGTAGAGGCTGATGGTGGCCATGATGTAGTTGCGTTCGCCGCCATGGATGATGGCGCTGGTCTGGAAGAGGATGCAGACCGAGGAGAACAACACGAAACCGGCGCTGATCGCCAGCTGCAGGCCGCTGATGTTGAAGAAGAGGCTTGCCAGCGTGGCACCTATCAGTACGAAGAAGCCCGCGGTGATGAAGCCGCCGAGGAAGCTCATGTCCTTGCGGGTGGTCAGCACATAGGCGGAAAGGCCGCAGAACACCAGGGCGGTCATGGCGAACGCCGAGCTGACCACCTCGCCACCGTTGGGCATGCCGAGGTACATGTTGAGGATCGGGCCGAGGGTGTAGCCCATGAAACCGGTGAGGGCGAAGGTGGATACCAGGCCCCATGCCGAATCACGCAGTTTCACGGTGAGGAAGAACAGCCCGTAGAAGCCGATCAGGACCACAAAGATGCTGGGGTAGGGCACGCGCATTTGCTGGGCGACGTAGGCGACCAGACCGCTGAACGCGAGGGTCAGGGCCAGTAGCCCGTAGGTGTTGCGCAGGACGCGGCTGACTTCCAGCTGCTCCGCCTGCGCGTGGTTGAGGGCATAGTTCTGTTCGTTCATCGCGACGCTCCCGAAATGGATTCCGTGACCTTGGTCAGTTCCGGATATTAACAGAGGGCCGCAACACGCCAATTGCAAGAGTTTGACAGCGTGTTGCGTTCCGGTACTATGGCGCCCCGCGCAAGCGGAGGTGTGGCCGAGTGGTTTAAGGCAGCGGTCTTGAAAACCGCCGAAGGGGAGACTCTTCCGTGAGTTCGAATCTCACCGCCTCCGCCATCTTTATAGCTGAAAGCCCCGGTATCCGGGGCTTTTGCGTTTCTGGGGTGTTCCCAACCTGTTCCCAGGGACGACCAATCGTTTCCGCAACTTTTCAGATCGTTTCCGCAACTCCACGTTAGCGGGTCGGATCGACGACCTCACCGACACGGCGATACACGGTCTCGGTAATCCGCTTGTCGGTGTGCCCCAGGAGCTTCGAGGCGCGGCCCAGCAGTTGGCGGTAGCTCGACGTGCCAGCAGTTCCTGATGAAAGGAGGCAGGCAGAATGCCTGCCAGACACCAAAGGTCAATTTCAGTGGGCGATGCACACCGACTTCAGCTCGGTATAGGCCTCGATCACTGCGCGGCCGAACTCGCGGCCCATGCCGGACTGCTTGACGCCGCCGAAGGGCATGTTCGGGTCCAGCAGCACGTGGGCGTTGACCCAGACGGTGCCGGCCTCGATGCGCGGCACCAGGTTCATCGCCTTGGACAGGTCGTTGGTCCAGAGGCTGGCGGCCAGGCCGTAGGGGCTGTCGTTGGCCAGTTCGATCATGGCGTCTTCGTCGGTGAAGGGGATCACCGAGAGCACCGGGCCGAACACCTCTTCGCGGGCCACGGTCATGTCATGGTTCACGTCCGCCAGCACCGTGGGCTGGACGAAGAAGCCGTCGCCTTCCAGGCGCTCGCCACCGGCCACCACGCGGGCGCCTTCCTGGCGGGCCAGGTCGATGTGCTTGAGCACGTTCTGTTGTTGCTTGCGCGACACCAGCGGGTTGATCGCTGCTTCCTGATCCATGCCGGCACCGATGGACAGACCCTTCACCGCAGCGGCCAGGCCCTGGACGAACGCTTCGTAGAGGGACTGGTGCACATAGAAGCGCGAGGCCGCGGCGCAGACCTGGCCCTGGTTCAACAGGCCACCCAGCAGCGCGCCCTGGATGGCCTTCTCCACGTCGGCGTCTGCCAGCAGGATCATCGGGTTCTTGCCGCCCAGCTCCAGGGCGAAGCGGGTCATGTTCTCCATGCAGGCCACGCCGACGCTCTTGCCCACGGCGGTGGAGCCGGTGAAGGACACCTTGCTGACCAGCGGGTGCGACGCCAGGGCATTGCCCACGGTGCTGCCGCCGCCGGTGATGACGTTGAACACGCCGGCCGGGATGCCCGCCTCGAAGGCCAGTTCGGCCAGGCGCAGGGCAGTCAGCGGGGTTTCGCTGGCCGGTTTGATGACCACGGTGCAGCCGCAGGCGAGCGCCGGCATCAGCTTCCAGGTGGTGATCATCAGCGGGAAGTTCCACGGCACGATGCCGGCCACCACGCCCACCGGCTCACGGCGGGCGAAGGCGGTGAAACGCGAGCCCGGCGGGATCGGGATGGACACGTCCAGGGTCGTGCCTTCGATCTTGGTGGCCCAGCCGGCCATGTAGCGCATGAACTCGACCGTGGCGCCGACATCCAGCATGCGCGAGATGTTGATGGACTTGCCCTGGCTCAGGGTTTCCAGCTGGGCCAGTTCCTCGCCGTGCTCTTCCACCAGGGCGGTGAAGCGCAGCAGGATGCGCTCGCGGTCGGCCGGGCGCAGGCCGGACCAGACTTTTGACTCGAATGCTTGGAAGGCGGACTGCACGGCCTGGTCGACGTAGTCGAGCGATATATCCGGCACCGTGGCGATGGTCTCGCCCGTAGCCGGGTTCAAGACCTGAGTGGTCGGGCCTTCCGGCAGCACCCACTGGCCATCGATGAAGCAGCCATGGCGGCGCTCCAGGAATGCCGCCACCTGGGGCAGGATTTCAACTTTGCTCATGTTCGATCCTCATGGTGTTGAACGGACGTTGCCTCGATTTTGGGCAAGGCGACGCCATCGGCAGAAGTGCCGGGTTGTCTGGAAAGTGGGGAATCAGAAAATCTTGACCAGGCGCAAGCTGACGCGGAAGTCTTCCTTCGGGCCGTTGCGAACCTCCAGGTCCTGGCCCACCTGGCCCATCAACTGCACGGTTGGAGCGACCATGTGTGCAACCGACAGCAGGTAGCGTTTGGTGTTGAGCGAGTCGTCGAGGTCGACTCCGTTCAAGCGATTCTCGCCGCCTGTCGTGTGGAAGTAGCTCGCACCGACGAAGCTGCCTGGCGAGAAGTCGTAGCGAAGGTGGGTTTGCAGCTCGAAGATGTGGGACTGCTTGCGGGTCATCCCGGCGAAGTCATCGTTCTCGCCGAAGAAATCCCACTCCGCCGTGACCTCGCCTGAGAGATTCCCGAACAGCGACTGCGTGTAAGACGTGTGGAGAACGCCCTTCCAGCGGTTCTCACCGATGTTGACCGGGCCATCGTCAGCGTCGTAGTTGCCGAGGGGAGGGGCGAACCAGGTGCCGAATGACAGGTAGCGTTTGCGTGCAGGATCATTGATGAGCCAGAACGCGCTGCCGATGAGGGGATCGCCCACACCACTGGCGCTTGTGTCCGCAGCGCCTTTCATTCGCAGGCTGCCGAACGGGACTATGACCTGCGGTGCAGCCAGGAGCGGTCCGAGTTCGACGTAATGCACGGCGCGAAATGCCGCGAAGTCGTTGTCCAGCCCGAACCCTTGCGTGTCTTGCTTGTGGCCGTTCAGGTAAACGTCGTTGCGTTCGGCATGGTTGTAGTAGAGGACGGCCAGATTGGTGCCGGCGGGAAAGGCGACGTAATCACCGGGGTCGGTGGCGATGACACCTGCGCTGGCACTGGCACCGTACAGGGCACTCAGCAGCAGGAGGGTGCGAATCAGGCGTGTTACCCGATTTGAAGGCGGAGTTGGGGCGTGGGCGTTGCTGGATTTCATTGTTGCGACTCACTTTCTTGGATTTGTTTTGAGTGGCGACGTCAATGACTGCTGGTGGCGCGTGCTACGGGTGGAACACCGTGGAAAGGGAGTCGTAGCCGTCCTGCTTCATCAGCTCGTGAAGCTGGCGGCGGCGCACCCCCATGTTCCCGCCGTCGAACAGCGGAAAGGCGAGAGCATCCTGGAGTAGTGAGGCGAGGGGCGAAGTGGCGTGGTCGTAGCTGTCGATGCCGACGACGCGCATCAACTCGGTGATAACCCGCACGGCGGTCTCCGAGCCGAATACCTTGGCGTGCAAGGCGAGTTCCAGGGCCTCGGGGGCTTGCTGGTCGAGTGCGAAGCAGGCCCGATAGCTGAGGCTGCGCACGGCTTCGATGGAAGCCTTGGCATCGGCGAGCGCGTAGCCCACAGCTTGATGTTCGATGACGGGAACAGGGCCTCCCCGTCGTTGGGTCCTGGCGAAGTGCAAGGTGAAGTCGAACGCCGCGCGCAGGACGCCAAGCGACATGACACCGACCAGGGCCGCGGTAGCCGAGAAGCTGGCGTCCACCACCTGTAGTCCCCGACCGACTCCGCCGACGACGTTGCCTTCGGGAACCCGCACCTGGTCCAGGGAAAAATTGGAGGTCAGGTGGCCCCGGTGCCCGGGGGATTCGTGATAGCGATTTACCCGGAAACCTGCGGCAGGCCCTGGTACGAGGAGAACGGAAACGCCGTTCTGCGGCGCTACCCCGGTATCAGTGCGGCACACGACGCAAAGCAGGTCAGCACCTTTGCCGTCCCACCCCGAAGCGCCAGAGATCCATTGCTTGGCACCGTCGATAACCCACTGCTGGCCGTCCAGACGAGCACGGGTGCGAACGCCGCCGCCCACTGTGTTGGAGTGGTAGTTCGCGCTGCCGCCCGGCTCACTGGATGCAAGCGCGGCCAGCGGTACGCCACGGCATTCGAGAAAGGGAGCGACGAAGATCTTTCGCTGTTCCGGGGTGCCGGCAAGGAAGATCGGCATCAGGCCTAGCAGGTTGGCAAAAGCCGTTAGCGGGACATTGGCATCCTCGGCATAGAACTCTTCGGCGACTATGGCCATGTCGACCATGCCGCCTCCCTCTCCACCGAAGGGCTGCGGGATCAGCCGGCGAAGGAAACCCTCCCGGACCAATTCCTCATAGAACGGGCGGGTTGCCAGGAAGCGGCTTTCCGGGGTGGGCAGGTAGTGGATGGCTTCCCTGACCTGGCTCAGGGTTTCCCGGGCGAACTGGCGCGCGGCGGCTTTTAGCTCGGCCTGGGCATCTGTCAGGGTGAAATCGATCGACATGAGACGACTCTCCGAAAGGGCACTGGAACCGGGAAAAGCCGCGGGATATGCGGCTTTCCGTCGATCCGGATGCTACGGAAGGTCGGGAGCGGACTCTTCGCCGTGGAGGAACGGCTTTATTGACTGTCAGCGCAGTGCGGGACCGGGCTGCTTTGCGTGCAGGGCGCGAAAGTCCCGGGCAGTCAGTTGGAAGCGGTTGCGGAAGGTGCGGCTGAAATGGGCAGAGTTTTCGAAGCCCCAGGAATAGGCCAGGTAACTGATGGAGTATGCATCGGCGGGGAGACTGGCGAGGTCGCGCGCGCAGCCGTCCAGGCGCATTTCCTGGATATGTCGGCCAACGGTTGCTCCGGTTCCCTGGAATAGTTGATGGAGGTAACGAACCGAGATGCCCAGCGCCCTGGCAATGGTTTCGGGGCAAAGCTCGGGCTGCCGGATATGTTCGGTGATATAGGCATAGGCCCGATTGAGGTGGTAAGTCTGCAGATTGCTCGCGGCGATGGGGGCCCGGTCGCTCAACTCGCTCAGGGCACCACCGAGCAGGTCAAGGGTGCTACCGGCCATGAAACGGAAAGTCGAGGGCTGGATTGCGTGCCGCTCATCGAGTAGTGATCGCAGATGCCCCGTCAGCAATCGACCGACCCCGCGCCCTCCATCCACCCGCAGGGCCGTGCATTTTTCGGCGCCTTTCACATAGCGCTGGAACAAGTCCCGGGGCAGGCGCACGACCAACTGCTGCAAGTCGCCGTTGAACTCCCAGCGAAACGGCTCCGTGCAATCGTAAAGTGCTCCGTCGCCGGGCTGGAGAACCACGCTGCGGTCGCTCTGGATCAGGCGCCCTTCGCCGCGCAATTGCAGGCTGTAGAGAAAGGCATCGTCCGTACCCTGACGGATGTGCGCTTGGTCGTGTGCGCATTGGCAGCTGACCGAAGTCACGCGGCTGAGATACAGCTCTCCGAACATCCGCTCGATCAGCGTCGCCTTGAGTCTGTGCTCCGGCTGCAAGGTGATGCGCAGCGGCGCACAACTGCGTTCGACGGCCGCTTCCCAGGCATCGACCTCGTCGAAAAAGAACTCATCGATGGCGGAGGAGGGCCGCTGGCTTGAACTGGCCGGGAGTACTTCGCTCATCTGCGTATTTCCTCACACCGTATCTCGACTATTGGGGATCTCCGCTGCTCCCAACTGGGAGGCGTTCGGTCGCTCTTCGCGCCCGGCGAAGGCAGTTTCCACCCGGGCGACAGAGGCTTGTCAATGCTGTGCACGGAGAGTCAAGCAAGTCCTTCACTGTCAGCAAAGTGGGCTTTCCGGCAGCGCATAAGATTGCCGTGCCGACGCTATGAAACTGACGATTCCGCCTTCTGCAGATTCCGTTCAAGTTCATCCAGCGCAGTGGCATTTCGCGCTGCCCAGTCATAGAGCTCGCGCAGTGGCTCGACGAAGGTTTCCCCCAGTGGGGTCAGCGAATACTCGACCCGGGGAGGCACCACATTGAACACCTTGCGATTGACCAGACCGCTGTTTTCCACGTCCCTCAGCGTCTGCGTGAGCATTTTCTTGGATATGCCAGGGAGTGTGCGCTCCAGCTGGCCGGTACGCATTGCGCCATGACTCAACGCGTAGATGACCATAGAGGTCCACTTGCCATTGAGGATGTAGTGGATGCGTCGCTGCGGGCAGTTTTCCCTGAGTACGAATGCGGATTCAGCGAGTTCGGTAGTTGCGTTCATTCCGGTTACCAAAAGGTGCCTATGAAACTGTTTGGTATCTACGGCACCAAAATGTGCCTACTTACATAAAGGTTCATACGTTGATTAGGATTGTATCACCCGGTTGGTGACCTCAACTGAAAGTCGCCAAACGGTCAGCGCAAGACTCCAAACAGGGGCTGACTTGCGAACACGTTCAACCTGATTACGAGATACCACCATGAAAGCAGCTGTCATCCACGCCTTCGGCGGCCCCGAACAACTCCGACTCGAAGACGTTCCCACGCCGGTTCCCGGTCCGGGGGAGGTCCTGGTGAAGGTGCTGGCTGCCGGCATCAACCGCCTGGATCACTACGTGCGTCTCGGCCAGATTGCGCCGCAGCTGGCTTTCCCTCATATCCTCGGTTCCGACGCGGTGGGCGAAGTGGCGGGGCTGGGCGTTGGCGTGACGCGCTTCAGTCTCGGCGAGCGAGTGATCTCGATGCCGGGATACCCGCTCGACCCAGCGGAAGCGCAGGTTCGCCCTGTCACCAACGCGGCCAGCTATGCCATTCCGGGTATCCACGTACCAGGAACTTATGCGCAGTACATCGTCGTGAATGAGCGTTGGCTACTTCGGGACACTACGGGGCTGCCGGTCGAGCAGATCGCTGCGCTGCCGGTTGCCCTGCTCATCGCGATCCGCTCCGTGCAGATCGTGGGCGAAGTGAAGGCGGGTGATCGGGTGCTCATCCATGCGGGGGCATCCAGCACCGGCATCATGAGCATCCAGGTAGCCCGTGCCCTCGGGGCGCGCGTGGCGGTCACTGTGCAGAACGAGTCGTCGGCAGCACTTGCCGCCAGCCTGGGCGCCGAGCTGGTCATCAACAGCAACGAAGAGGACTTCGTCGAAGCGCTTGGCACCTGGACGGAGGGGAAGGGCGTCGATGTCGCGATCGACAATTTGGGTGGCGACGTACTGGCCCGGACCATCACCGCGGTCAGGCCCATGGGGATCATCGTGGCCATGGGGTTCATGGCGGGCAGTGAAGTCACCTTCGACATCAGGAACTTCTTCTTCACCCAGAAGCAGTTGCGCGGAACCCTGGTGGGGGACATCGAAGACTTCGCCGCTTGGCTCGACCCCATCAAGGAAGGCAAGGTCAAGCCGGTGATCGACAGTGTCCTGCCATTGTCCCGTGCGGCAGAAGCGCATGAGCGCATTGCCAGCAATCAGGCGCGCGGCAGCATCGTCCTGCTGCCATGGGAGGAGTGATGGACCTCCATGGAGGCTCCGATACCGAGCGCAGAGGTGGCATCACCGACTTGGCGATGCAACGCCTTGCGGCGCTCGGAATCGGCCTGCCCAAAGCTCCGCAGCCGCTAGGTGCCTACCTGGCGGTTGTGGAGGCCGGGACGACGTTGCATGTATCGATGCAAGGGCCGGTAATCGATGGCAAGCCGGCGCTCACCGGACTACTCGGACGCGCGCTTTCAACCGAAGAGGGCCGTATGGCGGCCAGGCTTTCCGTGCTCAATGCGCTTGCCCAGGTGCACCAATACCTAGGCGGATTCGAGCGCATTCGCCAGGTGGTTCGCCTGGAGGGATACGTGGCTTGTGATGAAGACTTCATGGGGCATCCGCAGGTGCTGGATGGTGCATCCGATCTGCTGGTCAGCATCTTCGAAGGCCGGGCCGGCCATGTGCGTTCGGTGTGCGGGGTTCGCAACCTGCCGGGCAATCTGCCGGTAGCCGTTGCTCTGACCTTCGAGCTCGATCCCGGAATGACCTGTTGAACAAGGAGAAAAGAGGCCTTCGCTGGCCAGCAAGATGGTGGCGGTGATGAATTCGATTTGCGATCGCCAGTCCAGAAACGGCTTGGTCCGTCCGGATCGAAATGGGCTGGGCTCGCTCAGAAGGCGAACGCGTGTGGATGACAAGGGGCAAAGCCCCTTGATATTGAGAATTGGGGGCCAGGGGGATCATCCCTCTGGTCTTTGCTACTCGCAGTTGAAATACCTGCCACGTTCCCGTAGCTCACGGGTAATCAGTGCCTTAGCGAATTGCGGCGTGACCTGCTTGAGCTGCTTCGCCATCGGTCGCTGCCGGGCCTCGGCCTTACGCTTGGCACTTCAGCCCTGGCCTGCTTTCGATCTCGGAAAGTCCACGCAAACGCCGTAGTCTTGCGGCTCGCACTGCTTCCACACCTCCAAAATGTCGGCAGGGATAGCCGTCCTTGCTCGACTTCTGGGTGGCGTTGGAAATGCCCGCCATCACGTCCTGGAACAGCGACAACATCAGCGCCCGCCAGTGCGTTCCGCCCAGTGGTTATCGATCCACGCCTGCGTGCCACTGGCCCCCATGGGACCGGCGCCCAGGCTGTCCAGGCGCACCCGGACAGGCCGATCCGAGCCGTTGTTGGCCTCCATCTCCGTCCATGCCGTGAACACCCGTTGCTGCCCTTGCTTCACCGATGTGCTCTGCTCGCCGAACAGGCGAGCACCGGCCTCGGCCAGCACCGTCCTGCCGTTCGCGAAATACAGCGGATCGGTCAGCCGGCACTCAATCAGCCCCGGGTTATCCGTGATGATTTCCGTGTATAGCGCGCAGCGCGCGTAGGTGTTATGGGTCAGCAGGTAAGTCCCCTCCGGTGCCAACTTCGACTTGGTGCTGGCGAAGCGGGTACCGCCCAGGTTGTTCAGCTCCGATCGCTCCGAGCCGTTGGCGGGTTGGTCTTCTTCGTCTCCAGCAGCAGCGGGTTTCGTTCGGCCTCCGCCGTGATCACCACCTGCGGCCTGCATCACCACGCCACCGTTCAAGCGGCGTTGCGCCGGCGTCAGCGGTTCACCCTTCGCTGCAGCAGATCCCTTGGCCCCAGTGCGTGGCCCCTGCGCAGCCTTACCTTCCCCCTTGCCGGTATCAGACGGGGGAGCGGTCTCCGCCTCCTGGCTGGCCAGCTGCTCCTGCCTGGCTTTTTCATCGGCCTCCGTCTGCATCTGCAGGCGCTTTTTCTTCAGCATCTGCTCGCAGCTGTCATCGTCGGTCTCCTTGCGCTGCAGCGCCGGATCCGCGAAAGCCGTTGTCTCATCGACCTCGTTGGATTTCGGCGCAGACTTGAAAATGACCATGAACCGCTGATGCACACTGCAGTCTCAGCCGGCGACCAACCTACTACGAACTGGTTCTTGCCTGTCGCGAAATGAAAAGTTCTTGTCATCAAATGCGAGGCCGCCCATTAGGCCTTAATAAATACTGAGGGCCTGTAGGAACGGGCGTGCAAAGTTTAAAATTGGATCTTCTCTGCCCTGGTTTTCCTTTTGATTGTGTTGATGGGAAGGCTCTCCATAAAGATTGTCCTCATTCAGTAGTTTTGTGCAATTCGTAGCTTATGGGTGGGTTTTTAAATGAACAGGCTTAAGGTTGCTTCGGTTTTATTGGCTGCGTCGTTAGTTGTTTCGGCTTGCGCGACGATAGTTGACGGAAAAACTCAGTCGGTAACTTTCAATTCTGAGCCGCAAGGTGCTGAAGTGTCCGTGGCTGGTCGAGTAATGGGGACAACCCCTGTTACTGCACAGGTTGATAGAGATAAAAACTTGGCGGTTACTTTCAGTAAGGATGGCTATAAGCAATATACGACGCAGATGGGAACTACCACAAATAGCTACTTCTGGGGAAATATTGTGCTGGGTGGCTTGATCGGCTCAACTGTAGATGCTTCAACCGGCGCAATGTATGAGTATTCGCCGAATCAGTACTTTGTAACCCTCAAGCCCGATGCTCCGCTGGCGGTCACCACGTCCAAGCCGCGTAAAATCAAGGAAATAGTCGTTGGCGCGGGTGCCGAATTGCGCCATGAGCTGGCAACTGGTGGTGGTGAGAATACCAACGCGATTCTTGCTGTCGTTGGTGTCGGCAGTACGGATGCTCCGGCAGCGGTCAAGGCCCTCGCCAAGATGGCGGCAAGCACCAAGAATGATCTCGATTTTGCCGAGTCGATCATCGCAATGTATGAGGTGCGGTGATTGCCGAGGGACGTTTAGGGGCCTGTGTTCCTGGTGATACAGGCTCAGTTCGTGAGAGTTCGGTCGTGCCCAGACCGCGACTGCAATTCCAGCGAAGTCGATAGACCCGTTCCGCCCAGTAGGTGTGTTAACCGCTCCAGTGTCGCTCCAGCCGAGCCAGAGCCGCAGTTTGGCGCTGCGCGGGGGGATGGAGAAGAGGCCGTCGTGGTCGCTGAGTTAGATGTCGACCGGAAAGCGCTGACGCTTCGGAGTGAGGGCGCTGGGGCGAAAGCGAATCAGGAGCTGAGCCGGAAGCCGTCGTTTTCGGCCATCTACTGTCGGCCGAGGGTGACTGCCAGCCGTTCCCGAGGGATAGGAGTGGCTCACCTGGTGGGGTGTTCAAACTGTTCTCCGAATCCGTATTGGCTCGATTTGCCAGGTTGCAACGATATCTTCGCCGTACTCCGCCACCCAGGCCCGATAAGTGAGGTTCCGGCAAGCGCGAACCTGTATGGACCGTTGAGTGTGCGGATTGAGATAGGTCTTCAGTGGTTGAGGCGTCGGGCCTGGTACCGCCCGCCGGGGGCTTCGATCCAGCATCGCGAGCAGCTGTGATCGACTGATGTTGTACTCACGCATCAGTGCATGGACGGCGTAACTGAACTGGCGGTCAACTTCCGAGAGGGCGGGCATGGCATTCTCCTAAAAGCGCTGCCACAGCGGTACGGGACGCCATGGAAGCCAGGGGAGCATGCTGAGCAATCTGAACGGTTCGGGGTTATCCGCGACCGACTACTTGCGGTGTTGGGACGCCATGCTCGGCACTCAGCCGAACTGAACCAAGGTCTGCCGCGCTCATCGATGTACTTGGGCTTGCCAAGAGGCTGGGCCGGACGCAGACGCACGTTTCACCTCGTCAGATTCCGCCATCATCAGCGCGCGCCGTCGTCCCCCCGCCACGCCTCCGCGCTAGATAGGTCGATTTTTCTGCCTCCCTTTGATGCCCTGGAAAGCGGGCAGGGTGGCTGCCTCCCGCACGTAGGCGATAGGGATCGACCCTGCGTATTTCTGCAGCTGCCGCTGTATCTGGAGCAGATCTGCGGCTCTACGGGGCCATGCAGGGGAGGGAGTGGTCCCTTTGATTTTCAGGAGCGCGATCGGGAAAAGGTAATTTCGGGAAATTGGTGGTTTCGCGTTGCTGGAAGCCGCGCCGCACTAGGCTTTGTAGCGGAAAAGGGGACAGATTTGAATGGCACTTACTTAGCCCTTTTGGGATGACCGCTCCGCTGTAGTTCGGCGCGAGCTGATCGGCGTGTGCGGGTCAATAAGGGGTAGGGTTTCGGCCTTTGTTTGAGTGCGCGCGGCTCCATTCGCCCGGCCCGGTTGCCGACGCGTTGCTGAGCCACCAGGAGCAAGAGACCAGTCAGGTTTTCGTGTTGGCTCGCCGCCTCAGCCAATGGCCGCCACGCCAGCCAGAGCTGGAGGCTGTGCTTAAAGCTCAGTTCCCGTGGCAAGCAGTCGGCCAAGGAGGCCGATTGCGCCATGATCAAGCGGATCAGGTTGTGCGCCAGCAGATACACCCAGAGCTCCTTGATGGTCATCGCCGAGGTTTTGCAGCTCAGCATCTCGAGCCCCATCGTGGCCTTGAGATTGCGCAGATCCAGCTCGACGTGCCAGCGGCTTCTAAAGAGGCTCTTCAAGGCGGCCTTGGGGGTTTGGCTGGTACAGCGCAGGGTGGTGACCAGAATCTTCTCACCCACTTTCAACTCCCGAACTTCCAACCGGTCAGGCACTTGCTCGTAAGACGCAACGCTCATCCACGCCGGACGTTTGCGGGGCTTTTCCAAGGCAATCAGGTGGTCCCGTGTGCCCAGACGCTTACCGCGTCGAAAGTCGGTACTGCGGCGGCGCGCGCCATATTGCTCGAACACGCCATCCACGCCGCGGCGTTGCAATTCGCACAGCAGAAAATAGGTGGCGTAGTAGGCGTCGCCCACCAGGACATCACCAGCGTTCAAGGTGTCGAGCATCGACCGCAGCAGGGTCTGCTCATCGCCCCCCTTGCCCCGAAAACGCCCCAGTGCCGCGTTCAGCACCGCACCACTGGACAGGCAGACAATGCCCTCCAGCCGGCAAAGTGGAAAGCCCAGCCCCGCCTTCTGCCCCCGCGATAGCGGATAGGCCGCCTGATTGGCGGCCGTATCCGGCATGGACACCGTCGTCCCATCCACGAGCCGCACCGGTCGACCCATCCATCGCCAGGTCTGGGCGACATAGGTGCTGATCAGCTTGCCGGTGTTTTGGACCAGGGTGGACACCATCTCCAGCGGGAGCCGCTGACGCGCTCGACAGTAGCCCCCGGTATGCGTGCTACAGGGGCTCAGGCCACCGAGCAGTTGCTTGATGGCCAGGTCATTGACGGCCTTCTGGCAGGAACGATCGGCGCTTAATGCCTGGGCCATGAACATCGACAGCGTCTCCGTCGGCGGGAACAGACGCTCGCGATGATCCGGCAGCAAGGACTCGACGCAGTCGAACAACTCGGGGCTGGTCAGCAGATTGAAGAAGGCATAGGCATCGGTATTTGACGCTTGCCGGCGGGCGCGCTGCTGTTGATGAAGGATGGCTTGGCACCTAGGATTCATGTGGGCTGCTCCTTGGGCTCGGTGTGTGTTCGCAACTATCACCGTAGACCAGGAGCAGCCTTTCTTTTTCTAATCAATGAGTTAGCGCTAAGTAAGTGCCATTCGGGACAGATTTATTTTCGCCACTCTAATCCTGCCCATCCAGACAGCTCTAGAGTATGAAATATAAATCTGTCCCCTTTCAGTCCCGTCCCCTTTCAGTCCCTGTCCCCTTTCAGTCCGTCCCCTTTCAGTCCACGCTTGGCTCCCCAGGCTTTCCTGAAGTGCCTCATCGATGCTGCCAGGTTATTCCTCGCAAGAGAGGTGGAGATCAACGAGGTTGGTGCGGCATCAGTTGATGCCGTACTTCTGATCGATCTTGCGTTTTTCCAGTGTGTACTGGGTCATGTCGATCTGGCCGGTCTGAAGGTTGGAGTCGAGTGTGCTCAGCTCCTTCTCGCGCTCACCGCGCAGGTGTTCCTTCGTGGCGTGGTAGTTGATGGCCTCAGCGGCGTCGTGTCCGCTCACCGGATCCCAGAGGATCGAAAGCGGCCAAAGCAACAGGTTCACTACGCCCAGGCCATACTCACGGCCATAGAAGGAACCGCCACCAGGAAGCAGTCCAAGGGCTGCGCCGGTGCCCGGGTTCTTTTCCTGGACGGCCTGGCCACGGGCTTCATACTGCCGCAGCTCGGCTTTCTGGTGAGAATTCAGGCCGGTTGCGCAACCGGTGCATGCTACAGCTAATCCAGCGGCCAGGATCAAACGATGCGCTTTCATGCGCCAACTCCTTGTAGTAATTCGGTACTGCTCTGCGAGCATCTCTATGATATCAATTTGATATCGATCGAAAACAGATCTCTGGCACGTCAAGGACGGGCTTTTTGGTGCTTAAAGGGTGATGTGCATCACATTTTTGCGGGCTCAATGTCGGGGGCTGTTCAGGAAAGGTTCAGCGCCTTATTGAGCATGCCGACGATGTCAGGGCCGTCCTTGCTGATGAACTTGGCGTAGTGCTTGAAGACCATGGCCGTCGAGCTATGGCCCAACTTGTCGGCGATCCACCCGGGTGAGGCCACGCTGCTGCTGAGCGTCTGGCTGGCAAACGTGTGGCGGCATTGGTTGGGGCCGCGGTAGCGCGCCAGGACAGAAGGGCTACACGCCGCGTATTCTTTCCAGCGAGCGCTGCATTGTCACCGGGCTGTTGGTATTGATGGTGGTCCGCTTGCCGTGAGTCATGAAGTCGATTCGGACAACGGAGGGGCCCGTGCCGTCAGTGGGCGCCGCCTTGCAGGTAGTGGCGGACGCGAATTCCCACGCCTGGGGTCTGGAACTGCCGGGCGGCCGCCTCGATCCGCAGTTCGCCACGGGTGACCCGCTGGTGGTGGCGCAGGTGTTCCAGCCAGGACTCGTCGACGAAGCACTCCAGCCACAGGCGCGGGTTCTCGCTGTCTTGCACAAGGGTCCAGGAAATTGCCCCGTTGCGCCGGCGCATGCTGTGCACTTCCGCCATGGCGACCTGGAAATCCGGCGCCTTGGCGGCGTCGATGTCGTATTCCAGGGTGACCATCACCGGGCCGCGTTCCTGGTCCATGCCTTCGGCCAGGATTGGCGCTGGCCAGTGCAATGAGGGTGCCAGGTCCTCCACCGCGGTTACAGGCAGGCGGAAGCGCAGGGCAGCAAGCAGCCCCAGCAACAGCAGGACGCTGGCGCCCAGCAGCGCCACGGAAATGGAGGTGCGGCTGGCGACCAGGCCCCAGAGGGTACCGCCAGCGGCCATGCTGCCGAAGAACACGAGGATATACACGGCGAGGCCACGCGCCCGCACCCAGCCGGGCACCGAGGTCTGCGCCGCTACCTGCAGGCTGGACAGCACGGCGATCCAGGCCGCGCCGCTAACTAGCATCACCGGCACCAGCAGGTACAGGTTGCGTAGCAGCGCCAGGGCGACCAGCACCAGGGCATAGAGTGCGCTGGCCAGCACCACCAGGCGATTGCTACCCAGCCGCTCGCGCAGGTGCGGCAGGAGCATGGCGCCGAACACCGCGCCGACGCCGACGCTGCCTAGCAGCAGACCGAAGTCGGTGGCGCTGCCCTGCAGCTCGCCGCGGACGATCAGCGGCAGCAGCGCCATGCCGGCGCTGGCGCCGAGGAAGAACGCCGCCGCTCGCACCAGCACCGCCTGCAGCGGCCGGGAGCTGCGGCTGTAGCGCCAGCCGGCACGCAGCGCGCCGAAGAGTCGCTCGGCGGGTAGCACGGAAGGGCTGGTTTCGCGTTTCCAGGCCGCCAGCACGGCGATCACCGCGAAGAAGGAGACCGCGTTCAGGGCGAAGGTCAGCCAGGGGCCGAACAGGCTCACCACGACCCCGGCGATGGCAGGGCCGACCGCCCGCGCCAGGTTGACGCCGACGCTGGACAGCGCCACCGCCGCCGGCAGTTCGTCTTTGCCCACCAGTTCCGGCGTCGTCGCGCTCCAGGCCGGCATCATCAGCGCGGTGCCGATGCCCATGCACAGGGTGAGCGCCAACAGCAGCCAGACGGTGGTCAGCCCGAGCAGGGTGAGCGCCGCCAGCAGAGTGGCCACCGCCGCCATCCACAGCTGCACGCCGAGCAAGTAGCGGCGCTTGTCGACGATGTCCGCCAGGGCGCCGGCGGGCAGCGCCAGGAAGAACATCGGTAGGGAACCGGCCACTTGGACCAGCGCCACGTTCAGGGGATTGGCCGAAAGCGAGGTCATCAGCCATCCGGCGCCCACCTCGTGCATCCAGGTGCCGATGTTGGAGGCGATGCTGGCCAGCCACAGCCAACGAAAGAGGACATTGTGCAGTGGGCTCCAGGAGGAGGTGGTGGGTGCGGTCATGGTCAGGGCAAACCTTCGAGCGAGTACACCAGGATCAGGTATAGCCGGTCGACGTCGGGACGCCCGATTGCTGATGAATTCGCCCCTGAAGGGATGGTGTGGCCTATCGTAGCCGGATGGAATCCGGGGGCTCTGGTGGGCAGCTCCCCGGATTTCATCCGGGCTCCAGGGCTCCTCTCACGCCTTTGCAACCACGCTCGTGCGCACTGTGGAGCGCGCCCGCCAGGACATCGGCGTGGCCTTGGGCTTTCGGGCGTCCGTGTCCATTGGCGGACGGACTCTGGGACGATCTGCTGTTTGCCTGTCCGACGCGATCCAAGCGGCAGAAGACGCCCTCAGCAGTCCGCTGGAAAACATCGTGCGCCGCATGCATCGCCCGCTCCACTTGAACTTGGGAAACATCCTTGGGGCGTGATTCATCGGCTCTGCCTGTGACGATCGAAATGCCTCGAGTGGCCGGGTCTCTGTAGATGGGACGGGGGCTACGATTTGCCAACTTGCTCCGAAATGCCCCCTGATAGGGGACCAAAAGCAAGTCTACGTTCTACGAGCGTGGATGTTCCCTCCGTCCAATGGCGCCTGCGGTGACAGTCTTGGACCTGTTTATTATAATTTGATTAACATTCGTCGACTGAAATCAGCAGACACGTTATGGAAAGCAAGACTGCCCGCCTTACCGTTCTCATCGACCCGCACAAGAAGAAGGCGTTCGAAGAACTGTGCGCCGCACAGGACCTGACGCCGTCGCAGGTGGTGCGACAACTGATCCGGGATTACCTGGAGCACCATGGCGTCACCTATGCGACCAAGAGCAAGTTGGCGGCCAACGCCAAGGCCTGAGGCCATGTAAGCATCGGCCGCGACGGGCCGGCGCCTCTGTATTAGTGCGGGGGCGGTGTCGCTTCTTCATCCATCGCCAGCGCGGCCACGAACTCGTCGTGGTAATGCGCCGGTCCAAGGGTGCGCAGGATACCCGTCTTGTCGAGCTTGCTGAGCACCTTGCGGTTCGCTTCGCAGAGCTTCACCACGATCTGCCGCTTGTGCAGCTGCTGAATGACTTCCTCCAGTGTCTGCAAGCCGGTGATGTCCATGAACGGCACCCGTTTCAGGCGAATCACCAGCAGGCGCGGGTCGGTGTGGGTCTGGGCCAGGACGCGCTCGAAGGTTTCCGCCGCACCAAAGAACAACGGTCCTTCGATCGTATACACCAGCACCCCGGGTGGTAGCCGGACCTGGCCATTGGCGCGTAGCTCACTGGCCAACTCCTCCTCGACGACCTGTTGCACCTCGACCGACGAGGCCATGCGCCGCATGAACTGCAGCATGGCGAGGATGACGCCGATGTTCACCGCGATCACCAGGTCGCTGAACACGGTCAGGCAGAAGGTGATGAGCAGGATCGCCACGTCGGCCCGCGGCGCGCGTTGCAGCATGCGCTTGAAGTGTTTCAGTTCGCTCATGTTGTAGGCGACGACGAACAGGATCGCCGCCAGGGCGCAGAGCGGGATGTTCGAGGCCAGCGGTGCCAGGAACAGAATGATCAGTACCAGGGTCAGGGCATGGGTCACGCCGGCCAATGGCCCGGTGGCGCCATTGCGGATATTGGTGGCGGTTCTGGCGATTGCACCGGTGGCGGCGAAGCCGCCGAACAGCGGGACGGCCAGATTGGCGAGGCCCTGACCGATCAGCTCCTGATTGGAGTCGTGCTTGGTTCCCGCCATGCCATCGGCCACCACGGCGGACAGCAACGACTCGATGGCACCGAGCATGGCGATCGCGAACGCCGGGCCAATCAGTTCGATGACGCGTGACAGGGTGATGTCCGGCCAGGCGAACTCAGGCAAGCCCTGGGGAATACCACCGAAGGCGCTGCCGATGGTGGCCACCCCATCGAAGTGGAACAGCGACTGGACCGCCGTGGCGAACACCATCGCCACCAGCGGCCCGGGTATGCGCGTCAGGCCGGGCAGCCTGGGCGCCGCGATGACCAGGGCGAGACTGGTCGTGGCGAGCAATGTGGTGGCGATATGCAGGTCCGGTAGCGCCTGCAGCAGGTGCCACACCTTCTCGTGGAAGTGCCCGCCGCCGACCTTCGGCAGGCCGAAAAAGTCCTGCCACTGCCCGACCCAGATGATCACTCCGATCCCGGCGGTGAAGCCGACGATCACCGGATCGGGAATGAACTTGATGATGGCGCCGAGGCGGGTGACGCCGAGGAGCAGCAGGATGGCGCCGGCCATCATGGTGGCGAGCTGCAGGCCGTCCACGCCGTATTGGGCAGTGATCCCCGCGAGGATCACGATGAAGGCGCCGGTCGGTCCGGCAATCTGCAAACGGCTGCCGCCCAGCAGGGAAACCAGCAAGCCGCCGATGATCGCGGTGTAGATGCCTTGCTCCGGCTTGACCCCGGAGGCGATGGCAAAGGCCATGGCCAGGGGCAGCGCCACGACACCGACGATCACGCCGGACACCAGGTTGCGCACCCAGTGTTCCCGTCCGAACAACCCGGCCTTCCACGCTTCGCGTACTGCAATCATCGCAGGCTCCTCAACTGGTTCATGTGCATAGTATTATCATGCGGTGATAATAGTGAATGCCCCGTGCTGGCGGGTTCGACAGGAAGACCAGCCTCTGCTGAATCAGTGCCAAGGCGCCGAATCAGCCGGGCCCTTGAGTAGAAACGTGCGAGCGCGGACGTAGCGTGGTGATTTGAATGAAGCGAACTGATGTGAAGGCCCGGCATGCCGAAGGCGTATTTTTTGACACCCATGTGATCGTGAACCCGACCAACACCAAAGAGTGGATCGTGTTCTTCAAGAAGAACGCCGGAAGAAGCTTTTTCCTGGTGGATGAGAACGAGGAGGTCGAGTCGTTTGCGCACCTGGACGACTTGATCCACGAACTGCGCGACCTCGGAATCAAGAGCGCAGAAATCCATTTCTAACCCGCCGGTCAATCTGGAGACACTGCCATGTCAGTGAAAGTCGAGCATCTAACCAGTCAGAGTGAAGAGCTATGGACGGTACGCTTCGGTGCCCGCCGGGTGCAGTTTCGCCACGAGTGTTGCGCCAGGACGTTCGCGGCCAAGCTCAAGGAGCGGATCGAGGCGCCTCACAGCTATCCTCTAAGGGTGAGCAACAGCACGGGTTGGCCAAGCCGGTGAGCTGTACGACCAGTCGAAAGATCGACCAATTACGCCGGCAGATCCCGACGTTCGCCTGTGTGCCCGGCTGCCACGATTGCTGCGGGCCGGTGACCGCGTCGTCCGAGGAAATGTCACGACTACCCGCAAAAAGCGACGCCGAGCATGACGCAGCTCTGGCGCACTGGAACTGCGTGCATCTCGGTCCGCAGGGCTGCGAAGTGTACGAGCAGCGCCCGTTGATCTGCCGCCTGTTCGGGACGACTCCGAGCTTGCCATGCCCGCGCGGTCGTGGACCGGAAACTTCGACGGAGGCGCATGTTGAACGCCAGGTGCATGAGCTGATTGCCAGCACCCGCCAAGTGCTCGTTTAGCTGGCCAGCGCGAGGGGCATCGCCAAAAGCAATTTCAAGTAAAAATCCACCTTCGTAGAACGTGGACTTGCCTTTGCCCCCTGGAAGGGGCGGCACCCACCCTACGCACCTTTGCGCCACATCCCAGCACTTGACGCAGACATGGCCAACACCGATGGCTATTGCGTGATGTGCTCTGCCAGAAAGTCGATCAGCGTTCTCACCGACGGTAGCAAGCCCCGGCGGGACGGGAACACGACGTGGACAATACCGCTGCGGGGCACCCACTGCGGAATGATGTCCACCAGCCTCCCCTGTTCCAGGTCCTGATCGACCACCATCAGCGGTAGCTGCACGATGCCCACGCCGCGCAATGCGGCCTGACGCAAACCAGTCATGTCGTCGGTGATGTAGCGGGGCGTGTGTCGTACTTCGGCATTCGCGCCATTCGGGCCTTCCAGGAGCCACACATGATCGCGTGGCGGTCCCCAGTCCAGGCTGGGCAGCTTGCTGAGATCAGCCGGCACCAGCGGCAGGTCAAGGTCTCTCAGGAAGTCCGGACTCGCCACCAGGCGCTGCGGGCTGTCCGCCAGGGTGCGCATCACCAGGCCACTGTCTTCCAAGGGCGGAAAGCGCACACGCAATGCCAGATCCAGTCCTTCGCCGATCACGTCGACCCGTCGGTTGGTCGCGTCCAGATGCACCTGGACCTTCGGGTTCTCGGCCATGAACTGGCTGACCAGGTCGCCGATCCGATAGTGGAGCAGGGTCGTGGGGCAACTCATCCTGACGACGCCCTGAGGCTCGGCACGGTTGCGTTCGATCACCTGACGTGCCGCCTCGGCCTCCACCAGCATAGCCACGCAGTGCCGGTAATATTCCTGGCCCGTTTCGGTCACGGAGAAATGCCGGGTGGAGCGCTGTAGCAGGCGTACGCCCAGATGCTCTTCCAGCGTGGAGATCCGCCGGCTGAGCTTGGACTTGGGGGTGTTCAAGGCACGACCGGCCGGTGCAAAGCCGCCGTGTTCGACTACTTGGGCGAAGTAGTAGAGGTCGTTGAGGTCGTCCACGATCGTTCACCAAATAGAACTGTGCGGGCAATTTAGCAGTTCCAGTGCCTCTAGCGTTGCGATTCCATGGTGTCCGGCTATCGCTCGGACGACGCCACCGACCACCGCGGCGGCGCCGTGTCCGAGCTGCACTCACGACGCTCTTGAACCGATTCTCAACAGTCCAGCGGATTGCGTTTTTCAGGATCGATACCGAACTTGGCGATGGCCTGGGCCACGACCTTGGGTTCGATCTCGCCGCGGTCGGCCAGGGCTTCCAGGGTTGCCAGGACCACCCAGTAACGGTCCACTTCGAAGAAGTGGCGCAGTTTCTTGCGGGTGTCGCTGCGGCCGAAGCCGTCGGTGCCGAGGACCTTGTATTCCTTGCTCGGTACCCACTGGCGGATCTGGTCGGCGAACAGCTTCATGTAGTCGGTGGAGGCCACGACCGGGCCCTTGCGGCCGGCCAGGCACTGCTCGACGTAGGTCTGCTGCGGCTTCTGCTCCGGGTGCAGGCGGTTGTGACGCTCGACGGCCAGACCTTCACGGCGCAGTTCGTTGAAGCTGGTGACGCTCCAGACGTCGGCCGCGACGTTGAACTCATCGCGCAGGATCTTCGCCGCCTCGCGGACTTCGCGCAGGATGGTGCCCGAGCCCAGCAGCTGCACGTGGTGCGCCGCGTCTTTCTTGTCTTCTTCGAGCAGGTACATGCCCTTGATGATGCCTTCCTCGGCGCCTGCCGGCAGCGCGGGTTGCTGGTAGGCCTCGTTCATCACGGTGATGTAGTAGAAGACGTGTTGCTGTTCTTCGATCATCTGGCGGATGCCTTCGCGGATGATCACTGCCAGCTCGTAGCCGTAGGTGGGGTCGTAACTGCGGCAGTTCGGGATCACTGAGGCGAGGATATGGCTGTGGCCATCCTCGTGCTGCAGGCCTTCACCGTTCAGCGTGGTCCGACCGGAGGTGCCGCCGACCAGGAAGCCGCGGGCGCGGCTGTCACCGGCCGCCCAGGCCAGATCGCCGACGCGTTGCAGGCCGAACATCGAATAGAAGATGTAGAACGGCAGCATCGGCTGGTTGTGGTTGCTGTAGGAGGTGCCGGCGGCGATGAAGGAGGACATGGCACCCGCTTCGTTGATGCCTTCCTCGAGGATCTGGCCCTTCTTGTCCTCGCGGTAGAACATCACCTGGTCCTTGTCGACGGGCTCGTAGAGCTGGCCGACCGAGGAGTAGATGCCCAACTGGCGGAACATGCCTTCCATACCAAAGGTGCGGGCTTCGTCCGGGATGATCGGGACGATGCGCTGGCCGAGTTCCTTGTCCTTGACCAGCTGCGCGAGGATGCGCACGAAAGCCATGGTGGTGGAAATCTCGCGATCACCGCTGCCATCGAGGATGGCTTTCAGGGTGTCCAGCGGCGGGGTGGGGATGCTGAAACTGTTGGCGCGGCGCTTCGGCATGAAACCGCCCAGGGCGGCGCGGCGTGCCTGTAGGTACTTGAACTCGGGGCTGTCCTCGGCGAAGCGCACGAAGGGCAGTTGTTCCAGGTCGGTGTCGTTGACCGGGATATCGAAGCGGTCGCGGAATAGCTTCAGGCTTTCGACGTCGACCTTCTTGACGTTATGGGCGATGTTCTTCGCTTCGCCGGCACCGGTGCCATAGCCTTTAACGGTCTTGGCCAGGATGACAGTGGGCTGGCCCTGGTGGTTGACCGCCTGGTGATAAGCGGCATAGAGCTTGTAAGGGTCGTGGCCACCACGGTTGAGTCTCCAGATCTCATCGTCGGACAGGTCCTTGACCATCTCCTTGAGTTCCGGGGTGTTGAAGAAGTTTTCGCGGACGTACGCGCCGTCTTTCGCCTTGTAGTTCTGGTACTCGCCGTCGACGACTTCGTCCATGCGGCGCTGCAGGGCGCCGTTGGTATCCTTGGCGAACAGCGGGTCCCAGAAGCGGCCCCAGACCACCTTGTTGACGTTCCACTGGGCACCGCGGAAGACGCCTTCCAGTTCCTGGATGATCTTGCCGTTGCCCCGCACCGGGCCGTCCAGGCGCTGCAGGTTGCAGTTGATGACGAAGATCAGGTTATCCAGCTTCTCGCGACCGGCCAGGGAGATGGCGCCCAGCGCCTCGGGCTCGTCGCACTCCCCATCACCGAGGAAACACCAGACCCGCTGCTTGCCGGCGGGGATGAAGCCGCGGCTTTCCAGGTACTTCATGAAGCGCGCCTGGTAGATCGCCTGGATCGGACCGAGGCCCATGGACACGGTGGGGAACTGCCAGAAGTCCGGCATCAGCCAGGGGTGCGGGTAGGAGGACAGGCCCTTGCCGTCCACCTCCTGGCGGAAGTCATTCAACTGCGCTTCGCTGATGCGGCCTTCGAGGAAGGCGCGGGCGTAGATGCCGGGGGCGATCGGCCCCTGGATGAAGATCAGGTCGCCGCCGTGTTCATCGGTGGGGGCCTGGAAGAAATAGTTGAAACCCACATCGTAAAGGGTGGCCGAGGAGGCGAAGGTCGAGATGTGGCCGCCCAGGTCCGGATCCAGCCGGTTGGCACGCATCACCATGGCCACCGCGTTCCAGCGGATCAGCGAGCGGATGCGGCGTTCCATGAACAGGTCGCCGGTCATGCGCGCTTCGTGGGTCACCGGAATGGTGTTGCGGTACGGCGTGGTGATGGCGTAGGGCAGTTCGGTGCCGCTGCGGGTAGCCAGCTCACCCAGCCGCGTCAGCAGGTAGTGCGCGCGGTCTTCGCCTTCCTGGTCGAGTACGGACTCCAGGGAGTCCAGCCATTCTTGGGTTTCGACGGGATCGAGGTCTTGCATGACGAGCTCCACATGTTTGGCCCCACTGACGCAGGGCTGATGCCATCGTCTGTGCCCGAATCTGATCGAGCACCTTTAAGCCGGCGACTGAGGGACTACGTTTTTACCACCGATGTGGGAGCGTTCAGTGTTCAGAAAATAGAACTCTGAGGGCGAATCAATGGGGCTACCGAGGCCATCGTTGCGGAGATAACGTTGCTGCCATTGGCTTCAGGAGGTCGGCGATGAAGAAGATCCTCGGCGTATACACCAGTCCTCGGCCCCATTGGGTGGGTGACGGCTTCCCGGTTCGCACGCTGTTTTCCTACGACAGTATGGGCAAGCATGTGAGTCCCTTCCTGCTGCTCGATTTTGCGGGCCCCCACGATTTCCCGGCTACCTCCCAGCGCCGGGGTGTAGGTCAACATCCGCACCGCGGCTTCGAGACGGTGACCATCGTCTACCAGGGCGAACTTGCGCACCGCGATTCCACCGGTGCCGGCGGGCTGATCGGCCCCGGCGACGTGCAGTGGATGACGGCAGCCTCGGGCATCCTCCACGAAGAATTCCATTCCGAGTCCTTCGCCCGCAGCGGCGGCACCCTGGAAATGGTCCAGCTCTGGGTGAACCTGCCGGCCCGAGACAAGATGTCGGCACCGCGCTATCAGACCATCCTTGACCAATCGATTCCGGCTATTTCCCTTGCCGGCGGCGCCGGGACACTGCGGGTGATCGCCGGGGAATTCGAGGGTCGCCGAGGGCCGGCACAGACCTTCACACCGATCGATGTCTGGGACCTGCGGCTCAAGCGCGAAAAGCCGGTACCGTTGCCGCTGATCGAGGGGCGCACTTCTGCCCTGGTGGTGCTGCGCGGCACGGTGCAGGTGAATGGTTCCCAGGCGGTCCGTGAGGCGCAGACCGTGCTTTTCGATCGGGCAGGCGACGAGGTTCTGCTGGAGGCCAACGATGAGGCCGTGGTGCTGGTGCTCTCCGGCGAGCCCATCGATGAACCCATCATTGGCTACGGCCCTTTCGTGATGAACAGCGAAGCCGAGATACGCCAGGCAGTCGAGGACTTCCAGGCCGGCCGTTTCGGCCAGATGAGCGACTGACGGTCAGATTTCAGGCCGGGTCATTGCCTAGTCTGAATATTCCCCACTGTGGATTTGTGGGCCCGCGGTTCGACCGCCATGGCCAGGATGGCGTGTTCCCGAAAAAGAGGAGAGGACTATGAGCAGATTTGCCCAAGTCGCCAATTTCAACGGCAAGACTCCCACTAGTGACCGCGATGATGCAGCGATGCTGTTGATCGAGAGCGACAGGAAGGCCCGGCAGGTCGCCAAGGACAACGAAGTGCCGGATTCGCAACGCCAGTGATCCCCTGACTCGACCCACAAGGGCGAGTTCTCAACCGAAGCAAGGAGACTCACCATGTCTTTCCAATACAAGCGCCTGGACAAGAACGATGCCGCCGTACTGCTGGTCGACCACCAGGCCGGCCTGCTTTCGCTGGTGCGGGATATCGAACCCGACAAGTTCAAGAACAACGTGCTGGCCCTGGGTGCCCTGGCCAAGTACTTCAAGCTGCCGACCATCCTCACCACCAGCTTCGAAACCGGCCCCAACGGCCCGCTGGTGCCGGAGCTGAAGGAGCAGTTTCCCAACGCCCCCTACATTGCCCGCCCCGGCAACATCAACGCCTGGGACAACGAAGACTTCGTCAAGGCCGTGAAGGCCACCGGCAAGAAGCAACTGATCATCGCCGGCGTGGTGACCGAGGTCTGCGTGGCCTTCCCGGCACTTTCCGCGCTAGCGGAAGGCTACGACGTTTTCGTTGTTGCCGACGCTTCCGGGACCTTCAACGAAGTCACCCGTGACGCCGCCTGGCGCCGCATGGAGGCCGCCGGCGCCCAGCTGATGACCTGGTTCGGCGTGGCCTGCGAGCTGCACCGCGACTGGCGCAACGACATCGAAGGCCTGGCTGCGCTGTTCTCCAACCACATCCCCGATTACCGCAACCTCATCACCGCCTTCAACACCCTGACCGCGGGCAAGTAACCCTCAACCCCGATAGCCATGCCTCAGGGCATGGCTACCGGGCCTGCCACTTTTCCCATCCACAATGTACTGATCGGTGAGATCGTCATCACCAGCCAACTCATCGAGTGAGGAGAGCGGATATGGCCGATGCACCCCAGATCAAGGTATTGGGTATCTCCGGCAGTTTGCGGCGCGGCTCCTTCAATACCGCGGCGCTACGAGAGGCCACGCGCCTGGCGCCAGCGGGCATGGTCATCGAGCTCGCCGACATCAGCGAGATCCCGCTCTATAACGAAGATATCTACGCCCAGGGCTTTCCCCCCTCGGTCGAGCGCTTGCGCGAACAGATTCGCGCAGCCGATGCACTGCTGATCGCCACGCCGGAATACAACTATTCGGTATCAGGGGTGCTGAAGAACACCATCGACTGGGTTTCGCGTCCGCCCGAGCAACCCTTCGCCGGCAAGCCTGTCGCCCTGATGGGGGCCAGTGCCGGCCGCTTCGGCACAGCGAGGGCCCAGTACCACTTGCGCCAAAGCATGGTCTTCCTGGACATGCGGCCGCTGAACCGGCCCGAGATGATGATCGCCACCGCCCAGAAGCTGTTCGATGAACAGGGGAACCTGACCGACGAGGCGACCCGCGAGTACCTCCGTGGCCTGCTCGTGGCGCTGCATGAGTGGACCCTGAGTCACCGGAACTGAGCGGCGCCGGAGGATGGAGACCAAGCGATGAGTACCCACGAAACCCGATGCGAGCTGTCCTCTTCCTATGCCCAGCGTGACTGGGAGGAGGGGAGCGCCAGGTTCGCTGAGGTGAGCGGATTCGATGGGCCGCGCCTGGTTGCACCTGCGCTGCCCTGGCGCGTGTCGTAGCGGGGTGGCAGGCATGGGCACGTTCGATCAGGCAACTACCGTCCGAGGTCGCAAGATGATGACAGTCGTGGGCGAGCGCTATTTCTTACTGTTCCCGTTAGGCTTGAGCCTGCTGATGCCGCTGCCGGCCGAAGCCGACAACGCTCTGGGGCAGCGGGACACTATCTTCACCGGCGTCAACGACCGGCAGGCCGTCGAGCTGGGCATTCCGGCTGGGTTGGTCGAGGGGGCCCGACTCGATGGCTTGCTGAGGAACTATTACTTTCATCGTGACAATCACTCCGACCTGGTTCGCCGGGACCCAGAAGAGTGGGCGCAGGGTTTTCTGCTCTCGTTCCGTTCCGGATTCACCGACACCCCTATTGGCGTTGGCGTCGATGCACATGCCTTCCTTGGCCTGAAGCTGGACGGCGGGGGCGGCAGCGGTGGGGCAGGGCTGTTGCCGCTGGACTCATCCGGCAAGCCCGCTGATGACTTCTCCAGTGCGGGCGCCGCGGTCAAGTTCAGGTATCTCGATACCCTGCTCAAGGCGGGTGACCAACTGGTGGAAAACCCTCTGGTGGCAAGCGGCACGAGCCGGCTGTTTCCGCAAAGCTACCGAGGCGTGACGCTGAAGAACCACGGCCTGCAGGACCTCTGGCTGGACGGGGGTTTCCTGGAATCGACCCGGCTGCGCAACCAGAGTGGGCACAGCCACCTGGTCACCGCATACGGCGCGGGTAACAAGGCCGGCGTAGCGGCGGATCGGGAGAGCCCCCACATCGGCTGGCTGGGGGGCACCTACAGCCACCCGGAAGGCTTGCAGCTATCGCTTTACGGTGGCCAGCTCACCGATATCTGGAATCAGTACTACCTGAGCGTATCGGATGCCTTTCAAGCGGGCACATGGCTGGTGCTCAAGCCTTATCTGCACTACTTCAAGACCCGTGATCAAGGAGAAAGCCAGCTGGGCCGGATCGATAATGACACCTACAGCGGTGGGATCGCCGCGACGGCCTACGGCCAGACCTTGACCCTGGGACTGCAAAAGGTCGACGGCAGAACCCCCTTCGACTACCTCACACAGGACGACCGGATCTACCTCTATCTCGGCAACTCCCAACAGTTCGCGGACTTCAATGGCCCCGGTGAGAAGTCCTGGCGCTTGCAATACGAAACCAGCCTGGCCTTCCTCGATGCACCCACTCTGCAACTCACCGCCGCCTATACGCGAGGCGAGGCGGATCTGACTCGTGTGGACCCCAACAGCGTTGGCTACGGCTACATTTTCAATTCAGATGGGAAAAACGCGAAGCACTGGGAGCGCGATATCGCCATCAAATACCTGGTGCCCGCCGGGCCGGCGAAGGACCTGTCGCTGACACTGCGCTGGGCTACCCATCGGGAGGGCGACGGTTACACCGCGCCGGGCAATACCCGCGGCAATACCAGCGCCGATGAATACCGCTTGATCGTGGACTACCCGATCAGTCTGCTCTAAGGCCCTGCATGAACCCGCTGATCGCCTACTTCAAGATTGCCCTGCGTCCCGGTCGTGAGGTCCTGCTGTTTGCGTTGCGTACTGTGGCAGCCGGCTTGCTGTGCCTGTACCTGGCCTTCATCTTCGATCTGGATCAACCGAAGTGGGCCCTGATGACGGTGGTCATCATCAGCCTGCCGTTGGCCGGCATGACGCTCAAGCGCAGCTTCGCCCAAGTGCTGGGGACCGGCGCGGGCGCCGCCGTGGCGGTGGCGATCATGGCGGCGTTCCCGCAGGCGCCGGAGCCGTTCCTGATCTGTCTGGCGTTGTGGCTGGCATTCTGTACGGCGGGCGGCACGCTGCTGCGTTACACGGATTCCCATGCCTTCGTACTGAGCGGATTCACCGCCGTGATTGTCGCCTCACTGGCCATTCCAGAGCCGGACGGGACGCTTCTGCTGGCCATCACGAGGCTGACGGAAACCCTCCTGGCCGTGGCCTGTGTCGGTTTCGTCAGCCTGCTCACCGCTCGCCCGCAGGCCGTAGCCAATGGTTACTTCGCCAAGGTCGACAGCCTGGTCAAGCTCATCGCCGTTCACGCCGCCGCGGTGGTCCGAACCGATGAGGATGAGGCCGCCTTTCGCCAGCGGCAGGCACAATTGGTCACCGAGATCAGCGCGCTGGAAAGCTTGCGCCGCCATCTCTACTTTGACGCGCCGCACCTGCGCAGCGCCGATGGCCTGGTGCAACTGTTCGCCAATCAACTGGTCCTGCTGACGTCACGCCTGCTGGTCCTGCGGCAGCAGCGCGAACTGATCCGGCTGCACTGGCAAGGGCCGCTGCCAGCCGACATCCAGCTGCTGCGCCAGCGCGAACTGGCCAGCCTGGACGAGTTGGGGCGTGATGGCATGGCCCTGCCGCCGGCCAGCCGGGCCGCGCTTCGGAGTATTCACCAGGGTTTCGATGAATCTGCCGATCGGGCCGAGTTCCTCACCGAACCGCTGCCCACCCACCTGCGCTCCCTGGCCTGGGCGTTGCGCTGGGAGCAGGCCCGCCTGCTGCAGCAACTGGATGAGCTGATAGAGCTCAACGAGGCCATCCAGCAGGGTAGAGCGGCCAGTTGCCCCTATGGACGGGGTGGCCTGAATGCGCTCCACCTGGACTTCCGCCTGGCTGGCATGAATGCCGTGCGTGCCTTCCTGGCGCTTTCCCTCGCGGGCTACCTCTGGATCGAGACGGCCTGGGACGGGGCGCGGGCCGGTCTGATCCTGGTGGCGGTCATGTGCTCGCTGATGGCCACTTTCCCGCGCCCGTTGCTGGCCAGCCAGAACTACAACAGAGGGCTGGTGGTGGCCATCGGTCTGTCGGCGATCTATCAGTTTGCCTTGCTGCCGATCTTTGGTGACTTCGAGATGCTCGCGCTCTGTCTGGCGCCCTTGCTCTATCTGGTGGCGGTTGGATTGGCCAGCCCCATGACCGCCGGCATCGGCATGGGCATCGGTCTGGTCACCCTGTTGATGGTCGGTCCGCAGAATGTCCTGATCTATCACAACACCGCGATGCAGTGGTTCGAGTTCGCCGGGGCCTATCTGGCAGGCGGGCTTCTCTCGATGGTGGTGTTCGCACTGGTGTTTCCCTTCAATCCAGAGCAACGGATCGCCTGGCTATTCCGCGCTACCCGCGAGGAGGTCAGCCGGCAGGTCACCGGGACGACAAGCCCGGCCGGGCAATTCGATTTCGAGAGCCGCATGCTGGATCGACTCGCGATCATGATCAGTCTGCTGCCAGCAACCACTGACCCACGCTCGCGAGAGGTTTTCGAATGCAACCTGATGTGCGTCGGCCTGGCGGTGGCCCTGGTGCAAGCGAATGCACAACTGGCAAGCAGCAAGGCGCTGCCAACGGAGCTGCGCGCTGCGTTGCAACAGGGACTGCGGGATATGGCCGATTACATAGGCGGATTCCGGGTCGTCGACCTGAACGGACTGCTGCAGGAAATGCAGCAGATAGGCCAGTCGATGGACGCGCTTCATGAGGCGCACCTGAGCCATGGCCGTGAAGAGTTGCGAAAGCTGTTCATCATGCGCGTCGCGTTGTCGATCGCAGTGGCGTTGTTGCAGCGCTACCACCCTCTGATGGATTTGCCGGGGCCGTTGCCGCGAGAGGAGGGCGCCTATGCCCGCTGATTTCGAACTGGGCGGCGTCTACCTGCCGCCGATTGCCCAGGTGCTGCTGCTGAGCCTGCCGCTGTTCCTGCTACTCGATGCCCTGTTGCGGCGTCTGGGCGTCCTCGCATTCGCCTGGCATCCGGCGTTGTTCCAGGGCGCCTTGTATGCGGCGATCTGCGCGGTTCTGGTGCTATTGATGGGAGTGAGTGTGTGAAATGCCTGCGATGAAACCCTTGCTGTCCAGGACGCTGACCCTGGTCACAGTGCTCGTTGCATTTGGCCTTGGCTGGTACGCCTGGGAACATTACACCCGGTCCCCATGGACCCGTGATGCCCGGGTGCGGGCCGATGTGGTGACGCTTGCCGCCGAGGTGAGCGGGCGCATTGTCGAGCTGCCATTGCGTGACAACCAGTTCGTCAAGAAGGGCGACCTGCTCCTGCAGATAGATCCCGCCCGCTACGAGCTGGCCGTGCTGCATGCGCAGCGGGCGGTGGAAGTGGCGCGCGCCGCACTGGGGCAATCGCAGGCGTCCATCGTCGCCAACCAGGCGCTGCTGAGGCAGCGGCGAAGCGAGGAGCAGCGCCGCCAGAAACTGAGGCTGAGCTCGGCGATATCCAACGAAGAGTGGGAAAAGGCCAGCACCGATGTTGACATCGCAGAGGCCGGCCTGCTCAGGGAGCAGTCCAACCTGGGCCTGGCACAGGCCAACGTTCAGCTTGCCGAGGCTTCGTTGCAACAGGCGCGCCTGGATCTGGAGCACACCCGATTGCTGGCGCCGGTGAGCGGCTATGTCACCAACCTGTTGACGCGCAAAGGCGATTTCGCCCAGCCGGGAGCGCCGCTGCTGGCCCTGGTGGACAGCGACTCCTTCCATGTCAGTGGGTACTTCGAGGAAACCAAGCTGCCGCGCATCCACGTCGGTAGCCGGGCGCGGATCGTGTTGATGAGCGGGGAGGAGTTGGAGGGCACGGTGGAAAGCATCGCCTTCGCCATCACCGATCGCGAGAATCTCCCGGGCAGCCGCCTGCTGGCGAACGTCAACCCGAGTTACACCTGGATAAAGCTCGCCCAACGGGTCCCGGTCCGCCTGCGCCTGGCCCCGCGCCCTGAAGGGGCCCAGCCGCTGCGGGCCGGAACCACCGCCACCGTCACCATTCTCGAATAGGTCCGCAATGATGCATGCAGCTATGCGATTGGACATGTCGCCATGTTCGATCTGAACGAGCTTTACCTGTACGCCAAGGTTGTCGAACACGGCGGGTTTGCCCCCGCTGGCCGTAAGCTGGGCCTGCCAAAGTCCCGATTGAGCCGCCGTGTTTCCATGTTGGAAGAGCGCCTGGGCGTACGCCTGATTCAGCGCTCGACCCGACATTTTTCCGTGACCGAAGTCGGCCTGGAGTATTACCACCATTGCGTGGCGATGCTGGCGCAGGCCCGTGCGGCCGAGGACGCGATAGAGCGGAACCGGGCCGAACCACGCGGCGTCGTTCGAATCGCTTGTACGACGCCTTTGCTGCACGCGAGACTCGCACCCATGCTGGCGGAATTCATGGCCCAGTGTCCGGTGGTGGAACTGCTGGTCAAGAGTCTGAATCGCCGCGTCGACGTCATCAGCGAAGGCTTCGATCTGGTGCTGAGCGTCCGCCACCAGCCGCTGGAAAGCAGTGACCTGGTCATGCGGACATTGGCGCAGAGCCGTCAGTGCCTGGTGGCGGCACCCTCCGTTCTTTCCGGGCATGTCGGTACCTTCGGGCCGGCTGACCTGTCCGGACTGCCGATCCTGTGCTGGGGCCCGAAAGTCCAGGACTACAGCTGGGAGTTCGACGGACCGGAGGGAGCCGTGGCTTCCATTCATTTTCGCCCGCGCATGGTCTCCGATGATGTGGCCGTGCTACGGGAAGGCGCATTGGTGGGCGTAGGGGTCGCGCTGCTGCCTGAGGAACTCGTGACGGCCGACCTGGCGAGCGGCCGGCTGGTGAATGTACTCGACGGCTGGGTCCCCCGGACGGGGGAGGTCGTCGCCATCTTCCCCTCGCGACGCGGCCTGATGCCGTCCGTGCGCAAGCTGATCGATTTTCTCGCCGAAGCGTTCAAGCATGAGTCGATGACGCTGCATCCGAGCACTGTGACACCCGTGCTGCAGTAGGCGGGCTGCGGCTTCCTGGCGCGGAAGATCCGGCAGCGGAGTCTTCTCCTGGGCGGAGGGCAGGGGAGGCAACTGCAGGTGCTGGCAATCGGCCAGAGGCACGATGAGCAGCAGTCCGATCGCATAGCCAAGCTGCGTCAGCATGGTGATCAGGCTGGCCTGCGTTGGCACCAGGCCGAATGACGAGGCCATCTGCGACAGCAGTGGCTGATGGTAGTAGATGGTCGAGACGGCAAGCGCGCAGCTCACCGCCATCATGACAATCAGGCGACCGGAAATTCCGGTCGCGATCGTGGACGGTTCGGACATGGCGCGCGCCCTTCAGTGTTGTTGCAGTGCCAGGAGGAGCTCGCGCGTGTCGACGATGCTGTGTGCAAACGTGGGGCCGTTCAACTCATGAGCGGCATGCATCATCTCGTGTCGGAAGGCTGCTGTGGCGTCGCGTACGAGTGTGACGTGGTAACCGAGTTCCGAGGCGTATCGCGCTGTCGATTCGATGCAGGTATTGGCCAGCAGACCGACGACAATGACGTGGGTGATGCCTTTCTGCTTGAGGCGGAAATCCAGGTCGGTGTTGGCGAACCCGCTCGACCCCCAATGCTCCGCGGCGATGATGTCTCCGTCCCTCGGTGCAAAGTCGGGGTGCCACTCACCGCCCCATTCGCCGCGGGCGAAGTGATGGCCCTGCATGATCTTGCGCTGGTTCGGGCTCGGGTGCGCCCAAGTCTCGTAATCGCCAGGCTCCCAGCGGCGATGCGGCACTATCACCACCTGAATGCCGCGTTCGCGCACTGCGCGATCCAGTGCCCGCAGGTTGTCGAGCAGACCGACCTGTGTGGCGATGGGCTCGATGAGGGGATAGACGCTGCCCCCTTCGGAGAGGAAGTCGTTGTAGGGATCGACCAGCAGATAAGCCGTTGTGCCGATAGGATAGGCGGTGTGCGACATGATGGATTCCTCGCCGTTTGAGGGTGATCAGTCGTCCCTGGTTTGACAGCGTCCGTCAAAGCTATGAAAATCATATCAGCAAAATCTGAAAATGGAAGTACCCATGCCTAGCCCGAACAAATCCGTTGAAACCCTATGCCCGGTCGCCCGTGCCGAGGACCTGGTCGGAGATCGCTGGACTGTGCTGATCCTGCGTGAGTTGTTCATGGGCGTCCGTCGCTTCGACGAGATCCAGGCGCAGACCGGTGCAACGCCGCAGATGGTCGCAACGCGTCTGAAACAGATGGAGGCCGACGGCCTGGTGGTGCGCATGCCGTACAGCAAAAGGCCGCTGCGCTACGAGTATCAGCTAAGTGCGAAGGGTGAAGCCTTCTACCCCGTGATCCTGGCACTGCGTGCCTGGGGTGAGCAGTGGTGCAAGTCGCCGACTGAGGGGCTGGCGGTCAGGTTGATGCACAGTTGCGGGCAACCGTCGGGCCTTGGCCCCTTGTGCGACGGATGTGGCCAGTTGCTGCGGCGGGAGGACTTGGTGGGAGAGCTGAGCCCCGCATACACCAACGAGCGCGACAGCCGGCTGGAAGCCTTCAGAATCGCCAGGAGCGGGGCTCAGGAAAAACAGGACTGACTGTGCGCCTGGTCTATGCGAGGGGATCAGCGATGCATGGCTGAGTCAGGTCGTGCAGAACGACGGCCTTTATATTCCTGCGTCAGGCGCCGATCAACCGCCTGACGGTAACGGGCCTGATGGTCAGATTGCTCGGCATACTGCTGCTTGCACGGCCCTTGAGTAGCGCTGCCAACGACAACAATGTCAGCGATGTCCTCTACAGGGTGGCAAGATCTTTGAGCCTGGGCTGTACCCCCTTATGGGCGCAGAGGGATGTACTGATGATGTGCAAGGATCATCCGACCACTTGCCGCTGTACCGGCAGGAGAAAATCCTTGGCCGTGCGGGCCTGGCTATCGCTCGCTCGACGCTCGCGCAGTGGGTGGGGCAAACCGGTGTTCAACTTCAACCACTGATTGATGCACTACGCGAAGCGGTACTGGTCCAGCGCGTTTCCACGCTAATGAAACGCCGGTGCAGAGGATTGGCTGTTGCCCTGCAAAGGCCTTGGTGACCAGATCGTCACCGTTCAGGTCAGACAGGTTGCGTATTCGCTAAGCGGTACCGCCACCGTACCGGCCCCTAGTCCTGTTGGACGATGTTGCTACCGGGAGGGAGGGAGAACAATCCTGCCAGTTCCTGGGCACGCCAGGCTGCTGGCGTTATTGGTTTTCGACCTGGGCAGTAACCGCTGCACTGACAATTAGAACAACAAAGGGTTAGCCATGCAGAACAACAACGTTCAGGCCATTGCGCCGTCCCCCTTCAGCCCGCTGACCATCGGCCCGCTGACACTGCGCAACCGTTTCATCAAGTCCGCCACCAACGAGGGCATGTCCCCCAGCGGCATTCCGAGCAAACAGCTGGCCAAGTTCCATGGCGACATCGCTGCCGGTGGCGTGGGCATGACCACGCTGGCCTACTGTGCCGTCAGCCCGGATGGCTGCACGCTGCCGAACCAGATCGTCCTCGACCAGGATAGACTTCCGCACCTGCGCGTGCTCACCGACGCCGTGCACCGCCATGGCGCCGCGGCTTCGGCACAGATCACCCACGGCGGCTGCTTCACCTTCCTGCCGCCGCACCAGACTGCGCGTCCGCTGTCCGCCAGCGGCGGCTTCAACAAGGTCGGCATGCTCAGCGGTATGTTCCGCAAGCAGGCGATGACCGAAGTCGACATGCTGCGGGTCGCTGACGAATTCGTGCGCGGCGCGCGGCTGGTTCGCGAGGCCGGCTTCGACGCAGTTGAACTGCACATGGGCCATGGTTATCTGCTCAGCCAGTTCATCTCGCCGTTGTACAACAAGCGCCGCGACCAGTATGGCGGCAGCCTGGACAATCGCCTGCGCTTCCCCAGCCTGGTGCTGCGCAAGGTGCTCGATGCGGTCGGCAAGGACCTGGCGGTGGTGTGCAAGTTCAGCATCACCGAGGGCGTGCGGGCCGGCAATACCGCCGAGGACGGCGCCGCCATCGCCCGTATCCTCGAACGTGAGGGTGCGCACCTGCTGGTGTTGAGCGCGGGGATGAACGTCGAGTCGACGACCACCATGTTCGGCTCCACCTTTCCCAAGGAAAACCGCGTCACCGTCAGCAACCCGATCGTCGCTGCCGGCATGTTCATCCAGAGCCTCATCGAACCCAAGGTGGAGTTCCGCGAGCTGTACCTGCTCGAGCATGCCCGCAAGGTCCGGGCGGCAGTGAAGATGCCGCTGGCCTATCTGGGTGGGGCCAAGAGCCTGGCCGGGATCGAGCGACTGATGGCCGAGGGCTTCGATGCCGTGACCATGGGGCGCGTGCTGATCGCCGAGCACGACTATGTCAACAAGCTGCAGTCGGGCATCAGTCGCGACTCGATCTGCACCGCCTGCAATCGCTGCGTGGCGATGATGTATACCCCGGGCGGCACCTCCTGCGTGCTGGGACAACCCGGTGATCCGCAGCTCAACAGCCAGGGCGCCGCGTCCTGATTCCGGGCGCGTCCGGCACTGGACAGGCGCGCATTTTCCCCTCGCCAGGAGTAAAGCAATGCCTACTACTGTGATAACCGGTTCCGCGTCGGGAATCGGCGCTGCTACCCGTCAGTTGCTCGAGTCCGCCGGCCATGAGGTCGTGGGTGTGGATTTGCGCAATGCCGACATCAATGGCGATCTGTCCAGTCCCGAGGGGCGCCAGCACGTGTTGGATGCGCTGCTTGAGCGCCTGGGCGGTCGCCTTGACAGCATGGTGCTGTGCGCCGGTCTGGGACCGCAGGTGAAACCGGAGAGCCTGATCAGTTCGGTCAATTATTTCGGCGCAGTGGAACTGCTCGACGGCCTGCTGCCGCTGTTGCGCGGCGGCCAGTCGCCGGCGGTGGTGGTGATCTCCTCCACCGCCTCGGTGGATATCGACTGGGAGACCAATCCCCTGGCAGCGGCCTTTGAGGCTGGAGATGAGGTGAAGGTCGGCGAGGGCGTGATGGCCGCTGGCGACCAGGCCGGCTACCTGGCCTATTCGGCCTCGAAGAATGCCCTCACCGTGGCGGTGCGCCGCCGCGTGCGGGAGTGGGGTCAGGTCGGCGTGCGCCTCAATAGCATCGCCCCGGGGGCCACCCAAACGCCGCTGCTGCAGGCTGGCATGCAGGATGCGCGCTTCGGCCAGGCGATCCGCGACTATGTCTCGCCGCTGGGGCGAAACGCCGAACCGAGTGAAATAGCGGCGGTGGTGGCGTTCCTGCTTAGCCCGCAAGCCAGCTTCATCCATGGCGCGCAGCTGTTTGTCGATGGTGGTATCGACGCCCAGATCCGGCCGACGCGGTTCTGAAAGCAGGGCATCCTTGCCGTCAGCGAAAACGTGCTGCTGGTCACCGCAGCACTTTGCATCGTGATCGCCATTATTTCGGTCAGCCAACGTGCGCTCCGCTGAATGGATCGTGCTTGAACGCAGGCCGCGCGGCCATCCGCGAACGGGTGCCCCGGTCATTTGCCAGCTCATTACCGTCAACAAGAGAGTTCATGATGTCGACGACCGACAATCAGACGCCGCCCTGTGAGCATCCGGCCAATCCGTACAGCAGGTGCCCCCAGAGGAGCACCTGACATTCCTCACCCGGCTTCCAAGTCCGCGGGCGCGTCCCCCCCAGAGCAGGGGGGGACACAGCCTGGCCCAGTCAGCCGCGAACGAACTTCAACAGTTCCTGATTGACCACTTCGGCATGTGTCGCGCACATCCCGTGCGGGTACTTCTCAAATACTTTCAGGGTTCCATTCTTCAGCAACTTGATCGACAGCAGCGCGGAGTCGGCAATAGGAACGACCTGGTCGTCGTCACCGTGCATGACCAGGGTCGGTACGGTGATCGCCCGCAGGTCATCGGTAAAATCGGTCTCGGAGAAGGCTTTGATGCAGTCATAGTGGGCGTTTGCCGCGCCGGCCATGCCTTGTCGCCACCAGTTCTGGATCAAACCTTGCGAAACGACGGCACCTGGGCGGTTGAAGCCGTAGAACGGGCCACTGGCGACATCCAGATAGAATTGCGACCTGTTGGCTGCCAGTTGCTTGCGGAAGTCGTCGAACACTTCGATGGGAAGACCGCCTGGATTTGCCGGGGTCTTCACCATGATGGGCGGCACCGCGCCGATCAGGACAAGTTTGGCCACGCGCTTCTCGACCTGCCCATACCGGGCTACATAGCGAGTCGCCTCGCCGCCACCGGTCGAATGACCGATATGCACAACGTTGCGCAGATCCAGATGCTGCACCAGTGCGGCGACGTCTGCCGCGTAGTGGTCCATGTCGTGGCCGTCGCTAGCCTGAGAAGACCGGCCGTGACCGCGCCGATCGTGTGCGATGACGCGATAGCCCAGGCCAACGAAGAACAGGGCCTGGCTATCCCATTCGTCACCGCTGAGCGGCCACCCATGGTGGAGCACGATTGGCTGGCCGCTCTTCGGACCCCAGTCCTTGTAGAAGATTTCAACGCCATCTCGGGTGGTCACTTTGCTCAAGGTCAGGGTTCCGTGGTTGATGGAGGAAGAAGGGTCGGATGAGAGTGCAGCAAAGGTCGCCGAGGGTAGGGCAGCCAGGGCCGCGGCGCTCAATCCGAGCAGTAGAAAATCTCGCCTATCCGGGCTGATGGGCCCAACGTTCGTGGTATCGCTCATGGGTGACTCCGCGTCAGTCAGCTGACACAGGAGCCCTGAAGACTCCCGTGTCTGGTCGGTAGGTTGATCGGCCCAACGGTCAGCGTCCTTCCAGCTTTTGCACGACCTCGTCGGTGGTCACCAGGCCGTTGGCGATGTAGCGGAAGTTGACCAGTGCGCTGCCGTATCCGTCGCCGTCGGGAAGCTTCGGGCCGGCGACGGCGTCACGCACGACGACCACCTCGAACCCGCGCTCCAGAAACTCGCGAAGGTGCGATTCGACGCACAGGTTCGAGGCCATGCCGGCAAGGACGATCTTGTCGATCCGCTGCTTGCGCAGCTGCAGCATCAGGTCGTTGCTTTGCGGGCCATACAACTTGTGCGGCGAGGCGACGATGGTCTTGCCGTCTTCGATGACGGGCTTGAACTCCGGCATGAAATCGGCGCCCGAGTTGCGAAAGCCATCCAGCGTCAGGGCGCCCTTGCGATCGAAGAGGCCAAGCTTGTGCTGAACGGTCTCGGCCGGCCCCTCGAACTCCCACTTATGATCGTGGGGGTAGTAGTAGTGCGGCGAGATGGCCACGGTCGCACCGGCCTTCTTGAAGGCCGTGAACAGCCGGCCCAGGTTCGGCACCAGATGCTGCTCGGTAACGCTCTCGCCAAAGACCGGCCAGCCTGCGCCCTTTGGACTCATGAAGTCGATCTGCGGGTCGATCACGACCAGGGCGGTTCGGCTCATGTCCCATTGAAAGGTCGACGCCGGGAGCGCGGGCTTGACCGGATCGGCGTAGGGCTTCTCGGCGGCGAAGCCGATGCCGGGCGCCGCCAGGACGGCCGCCAGCAAGCTGGCGTAGAGCATTTTTCTGGGGTGGGTGCTGTTGAAGGTCATTTTGCGTGTCCTCAAAGAAGGGGGCGCGGCCGGAAATCAGGCGACTGGGATGGCCGGATTTGCGGCAGCCAGGGCAGCGGCGCGGTCAGCGGCCGGTGGGTAGATCCAGATGGTGTTGATCTGGGTCTTGAGCTCCTTGGCTTCATGCTTGACCAGCTTGAGCTGGCGATCCCAGCCCTCGGTGAAGGCCGCCCCCCAGGCACCGAGGTCGAGGCAGGTCACGTACTTAGGCTGGCGGTAGGGTGTCGGTTCGATCCCCAGCAGGTCGGCGGCGGCGTTGTTGCCGGCATGGCGGCCCAGGCAGATGGCGTGCTGGCAGGACATCGCCGCGAAGTTGCCAACGTCATCGGTTGCGGCGTAGGCCACATCGCCGGCAGCGAACACGTTGTCCTGGCCGAACACCTTGAGGTTGTCGTCCACGTGCAGTCGGCCCTGCGGGTCGCGCACAGCTGTCAGATGCTCGGTGAGGGGGCTGGCGCGGAAGCCAACGGTCCAGATCACGGTACTGGCCTCGATCCGGGTACCGTCCGCCAGGGTCACACCGTCGGCATCCACAGAGGACACGCTTGCATTGACGACCCATTCGACGTTCAGGTGATTGGAGGCCTCGACGATGGGGCCGCGAATGTCATCGCCCAGGACGGCGGCGATTTGGGCGCCACGATCCACAATCACGACCCGCACATCGCTGTCCGCACCCAGTACGGCACGCAGCCGCTCGGGCATCTCCGTGGCCGTCTCGATGCCAGTGAAGCCACCGCCGGCGACCACTACGGTATTGCGCGCCGGAGTGTACGGGCGGTCCTTGAGGGACTTGAGGTGGTTTTCCAGGCGAACCGCGCCTTCGATCTGATCCACGTCGAAGGTGAACTGGTGGATGCCGGCCAGGCCAGGGCGATGCAACTGGCTGCCCGTCGCCAGCACCAGGCGATCGTAGCCCAGGGTGGCCGACATGCCGGATTCGTCGTCATAGCGGACGGTCCGGTGCTGTTCGTTGATGCCCTGGACGGTGCCCTTGATGAAACGGATGCCCACGGCGTCGAACAGGTCGCCCAGTGGAGCGAACATCTTGTGCACCTCGGGCTCATAGAAGCGCGGGCGCATCCGCAGTTCCGCCTGGGGGGCGAGCACGCTGATCTCCACATCGTTGCGATCGTGCATGTCCAACAGGCGGGCGGCGCTCAAGGCGCTCCAGACGCCACCAAACCCCGCACCAATGACCAGAATGTGCTGCTTCATGACTTGCTCCTCGAATAAGGATGATTGGCCTCGAAGAATCTTCTTCAAGTTGATCGCGACGACATGGGAGTTGTTTTTAAACGCGTGAAAAAGTTCAGTCGTTCAAGTCGTTCGCTGTTGGGCAATCTTATTCGCGGGTCTTTTTGCAGACACTTCTACGTGAGGATTGAACAAGTAAGCCTAGGTCTCTTGCATATATACGAAGGTATATGCAGGAGGGCTGCAGAAAAGCGCTGAAGTCAGTCGCTATTCAATCCAAGTGCCTCCGCCATGCGCACCAAGTCGGCAAACGTGCGCGCATTCATCTTGCGCATGGCCTGGCCACGATGGGTCTTCACGGTGATTTCACTCAGCCCGATCTCCCCGGCGATCTGTTTGTTCATCAGACCAGACACGGCCAGTGCCATGACCTTTCGCTCTCGGGCGCTGAGGGTTTCGTAGCGAATGCGCAGCACCTGCATGCCTTGTTCGGATTCGCGGCGCTGGTGGTCCCGTGCAAGGGCAAGCGAAACGGCGTCGATCAGGTCCTGGTCGCGGAAAGGCTTGGTGAGGAAGTCGACGGCGCCGGCCTTCATGGCGCGCACGGTCATGGCGATATCGCCGTAGCCGGTCATGAAGATGATGGGCAGGTGGATGTCGGACGAAGCCAGGTAACTCTGGAAGTCCAGCCCGCTGGCACCCTGGAGGCGTACATCCAGGACCATGCAACTAGGCACATCGGGGCGGGTGAAGGACATGAAGTCGCTGGCGGTGGCGAACAATCCGACCCGTAGGCCGATGGAGCGTAACAGGCTGCCCACGGACTCTCGGAGCATGCTGTCGTCATCCACGACATAGACGAAGGGCTCGGCGCCGGTGGTACTGCTGTTCATGGCTGAGCTGTGTTCCTTGTTGATAGAGGCTGATGACACCTCGGCGGGCAAATCCTAAGAGGAACGCAGTCGACCGCCTATGCCAAATATCCCTTGGTTTTTGCCATGCGCACCCATGCAGCGATACCCGCGTATAGAGGCACAGTCCGAAGAGATGGCGAAGGCGACCCGACGTACAAGTGACTGGGTGTGAGCCCCTGCATAAGCTGACCTGGCGCCGGCTGGTTCCTGCGGATGCGGACGCGGTGTGCGGCTGCCACAGGAATCCACTTGCCTGGAGTGCCTGGAGGCGCTGAATGCCATGAACAGAAATGACCTGCGGCGTACCGATATCAATCTTCTGGTTGTCTTCGAAACCATGATGCGCGAGCGCAACGTCACGCGGGTGGGGGAGAAGCTGTTCCTTGGCCAGCCCACCATCAGCTCCGCCCTTGGTCGTTTGCGATCGATGTTCAACGACCCTCTGTTCATTCGCACAGGGCGAGTGATGGAGCCCACGGCGCGGGCCGAGGAGATCCACGCCCGGCTGGCGCCGGCCCTGGACGGCATCGCTGCTGCCCTGAGCTGCTTCCAGGATTTCGATCCACTGACCTGCGATGCGGCTTTCCATATCGGGCTCTCGGATGATGTGGAGTACGCCCTGCTGCCGATGCTGATGCGGCATCTGCGGGACGAGGCGCCCAACATCACCCTGGTGGTGCGTCGGACGGACCAGTGGCAACTGCCGCAGCTGCTCATGGCTGGCGAAATTTCCCTTGGTGTCAGCCATACCCGCGATCTGCCAGCCAATGCCCGACGCAAGCAACTGCGGACGATACGGCCCATGCTGCTGCGGGCGGACGGGGCAGTCGGGACCCTTGGCCTGGACGACTTCTGCAGGCGTCCCCATGTGGTTGTGTCGTCCGTGGGCAATGTGATCGACGAAGTCGACCATGCCCTGAGCCGGTTGGGGCGGCAGCGCAAGGTGGTACTGGCGGTACCACAGTTCAGCGCGTTGCCAGCACTCCTTGCCGGCAGCGACATGCTGGCCGTGGTGCCGGATTACGTGGCCCTCGCTATGGTGCGTCGGGACCTGCGCGCGCAGTTCGCGCCCCTGGAGCTGCCGGAGCGCGACCTGTCGATAGCCTGGCACGGCACGAGTCATGATGACCCTCGGGAGCGTTGGCTGCGCTCGCGCTTCAGCTTCCATCTGGGCCAGCAATGGGAATGGCCCAGGGCGGTCGCTTGAGCCGGTCAGGGCATTGCAGCGACCGTGCTCAATCGGCCCGGGAGAAGCGGCTTCGGTAATCCCGCGGGGAGATGGAGAGGTTGCGCTGGAAGGTGTTGCGCATCCGATCTTCGTCGCCAAACCCGCAAAGCCGCGCGATCCGATCGATGTTCCGGGATGAGTTCTCCAGCATCCGCCGAGCCGCCTCCAGACGAAACAGTTCCAGGGCTTTGGCGGGGGAGCGGCCGGTTTTCTGCTTGTAGACCCGGGAGAAATTGCGCGGGCTCATCTGGGCCCGCTGCGCGAGGTCTTCCACCGTAAGCTTTTCATCGCCCAGATTTTCCGCCATCCACAGGTGCAATCCATCGAACACGGCCGCGTCGCGGGACTGCGATTGCAGCAGTGCGCTGTACTGGGCCTGTCCTCCGGGCCGCTTGAGGTACACCACCAGTTGACGGGCCACCTGCATGGATACCTCGCGGCCGCAGTCGGCCTCCACCAGGGCCAGGGCCAGGTCGATACCGGCGGTCACCCCTGCAGAGGTCCAGATCTGGTCCTGCTGGATGAAGATGGCATCGGCGTCCACCTCGACTTCGGGAAATCTCTCGCGCAGGGCGTCGCACATGGCCCAGTGAGTGGCAGCGCGGCGGCCGTCCAGCAGGCCGGCCTTGGCCAGAAGGAAAGCGCCGCTACAGACCGAGGCAATGCGCCGCGCCCGGCCTGCGGCGACGCGAAGCCAGTTCGCCAGTGGCTGGTAGTCGTCGAGGGTCTGACAGATGTCGGGAGCGCCGGGAACGATGAAGGTGTCCACGGGCTGGTCTGGCGATTGCTCCAGTCTCAGCGTGTCCACGGACATGCCTTCCACTGTCTCGATCAGTCCCCCCTCCAGGCTGGAAGTGCGCAATTGGTAGCCCGGTAGGCCCCGTTTCGTCATGGCCCTGGAGGCAGCCCAAAATACGGTTTGGGCACCGCTGAGGTCCAGTAGCGCCATTTGCGGGTAGACCACGAAGACCACCAGGCGAGGCTGGTCCATGGGCTGGAGCGAAGACTCGACGCTGGGCGTGTTCATAGGCCTGCCGTTGTCGGATTCGCGGGGGGGGACATCAGAATTTTATCATTGATCGTCCAAGGCGGCGGTCACGGTTGCAAACGATGACGGCGCCGGGTGGCTTGTTCGATACTCCGGCAGTTGCGGTGGGTTGGCGCTGTCGCTCAGGGAAAATCAGCTCCAGGTCGATGCGACTCCTCGGGGGCCAGCACATGACGCACCCTGGCCGCCAGCAGCCGGCCGGCCTGTCGTGTGTCCTCCAGCCGGAAGGTGTCGAGCGATTCGCTGCGGATCGAGGCGCCCTCCAGCAGTCGGCTGAGGCAGTCGGCCAGACGCTCCAATTCTTCGATGTCCCGCTGGACCCGTGCAATGCAATCCGGGAAGCCAAGGGATGCGGTGTTGTCGAAAAGCAGTTGGGTCTGCAGCGCTTTGGCGTCGGGCAGGTAGCCGCCCAGTCTCGTGATGGGATGAGCAAGCTGGCCCAGTTGGCTGGCTGCCATGAGGGCCATGCTGCGCAGCACATTGCGCAGGGCCCTGAAGCTGAGGCGGCGCAGGAGCCACTGGGCCAGCTGCAGGTCGGCGTGCAGCTCGGCAGTGAGCGCGTACTGTTGCTGCAGCAGCACCACCAGCTCTATCCGAGTGGCGGCCGACAGCTCCCTGACCTGCAGGGAAGCGTGACGACGTTGTCCGCAGGGGAGCCTGGAAAGGCTGTCCTTGGCGTGGTTCATGACGTTCAACCCTCTGCAGTAGTCGACCGTCGGCCCCGCCACAGACGGGGCCGAGCGTTGCTCAGTGGACGCGTTCCACCGCTTCCCGGACGCCAGCGCCATAGGCCTGGTCGGTGTAGAACTTGATGGCAAAGCCACGGATATCACGCTCGGCGTCGGCCGCGCCGCGCTCGCCCGCCACGTTGGAGAAACGCACGAAGACGTCGGTCTTCTTCCCTGCGGTGGCGAACAGAGTGGCTTTGGTGTAGCGGGTGATGTCATGGGTGACAGTGAATGTGCCGTAGGCGCCGGAACCCTTGGCGTGCATGCGCCGTTCCGGAATCACTTCGCGATCGAAATGGGCAAGCTTCTCAAGCAACCAGACATCCTGCAGCAGCGCCGGCCCTCGAGGTCCCGCGGTCTGGGTGCTGTCGTTGTCGACGACGGGAGCACCGGATGCCATGGTGAGTTTGTTCATTTTCTTTTCCTTCTGGTGAACGTTGGTTATCAGGAAGAAGTTGCACTTCGGTATTGATCGGAAGTTCATTCGCAGCAATTGCAAGGTCTTTTTCCCGTTGAACGGGTTGGCCGCGTATTTCCTGATTCAATTGCTGAGAGCAATTCACGATAAACCTTCGGATATGCAGGATCACTTCTACCTGAAGTCGGCGAGTTCATACCCTCGTGCGGAGCCTTGATACTTTCGTTCATCGCTCCCGCCATTGCGTCTCGCCAAAGCGCCCAGGTCCACAACGCAAAACCGTTCGTTCAACGTCGGCGGGATGATGGGAGAAGGGCAAGACAACGAGAGAACTTGTGTCCAAACACACTTCTACGGGAGGTCGGTAGAAATGTGCATGAGGTCAGGCCTGCTATGCGAAGTCAGCTGTTGGTCATCAGGAGACTGATGTGGAACTTCAACTACGCCGTCGGAGGGCGGATTCGACGCATGCAAGAAGCTTGTCGGCCTCGAAAGGCTTGCGTAGTAGGCAGGCGAGCAGGTCCGGAGAAACGTTACCCATGAGGGGCGAAGGCTCGGGGAACGCGGTGATGAAGACGGTTGGAAGGCGAAGCCCCATGGTCACGAGCCTGTCATGCAGTTCGAGGCCGCTCATGCCCGGCATCTGGATATCCGAGATCAGGCAGTGGGTTTCGGCGGGACCGTCGGAGTTCAGGAAGTCCAGGGCATCGCAATAGGTTCGCGCGTGGTATCCGCTGGATCTCAACAAGGCATCCAGTGCCGTACGAACAGATTCGTCGTCATCCACAATTGCAATGACAGCCGTATTGCGAGTTTTAGTTTCCGGCATTTTTGGGGGGGCGCTCACGACGGCGTCTTCGTTCGTTACAACGATACCCGCTCTTGTCACCTGGCAAATTACACCTAGGTATAGTCGGCGCTCTTCGTGAGGCGCTCAGCCACTCGCACCAGTCGGGAACACTTGTCATCAGTAGCTCACCAAGCCCGTGACAGCGGCGTGTCGCACCTGTCGGCACGGGTAGGGTGCCAAGCAATACTCAGGTATGGCTGCCTGAGTCCGGGGGATAGTCCGACCGACTCCAAGTACAAATGACGCCTCGGTTCTCGCCCGCATAAGCTGGTACGCAATTCGGGAACCCAGGGGCCGGGGGCGTATTTGTCGTGGCAGGAAATCCGCGAAGTTTGTCCTGGCTGCTGACTTCTCAGGCGCGATAGCCTCGCGCGTTCAGGGCGTTGGTCGGCCTGCCCTGGTGCCTTGGACTGAGTTTCTGCACCTGCCAGATGTACGACCGGTCGGTGAAAAGGAGGCGGAGATGAGTTCGCGGTCGCATTCAAAGCGTGCTCCTGGCCCTGGCGGCAGCAGGGAGCCGGTGGTCTATGTGGTCGATGACGATGAGTCCATGCGTATGGCCCTCCATGGGCTGCTGCGCTCCATCGGCCTGCGGGTGGAAACGTTCGAGTCGTTGCAGGCGTTTCTGGCCTTCCCGAAAGTCGACGCCCCCAACTGCCTGCTCCTCGAAGTGCGTCTGCGTGGTGAAAGCGGCCTGGCCTTCCTGGAGCAGATCAAGCAGAGCGACATACGCATGCCCATCGTGTTCATGACCGGGCATGGCGATATCTCAATGACCGTCAAGGCGATGAAGGCTGGAGCGGTCGATTTCCTGGCCAAACCCTTCCGTGACCAGGACATGCTGGACGCGGTTGCCGTCGCCCTGGCGCAGGATCGGGCGCGCCTCGCGGCCGAGCAGTCCATGGCCTCGTTGCGCGCAGCCTATGAGTCGCTCACCGCTCGGGAGCAGGAAGTGATGGGCTTCGTCGTGGCGGGCCTGATGAACAAGCAGATCGCCGCCGAACTTAACATCAGCCCAGTGACCGTGAAGGTGCATCGCGGACAGGTCATGAAAAAACTTGGGGTCCGCTCGGTTGCGGATCTCGTCAGGCGATCGGGGGTTTTGGGTATTTCGCCGCCATTGCAGAAGTCGGGCTGACTTGCGCCCAGCGCCAGCCAGCGGGCTGAACGCTTTACTGCCAACCCGGGGGAAAAGGGGCGGCCGACTATCGCACGCAGATACCAGGCCGAGGACGGACGGGGCGCCGATCGCGATAGGTTGCAGACAAGAAACGACATGGGGTACCTGCATCGATGGGTAGTAGGCTGCAGACACTGTGGGACGATGGCGAGCGTGTGTTGTTTCGAGAGAAGGGAATGGGGCAGGGTGACGCCGGGGTGCTGGTGGCGCGCCTGGCCGCAGAGCAGCCCGCGCCGGCCAGCCTCGATCGCATGGCTCATGAATTCGGCCTGAAGGACGAACTGGATGGCGCCTGGGCCGTCCGGCCGCTTGAGCTGGTTCGTGAAGGCAGACGGATGCAACTGGTGCTCGAGGACCCCGGCGGCGAGTCCCTGGCGGGGCTGCTCAGCGCGCCGATGGAGACAGAGACCTTCCTGCTTCTGGCGGTGAGCATTGCCGGCGCGCTGGGCAAGTTGCACCAGCGCGGGCTGGTCCACAAGGACCTCAAACCCGCCCACATCCTGGTCAACTGCGTCGACGGGCAGGCCCGCCTCACCGGCTTCGGCCTTGCCTCGCGTCTGCCCCGTGAGCGACAGACGCCCGCGCCACCCGAGACTATCGCCGGCACCCTGGCCTACATGGCACCGGAGCAGACCGGACGCATGAATCGCTCGATCGATTCCCGGAGCGACCTCTACGCCCTGGGCGTCACCCTGTACCAGATGCTGACGGGAGTGCTGCCCTTCACAGCCAACGACGCCATGGAATGGGTGCATTGCCATATCGCCAGGAAGCCCGTTGCACCCAGTGAGCGACTGGGGAGCATCCCGGTCGTGGTTTCCCACATCGTCATGAAACTGCTCGCCAAGACCGCCGAGGAGCGCTACCAGTCCGCCGCCAGCGTCGAACATGATCTGCGGCGTTGCCTGGCGGATTGGCAGCGGCAGCGCCACATCAATGACTTCCCATTGGACGGGCAGGGCGTGCCGGACCGACTCCTGATTCCCGAGAAACTGTACGGCCGGGACTACGAGGTGGGCGCACTGATCGCCTCGTTTGGCCGGATCATCGGCAGTAGTACGCCTGAGCTGGTGCTGGTCTCGGGGTACTCCGGCATCGGCAAGTCCTCTGTGGTCAATGAACTGCACAAGGTGCTGGTGCCGCCGCGAGGGCTCTTCGCTTCCGGCAAGTTCGACCAGTACAAGCGCGACATCCCCTATTCGACGCTGGTGCAGGCCTTTCAGAGCCTGGTGCGGATGCTGCTCTGCAAGAGGGACGCCGAACTGGCGACCTGGCGGGGCGCGTTGCTGGAGGCGCTGGAGCCCAACGCGCGACTGATGACCGACCTCATTCCCGACCTGAAGCTGATCATCGGCGAACAGCCACCGGTCCCGGAGCTTGAGCCGCAACAGGCGCAGTGTCGCTTCCTGCTGGTGTTCCGGCGTTTCATCGGGGTGTTCGCCCGGGCGGAACATCCCCTGGCGCTGTTCCTCGACGACCTGCAATGGCTCGACGCGGCGACCCTGGACCTGTTGGAGGACCTGCTGGTCCGTTCGGATATGCGGTATCTGATGCTGATCGGGGCCTACCGCGACAACGAGGTGGATGCTGCGCACCCGCTGGCGGACAAGCTCAGGGCCATCCGCAGTGCGGGTGTGCGAATCGACGAAATCACCCTGGCACCGCTGGCCAGGCTCCATATCGAACAACTGATCGCAGAGTCCCTGCATTGCGAGCCGGCGCATATCGAACCGCTAGCCCGGCTGGTGCTGGACAAGACTGCCGGCCACCCGTTCTTCGTGGTCCAGTTCCTCCAGACGCTGGCGGAGGAAAGCCTGCTGCGGTTCGACCACGACACCCGGCAGTGGAGCTGGAACCCGCAGAGTATCGATGCCAAGGGGTACACCGATAATGTGGTGGACCTGATGCTGGGGAAGCTGGCGCGCCTGCCGGTGGAGACGCAGCAGGCGCTGCAGCAGCTGGCCTGCCTTGGCAACGTCGCCGAAGTGAAAACCCTGGCCACTGCGCTGGGGACCTCGCAGGGGCAGGTCCGCGGCGTGCTCTGGGAGGCCGTGCGCCAGGAGCTGGTGGAGAAGCAGGAAGGTGCCTATGCCTTCGTCCATGACCGGATTCACGAGGCCGCCTACTCGCTGATTCCCGTCGGCGCCCGCGCTCAGGCCCATCTGCGAATCGGGCAATTGATGGACGCGCAGACGCCCACGGAAAAACTCGAGGAGGCGATCTTCGAGATCGTGGGGCAGCTCAACCGCGGCGCCGAACTGCTCAGCGATGTGGGTGAGCGGGAACGGCTGGCGGAGTTGAACCTGGTTGCTGGTCAGCGCGCCAAGGCATCGACTGCCTACGCCTCGGCGCTCGCCTACCTCGCCGCCGGTCTCGAGCTGCTGGGGGAGGGCTGTTGGGAGCGCCGGCACGACCTGTTCTTCGCCCTGGAACTGAATCGTGCCGAATGCGAATTTCTCACCGGGCAACTGGCGATTGCGGACCAGCGGCTGGAGCGGTTGTCCCTCCGCGCCGGGACCACCGTGGAGCAGGCCCAAGTGACCTGTTTGCGAATGGACGTCTACTTGCTGCTGGGCCGCAGCGACCGCGCGGTGGCGGTTTGCCTGGACTACCTCAGGCTTGTGGGCATCGAGTGGGTGCCGCATCCGAGCGACGACGAAGTCCGCCGTGAGTACGACCACATCTGGGCGCTGCTCGGCGACCGCACCATCGAGGACCTCGTTGACCTGCCGTTGATGGAGGATGCGGCCTCCCTGGCGACCGTCGACGCCCTCAGCAAACTCTTCGCACCGGCGCTGCAGACGGATGCGAACCTCACCTGCCTGACGATCTGCAAGGCGGTCAGCTTCAGCCTTGAACGGGGCAACTGCGACGCTTCCTGTGTGCTCTACGCCAATGTCGGAAGGGTTGCCGGGCGTCGCTTCGGCGACTACCAGGCCGGCTACCGCTTCGGCCGGCTCGGCTGCGAACTGGTGGAACGACGGGGACTGAAGCGCTTCGAGGCCAGCACCTACCTGTGCTTCTCGATCTTCATGGTGCGCTGGGTCCGTCCGGTGCGGGAGTGTCGCAGCCTGTTGCGCCATGCCTTCGAGGCGGCGAACCGGGTCGGCGACCTTCCCTATGCTGCCTACGCAGGTAACAGCCGCAACTCGGACCTGCTCTTCGCCGGCGAGCCGCTGCCTGAGGTGCAGGTCGAAGCGGAGCGGGGCCTGGCGTATGCCGAGAAGGTTCGGTTCGGCCTGGTCCATGACTTCATCAACACGCAGCTGGCGTTGATTCGCATGCTCCGTGGCCTGACGACTGAGTTCGGCTGCTTTGATGACGGACAGTACAGCGAGCAGCGCACCGAGGCCCACCTGTCCAGCGGTTCCGACCGGGCCCTGGCGGCCTGCTGGTACTGGATCCGCCAACTGCAGGCGCGCTACACCGCCGACGACTTCGGCGCCGCCATGGAGGCGGCCGAAAAGGCACAGCGACTGCTCTGGAGCACGTACTCGTTCTTCGAAGAGGCCGAGTACCACTTCTACGGTGCGCTGGCCCGCTCCGCCTGGAGCGAACAGGCGCCCCTCGATGAACGCGCCCATCACCTGGACGCCATGGAGGCACACTGCCGGCAACTGGAGGTGTGGGCGGAGCAGTGTCCGGAGAACTTCGCCAGCCGGGTCGCCCTGGTCGCCGCCGAAATCGCTCGTGCCTCCGGCCGGGTGCTGGCAGCTGAGCACCTCTATGAACAGGCCATCCGATTGGCCCAGGAAAGTGGCTTCGTTCACATCGAGGCGCTGGCTAACGAACTGGCGTCGCGCTTTTACGCGGCGCGCGGCTTCGAGAAGATCTCCCGCGTATACCTGCAGGGCGCCCGATACGCTTACCTGTGCTGGGGCGCCGATGGCAAGGTGCAGCAGCTGGAAGCGAAGTACCCCCACCTGAGGGCGGAGGGGGCGCCGCCGCGTCCGACCACGACGATCGCGGCACCGGTGGAGCACCTTGACCTGGCCACCGTGCTCAAGGTGTTGCAGGCCGTCTCGGGGGAGATCGTCCTGGAGAAATTGATCGACATGGTCATGCGTATCGCACTTGAGCAGGCCGGTGCGGAGCGAGGGCTGCTGATTCTGTCAGAGGGCGGCGAACATCGGATCGCAGCGGAGTTGACCGCCGGAGATGGCGGGACCCGGTTGGGTGATGTGCCGGCGGGCGAGGCGCGGCTGCCGGAGTCGGTGCTCTACCAGGTGCTGCGTACCCAGGAGATCCTGGTGCTCGACGATGCCCTGACCCAGTCGCCCTTCGCTGCGGACCCGTACGTGCGCAATCACCGAACACGCTCGATTCTCTGCTTGCCGCTGATGAATCAGACGAAGCTCATCGGCGCACTCTATCTGGAGAACAACCTGACCGGTCGGGCATTCAGCCCAGCCCGGACCGCCGTGTTGAAACTGGTGGCTTCCCAGGCGGCGATTTCCCTGGAAAACGCTCGCCTGTACCGCGACGTGGCGGAGCGCGGAACCAAGATCCGCCGCCTGATGGATGCCAACATCATTGGCATCGTTCTCTGGAGGAACGATGGCGAGATCACCGAGGCCAATGACGCGTTCCTGCGCATGGTGGGTTATCGGCGGGAAGATGTGGTTTTCGGCAGTATCGGTTGGCGGGACCTGACACCCGCGGAGCTGTTCGGGGATACCGAGCAGGCGATGATGGACGCCGTCAGGGTCGGCTGGGCGCAGCCCTTTGAGAAGGAGTACGTTCGCAAGGATGGCAGTCGACTGCCGGTGATCGTCGCTGTGGCCACCTTTGAGGCCAGCCGCCAGGAGGGCGTAGCCTTCGTCCTCGATCTCACCGAGCGCAAACAAGCCGAAGAGAAGGCGCGTGAAAGCGAACGGCGCTATCGCGAAGTGCAGACGGAGCTGGCTCACGCCAACCGCGTTGCCACCATGGGGCAGCTCGCCGCCTCTATCGCCCACGAAGTCAACCAGCCTATCGGCGCCACCGTCACGAACGCCCATGCTGCGCAGCGCTGGTTGGGCGCCCAGCCACCGAACCTGGACGAGGTGGGGCTGGTACTCAGCAACATCATCAGGGACGCCAACCGAGCGGCGGATGTGCTGGGTCGGATTCGCGGAATGATCCGCAAGGCGCCCCAGCAGAAAGAACCGGTGGACATCAACGAGGCCATCCGCGAGATGGTCGAGTTCACCCATTGCCCGGCCAGCAAGCATGGCGTGCAGGTGCATACGCAGCTGGCGGCTGCCTTGCCCTTGATCGAGGGAGACCGGGTCGAGCTGCAACAAGTGCTGCTCAACCTGATCATCAATGCGCTGGAGGCCATGGATAGCGTGGACGAAGGCGAGCGGCGGCTGCAGATCGGTACGGCGCTGAACAGCACTGGTTGTGTGCAGGTGACGGTGAGCGACTCGGGACCGGGGTTCGCCTCCGAGTCGGCCGAGCAGGTCTTCGCGCCGTTCTATACCACCAAACCCACCGGCCTGGGCATGGGACTATCCATCTGCCGCTCCATCATCGAGAGCCACAGCGGCCGGTTGTGGGCAAGCGCCAGCCAGCCCCGGGGTGCAGTGGTCCAATTCACCCTGCCGGCCCATCAGGATGCTTGAGAGGGTTTGCAAATAAGCTGTCGTGATTGAGCGCCCGCGCCGCGAGGACTTTCGCGTATTTCGACAGCCCGATCTTGGTGCCGACCAGCACAGGAGCGGCGGGGCACGCAGCATTGGCCAGAAGGCGTAGGTGCAGATTCCCAGGGCCTCGCGAGTCTGCGTCTTCGACCAACCGCGGGCAGCGGCGTCGACAATGAGCGCCTCGGTGCGATTTTCAGGCATGGCTGATCCTTCGTCGTAGTGGCGCTATGACATTAAGTGGGCTATGGGTTACTTGTCGGACACGGAGCCAGACAAGGAGAGGAAGGATGGATCGCAGCTACGTCTATCAGCAGTTCATCGTCAGGTACCCGGACGCAAAAGAACATTCCTTCGAGGCCGGCAGGGATCGGTCCTGCTCTGTCATGGTCGGCTTGTTCTATGGCGTGGTGGAGGTTGTGTTTGTGGGGGTGTATCTCCCTGACGGCCGGTTCAAATCGGAGCACCTGTATTTCGAGGGCGACCTGTGTAAAGCGCTAGGCGTCATTCGCGTAGATCCAGAAGATGCCCTGCACTTCGGCAAGCAGCGCGCCGCGACTACGTGCCTCACAGGCTATGTCTAACAGCAGGCATGGCTGACCCTTCGTCGTAGCGGTGCTATGGCATCGAGCGGGGTGGGTTCGGGGGCCCGCATGGCGCCGGATCAAGGCGCGATTTATGAAGCAGGGTGCAGACCGTCCGTGGGATGAACACGTCGAGCTGGAAAACGGCGAGCAGGATCTGATCTGTTGCTGGGCTGACCAGGCCGAGCACGTCGTGGTAGTCCTGGCCGAGGGTGCGGAGGATTTCGCCGAGGCTCTCCTTGTGCCGGCTGCGTTCGTGCTTTTTCGCGGGGCCATTGCGCATATCGGCGCTGCGGGCGCGGATGCTGAGGATATCGGTGCGCCGCTGTGTTCGGTTTCTGCCCTTGTCCACCAGGCCGGTGTCGCTCCAGCCGAGTCAGAGCTGCCATTGGCGAGCGATCCGAAGTTGCCGGAGCGGGTCTGCAGTGGGCCACTCGCCCATCGAAAAAACGACTCTAATTTAAGCAATACCCTCGAGATTGGAATTCTCCTCGACGTATTCGCATCAGGAGAGCGGCCATGAAAAAGCGGCATTTCATAACGATCGTAGCGATAGCCGCGGTCGGCGGCTGTATCGGCAACCCCTTGACCTATCGTGACCAACCACTGGTGGCGAAAGTCGAGAAGGGCATGAGCAAGCGGCAGGTCCTTGAAATCGCGGGTGAGCCTGCCATGACCATGACGCGCAAGGCTCAGCCAGGCACTTGCTTTGAATATCTATTCACCCACAAAGGTGAGCGTCAGCCGTATATGGTCAGCTTCGATACTCACGACATCGTTGACCACAAGGACTTCCGAACCTGCGCTTTTTGGGATGAAGAGCAAGAAGATGCCAAAGTGCCGTTTTATATGGACCCCGGTTATGGCAAGTGATCGTCGTGTTGATGAGACGAGCAAGCGCGGCGGTGGCTCTCCGTGTGCAGCATCGCCTGCCTGCCCTGGTTGGCGCCTGACGGCAGGCCGCGGACAACCGTCGCTGCCGGTGCTGCTGGGGGCGCTTTCATTTTCGACGGCACAATCCCGGACTTTGCTTCCTCGGAATGATTGAAGTCGTCGCGGTGGAACCTGGATCTACCCTTCATGTGTATCCGTCAATCGCCCAGTCTTGGCCGTCCAGCAGGGACCGCCAGGCGTCCTGTAGCGTGGCGGCGGCGCCTGCTTTAGCTTCCTCATTGGTGGCATGGCGTTGTATCAAGAGGATTTCGATGAACCGCGACAAAGAGATCGCCTTGAAGCAGGCGCTGGTGGCGGTCCTGGCTGCCGCGAGGGATCTCGGTGTAGGTGACCAGGTGGTCCAGAAGGCGACCGCTGGCCTGGTCAGTGACGACCCCAGATACCGTTGGCTGGAGCACTCACGCGGCAACAACCCGATCTCAGAGATCGAGCAGGCGGCTGGTTGGATCGAACGCCAAAGCGGTTAGTCCACCCCCGGCCTGCGAGGGCGGGGAGGGTGGTCACTGCAGCGTCTTGATTCGCGCCAGGACCATGGTCAAGGCGAACCCAATGCCTCTTTCGAAGTCCGTCTGGTGCAACTCCTGGGAGGTGCTGGCGCCGGACTTCCTCAGTTCGCTGGCCAAGTCGAAAAGCTCGTCCAGTGCCGGGCGCCCATAGGGTGAGCTGATTGCTTCGTTCATCAGCGAGTCGAGCATGGCTGACAGATCGCCGGCGCACATGCCCACGGTGGTTGCGACTTCTTTGGCCATTGCCAGGCCGGCTGCGTGCTGCTGAGTGGGCCTTTGCATGATGCTCTCCGATGGGGGCCTGTTCGGTAGACACCGTGGCTTCGGCGGTGATCAGACCATTTCGAGCTAGGTCGCTCGATCTGCTGCTGATTTCTCTGCCCGATCCGGCATACCAGCAGCATCGCCTTGCTGTTGTCGAGCGAGCGGTGTAGTCGATTCACTACAAGTACTTGGCCGTAATCGCCACGCCAGGTTCCTGCGAACGGCGATATTTGGCCTTGACCAGATTCAATACATTGACCTCGCCGTGGAACGCATCCATAGGCGCGAACCATTCAATCGAACGTAGAGGGCACTGTATGAATCTTTCGAATCAGCGCATTCAATCGGTCTATCAAACTTGGGACCTCCTGGTTGGGCTAGCCCGTAACACTGATCTGCCAAATGAGATCCGGCGAGAGGCGGATCGGTTGCTGAGGGACTATCTGTACTCCCAGAAGGACCACCCAATCGCTCCCGACACGCCTGATACGGAGACGCGGGTGGGAGGTAAAGCGCTATGACCAGTCAGGCGATGCGGTCCCGCTGGGATACACTCTGCGGACGGTTGATCGGCATAGGGATGGTGGTGATGCAACGGAATGCTCAGCAGCGGCAGAAAGGCCTCCGCATGGCAGCATGGTGCTTCGTGGTGGCGAGCGCCTTCCAGACACTGGCGCTGCTCATGGAGCAAAGCGATTTCGTGAGTCTTGTTTACTTGGAGCTTGGCGCTGCAGCGTTGCTCTTCTACCGTTCACGGCGCCTCCCATCCGAGTCGACATAGCTGGGATGCTCTAGGACTGGAGGAGCCTTGCAAACTTTTCGATGTCGATATTTCCGCCGGTAATGATCACGCCAACCCGCTTGCCGTTGAGTTGATCCTTCAGTTTCCGAACTGCCGCAATACCCAGGCAGCCAGTAGGCTCGACGACGATTTTCATTCGTTGGGCAAAGAATTTCATACCCTCGATCAGTTCAGCATCCGAAACGGTGAGGATCTCGTTCACGCCATTGAGAATGATGGGAAAGGTGTATTGGCCCAAATGCTGGGTCTGGGCACCGTCGGCGATGGTGTCCGGCGTGTCGATATGGACAATCGCGCCACAGCGGAAAGACTGCTGACCATCATTCCCTGCTTCCGGCTCCACGCCGTACAACAGGCAGTCCGGCGCCAATGCACGGGTCGACAGGGTCGTTCCCGAGAGCATCCCGCCACCACCCAGGCCCACAAAGAGCGCGTCGAGCTTGCCGGCGGCCTCAAACAGCTCCTTCGCAGCGGTGCCCTGGCCCGCGAGCACATCTGGATGATCGTAGGAGGGGATCAGGGTCATACCGCGTTCCTGGGCCAAAGAGCGGCCGATCGCCTCGCGATCCTCGGTATATCGGTCGTAGAAGACGACCGTTGCGCCGTACCCCTTGGTGGCGGCCACCTTCGCCGCAGGTGCATCGGTCGGCATGACGATCGTGGCTGGCATCTGCAGCAGCGCAGCGGCCAATGCAATGCCTTGCGCGTGGTTTCCAGACGAGAACGCCACCACACCGGCCTTGCGCTGCTGCTCACTGAACTTCGCGAGCGAGTTGAAAGCCCCGCGGAACTTGAAGGAGCCCGTGCGCTGCAGGTTTTCGCATTTGAAGTACAGCTGCGCCCCGATTTCCTCATTGATGGTGCGAGAGGTGAGCACAGGGGTTTGATGAGCAAAACCCGCTATTCGCCGGGCGGCCGCGACGACATCGCTGTACGTTGGGAGGGTGATGGCTTGCACAGGATGTTTCCTCTCAAGGCAAAGGGAACAGATCCATTCTAGGTAAATAAATCTGTTCTCTTCTTTCTCGAAAGGTCTTGCTCGATGCTGCCGTTGGCCCGGTTACCCTGCGTCAGGTTTCAGCTCCGACACGCAGTAGTGGAGGGGGAACTTGGAGGGGCCAGGATGAAAGCGCTCAGCATTCTGCCGAACTGAACCACGGTCTTCCGCACTCATCGATCTGTTTCAATTTTCCCAGAGCATCCTCGGCCGCCTTGATGGCATCGGAGCGACGTAGGAAATAGGAGCGATCGTAGACCTGGTGAAGGTGTGGCTCATCCTCGCTGTTGTGGGGCTGGATGGCTACGAAGGCCAGCACATGGTCTCCATTGATGCGCGTTTCGGTCCAGGCGGCATGCCCTGGGAAGTCTCGTCTGTTCATGGCGGCCTCCGGCAGGTGCGTTTCAGGTGGGCGGACAATCACTATGGACCCTGGAAGAGCGAAGGGCGTAGAAACCTGACGAAGCGCCAGAAACGAAAAGCCCCGCGCGAGCGGGGCGGGGCTTTACGTACTTCGGATGGGGCTGGTCCTTCAGCTGATTTGACTGTGCGCCTGGGCTTGTGAAAATTGTGTGAAAGGTTCGAGCGTCGATGACCGGCGGCCGGGGAGGCTGCGGGGCGGTCGAAAGTCTCCCGGTCGCTTGGGCCCGGATAAGGCCAAATGGGAGCATTGGGGGACGATTTCGAGAGCAAAGAACACTGGGGCCGCCTAGAAAGAGGGGGCCCCAGTGTTCTTTAGCGGGTCAGCGCTCTGAACGGCGCTGAGAGTTCGCGCATATCAGGTCCTGGTGTTCAGTTTCTGGCATTCACCTATCGCCATGGTCTCTTCTTCATGCTTGCCGCCAACGAAGTCGCCGGTCGCCCTGTCGATAATCCGGTACCAGTAGGGATCAAGCGCCGTTCCTCCGCTAATTTCACCATTTCTTATCCCTTTGACCTGCCGTGGGACCCTTTTCACCGAGAAGCGTGCACTCATGGTGGAACTCCTTGTGTAGGTAGAAGTGGAACATTGTTGATAGCTGCACCTTCCCGACCTCGCAACCTGGAGTCGATACGGATCGTTTCAGCGGTCCGGAATGTTGTTCGGCTTGCCTACGATGTCGGGGCCGTCCTTGATGATGAGTTTGACGTAGTGCTTGAAGGCGATGGCCGTCGAGCTATGGCCCAACTGCTGGACGATCCTCTCCGGCGATGCACTGCTGCCGAGCGTCTGGCTGGCGAATATGCGGCACCATTTGAGCCGCTGTCGCGCATGTCGGCTTTCTTCAGGTACGGGGGGCGATAGAGGCGGGAGACCGGCATGATGCTCAGGATCATGCGTACCGTCCTGTTGTGGCACGTGGGCACAACCGTGCCCAAGTGGACAGGCATGATCCAAGCAGCGGCGGATGACGAAAAAAGCGAGGAGGAGTCGCAAGCCCCGCGACTTTTCAGGGCTTGCGACTCGCTGCTGGATACGTCCCTCACGCTCCCGGGACGTTTTCTACGGGTTTGCCTGCGTGTTCACTGTGGAACTCGCGGGCTTACTGCTGCACCTCAACGACGTCGACATCCGGTGCATCGGGGGCGTTATTGGGTTCAGCCTCAACCTCGACTGCATCGACATCCGGTGCGTCAGGGGCATCCTCCGCAGCCTCTCTCGCCGCATCTGCGGCCTCTTCGGCAGCTTCCCGAGCCGCATCTGCGGCCTCTTCGGCAGCTTCTCGGGCCGCATCATCGGCATCTTCGGCAGCCTCTCGAGCCGCATCTGCGGCGTCTTCGGCAGCCTCTCGGGCAGCATCTGCGGCGTCTTCGTCAGCCTCTCGGGCTGCCTCTGCGGCACCTTTGGCAGCGTTTCGGGCTGCATCTGCAGCAGCTCGGGCAGCGTCCCTGGCTGCATCTGCCTGGGCTCGGGCAGCATCCCTGGCCGCATCCGCGCCCGCTACGCCAGCTGCTTTGGCAGCGTCTCTGGCCGCATCTGCAGCAGCCCTGGCAGCGTCTCTTTCCGCATCTGCAGCAGCTCTAGCCGCATCTCTGGCGGCATCTGCATCGGCTTTGGCCGCATCTCTTGCGGCATCTGCATCATCATCTGCATCGTTGTCACGGGCATTTCCAGGACCGCGGTTGCCAGCGACCCCATGATCGGCGTCACCGTGCCCCGGGCCGCCATGACCATCGCCTGCATGTCCACCTGCACCGTGGCCGCCGCCTTCGCCGGCATGTCCGCCACCACCGTGGCCGCCTCCATCGCCGCCGTGGCCACCGCCACCGCCACCGCCACCGGAACCGCCGCCGCCACCGCCAGAGCCTCCTCCACCGGAGCCGCCACCGCCGCCGGAACCACCGCCACCAGAGCCGCCGCCACCGTGACCGCCTCCGCCATGACCACCTCCACCGCCCCCGCCGTCGCCTCCATCCTTGGCATACACGCTGGAGAAGCTACTGACGTAATCAGGCACCAGGACCGTCGACGCCGAAAGGACTCCGCCAATGGCCAGAGCCAACAAACATTTCTTGAGCAGCATGATGCACCTCCGCTTGGAGTTGCGTAGTCATCTCCGTATCGAACGCAATGACCGGTAAGTTTCCAGCTGCCCATCGGAGCGGCCCGCCACCCGGCGCGGCCATCCATTTGCAACATGAATGAGCAACTGCGCTTTTTGCACGATTCCTCTGAGTAAGTGAGATTTACTGCGTGGGAAATTTTCCCACATCTTTAAGTTAGTCCTATCAGCCCGAGTGTCAACGACCGAACATCAGGACCCGCCACATGCGCAGGTATCTGGATTCCAAGCCGCGCGCGCAGCCTCGGCATAGGGCACGACGCCGGGACCATGGCCCACCACTGGATGCGGTCGGTGCCGATTCGTAAACGGCCTCGCGGACCTGGCGGCAGAATGGGCAGGGGCACTCACAGGTGGCTGGCAGGGCCGGGTGGGAACTTCAGGGCAACTGCCGGGTCGGAGATCGCCGCCATCCCGGCCATACGTTCCGGTGTGTGGTGCCGGCCTGCAGCCGATGGCTGATAACGGAAAAAGACCCACTGCCCGCCGTACCGAGAGGTCGGTCCTGGATCAGGTGAGAACGCCCTCGATGCAACCCAAGAGCTTTATTTCGATCCTGATGCTGACCATCTGTACGGTCGCGTCGCTGCCTGCGTTAGCTGCCGATCGCAGGACAGTCCTGCAGAACAATGGTGCGTCGACTGCACTGCTGGAGGCTGCGTCGCTGCAATTGGAGTTTGGCGAGGTGGAGCAGGCTGGCGACACGCTGGAGCGTGCCTTGCGGATCGAGCCGGATAACCCCGCCACCTTGCATTATCTGGGGCAGGTGCGGTTCCAGCAGGGGCATTACGAGCAGGCCGTGGCCCTGGCCACGAGATCCAATGCGCGCACTGGCGAAAACGCCGAATTGCGCAACCGCAATCTCCAACTGATCCAGGCGGCCCGGCAAGCCATGGGGCCGGGCGTGTCAACCGGTGCCGAGGCTGAGGTGGAGGTGGACGAACTGGCCGAAATCCAGGTGGGCCTGGATCAGGAGGTAGACAGGCAGCCTGCGGCCGGTATAGCCGCCATCGAACAGTTTGACCCTGCGGAAGGGGGCGTGACGTCCTCTGCCACTATGGCACCGGAAAGTCAGGCGGGTGATTGGCAGGCTGGCGGCGAGGGTGACCTGCAAGCGGCTTCCTTTGAGACGCAGCCGGCCTCTGAAGGCGTGCCTATTCCCCGTGGTTACATGCCGCCGCGTGGCAAGTGCCGAATATGGTTCCCTGATCGGCCGGCTGGCCAGCAACCAGCCCCTGGCAAGTGCAAGAAACTGCAGCACCGCGTTCCGCACGGCGCCTACCTGGTGCGTGGCTGAGTCCTGAGGCACAGGGTGGTGATACCCCGCCTGGATTTGACTGTGGAGCGAAGAAATCAGGCTCATGTCAGGGGGCGGAATGATCGAGGCCCGGCGGTGCTTGCTGCGCCCTGGGATGCTTCTCTTCTGCGCAGCCTTGTTACCCGCCTGGTCGAAGCACGCTGCGCCAATCCACGGATGGAGCTGGCGGCACATCTCGAAGGCATCATGAACGGCATGCTCCTCCTGGCTGTTGGGGCTGCCTGGTCGCATCCCCCGTCGTCAAACAATCGCCATCCGGCAAGTTTTTCCCTTCCGCTCCGCCTGCGCTTCGGGCGCTTTACCTGGATCTTTCGGCCGCTGACACCCCTGCGATCGCCGTCGTTGTGTAAGCACTCCCCCCCGTTGCAGCTGTATTTCCTGGTCCATTCAGCCAACCCGATGGAAGCGTCAATTTGGTGGCTATATGGCGTTTACATTTTGAAACACCTGCTCTTTAGTCATGTTATTGACGTTCTGCGGCGCTAAACAAAACGAGCGAATGCTCAACAAGCCCATACCTGCACTGGTGCAATTCTCATTAGAGATGCCTCAAGGCGTCCTGCCGGTGTTGCGGGCTGGTAACTGGAGAGAGTCATGAAACGCCCTGACTGCGAGCACGCGACAGGTCGGCCGGAGGACTCGGCCGACGGCGAGGGAAGAAGGACATTTCTGAAATTGACGGCAGCGACGATGGCGGCGCCGCTGCTCATGACCGGTACAAAGGCCCGGGCTGAAATTGCGCCGCCTGTGTTTCCTCCCAGCCCGGCCACTGTGCCTTGGGCCCATGAATTGCCCAAGCAGGTGAATCCGGTGGCGGCGCTGGCGTCCCTGAGCCCAGCGCCTACGGAAGTTGCCAACATCGGCGCAGGCGAGGCTGGACGCAATCCCCATCAGCGCTGGGCGCAGTTTTCACCAGGGGCGCTGCTCTACGAGATCAGCGCAACCGAGCGAAACGACTGGGTGTACAGCCCCTCCTATCCGCCGCAGCGGCTATGGGGGTTTCAGGCCAACAACAACCCGGACCTGACCATGCCCAGCGCCACATTCTTTGCGCGCTACGGTCGCTCGCAAATCTGCCGCATCCACAACAAGTTGCCACAAGACCATGTGGGGTTCGGTACGCCGGAAATCTCCACTCACTTGCACAACCTGCATTGCGGGTCGGAGAGCGATGGCTTCCCGGGCGATTACTACAGCCCCAACAAGCATGGCCCGACGCTGACGGCCAACGGTCGTTTCAAGGACCACCTCTATTCCAACGTGAAGGCCGGATTCGAAGCCCGCCAGGATCTGGTTGGCGACCCTACCGAAGCGTTGGGTACGCTCTTCTACCACGACCACACGCTCGACTTCACCGCACCCAACCTCTATCTCGGGCTGGCAGGCTTCTATTTCCTGTTCGACGAACTGGACTCAGGCAACGAAGCCGATTCGAACCCCAATGCCCTTCGACTGCCGAGCCATCCCTACGACTACCCGCTGAACTTCAATGACCGGCGCTTCGATGCCAGCGGCAAGTTGTTCTATGACCAGGTCAATCCGGAAGGGGTACTGGGCGACAAGGTGCTGGTGAACGGGCGTATTGAACCGGTGCTGCGGGTGGCGGCGCGCAAATACCGTTTCCGTCTGTTGAACACAGGGCCGAGTCGTTTCTACAACTTTGCTCTCGTATCGCCGAATGACGTGATGCAGAAGTTCACCTACATCGCCAATGACGGCAACTTGTTCCCGGCGCCACTGCTGAACCAGACCAGCGTGAGCATCGGCGTAGCCGAGCGCGCCGACATAGTGGTCGACTTTTCCAAGTACGTGATCGGAACCCAGCTTTACCTGGTCAACCGGGTACGCCAGGAACTGACTCGCGGACCCAAGGACATCAAGGACCCCGGTGTCCGGGTGCTGAAGATCCTCGTCGACCGTTATCCGCCGACGCAGGACCTGAGCCGCGTGCCGGCCACCCTGCGGCCATTGCCGGTGATCACCCAGGCCGAGATCGATTCGGCGCCGGTGCGGCGGTGGATCTTCGAGCGCGACAAGGGCATGTGGGCGATCAACGGCAAGTTCGTCGATGTGAACAGTCCGAGGGCGCAGATTCCCAAGGGTGGCTATGAGATCTGGGAACTGTCCAACGTCGATGACGGCTGGACCCACCCCATCCACATCCACTTCGAGGAAGGCAGGATCATCCAGAAGCTCGTCAAGGGCGTCAGTGTTCCCATCCCCGCCCATGAACAAGGGCGCAAGGATGTCTATGTGGTCGAGCCGTTCACAACGTTGCGGATATTCCTGCGTTTCCGCGACTACAAGGGCAAGTACCCCATGCACTGCCACAACCTGATCCACGAAGACCACGCCATGATGCTGCGTTGGGACATCGTCTGAGGTCGACTGCGCAGCATCTCCGAGCTGGGAGGATTGATCATGAATACGCGAAGAATGATGCTGGCTGGAATCGGTGGCGCGACCGCGCTGCTGGCCGGCTGGGCGGCCACTCGTAGCGGTGGCTTGCTGGAGGCCTCGCCCGCACAGGAGGGCGGGGCCACCCCGTTCCCGAATGTCACGCTTTACACCCATGAAGGTCGCAAGGTGAGGTTCTATGACGACCTCATCCGCGACAAGGTCGTCACCTTCAACATGATGTACACCCAGTGCACTGGGAAATGCCCGACCATGACGGCCAATCTGCGCCAGCTTCAGCAACTGTTGGGTGACAGGGTAGGGCGGAGTGTCTTCATGTACTCGATAACCCTGCAACCACTCCTGGACTCTCCAGAGGTGCTCAGGGCGTATGCAGAAAAGCACCACATTGGCCCCGGTTGGCAGTTCCTGACCGGCGAGCCCGAGGATATCGAGGCAATCCGCTTCAGCCTGGGGTTCTATGACATCAATCCTGACATCGATCGCGATCTGACCAGTCACACCGGGCTGGTGCGCATGGGGAACGACAGGTACCAACGCTGGACCATGGCGCCGGCACTGACCGGCACGCAGCACATCCTTTCAACGCTGAACCACGTCGATCGAGAGGGGGGCGCCGTGTCCTGAAAGGTGCGAGGGTGTCGCTGGGTTTACAGGGGCACCCTCGATCCTGTTTACCGAACTTGTCAGCCAACACTTCAACCGAACGGCGCAAGTGGTTGTAAACTACGCGCTTTGGTTTTTTGCTCGCGCCTGATTTTCATCCCAGTACTATAATCCGGGATTGGAAATTGACGCTTTTCATTTGACGCTCCCTGCATCTGGCTCTAGGTCATTCTGCGGTCATTTGCTAATGTGAGCCTCATTCGAACAAGCTTGCTGCTGCCGCGGCGCGCGATGCACTGTGAGGTGTCGCTTGATTAGGGTGCTGGTGGTCGATGACCACGATCTGGTAAGAACGGGAATTACCCGCATGCTGGCCGACGTTGATGGCCTGCAAGTGGTTGGGCAGGCCGATAGCGGTGAAGAGGCGCTGAAAAAAGCACGCGAACTCAAGCCCGACGTGGTCCTGATGGACGTCAAGATGCCCGGCATCGGCGGCCTGGAGGCGACTCGCAAGCTGCTGCGCAGCCATGACGACCTCAAGGTCGTGGCAGTGACTGCCTGCGAGGAAGATCCGTTCCCGACGCGACTGCTTCAGGCCGGCGCTGCCGGTTACCTGACCAAGGGGGCTGCCCTGGAGGAAATGATCCAGGCCATCCGCCAGGTCTTCGCCGGCCAGCGATTCATCAGCCCGCAGATCGCTCAGCAGTTGGCTCTCAAGTCCTTCCAGCCGCAGGCCAGTGGTTCGCCGCCGAGCGTGAGATCCAGATCGCGCTGATGATCGCCAACTGTCAGAAGGTGCAGAGCATTTCCGACAAGCTCTGCCTGTCGCCGAAGACGGTGAACACCTACCGTTATAGAATCTTCGACAAGCTTTCTATTTCCAGCGACGTGGAACTGGCGCTGCTGGCCGTTCGGCACGGCATGGTGGACGCCGTCAGCTAAGATGTCCGACACCTTCGACGCGAGTGCTTTTCTTGCTGCCTGCAGCGGTCGTCCGGGCGTGTACCGGATGCTCGGTGCAGACGGCAAGCTGCTTTACGTCGGCAAGGCAAAGAACCTGAAGAAGCGCCTTGCCAGTTACTTCCGCAAGACCGGCCTGGCGCCGAAGACCGCTGCTCTGGTGGCGAAGATTGCCCAGGTCGAGACCACCATCACCGCCAACGAGACCGAGGCGCTGCTGCTCGAGCAGACGCTGATCAAGGAATGGCGGCCGCCGTACAACATCCTGCTGCGGGACGACAAGTCCTACCCGTATGTGCACCTCAGCGATGGCGAGTTCCCGCGTCTGAGCATCCACCGCGGGGCCAAGAAGCAGAAAGGGCGATACTTCGGGCCTTACCCCAGCGCAGGGGCCATACGGGAAAGCCTGAACCTGCTGCAGAAGGCCTTCCTGGTTCGCCAATGCGAGGACAGCTACTACAAGAACCGCACGCGGCCCTGCTTGCAGTATCAGATCAAACGCTGCAAGGCGCCCTGCGTGGGCCTCGTGGAGCCGGGCGAATACGCCGAGGATGTGCGTCATTCGGTGATGTTCCTCGAGGGGCGCAGCAATGCGCTGACGCAGGAGCTTTCCACCGGCATGGAAGAGGCCGCGCAGCGCCTGGACTTCGAGCGCGCCGCCGAATTGCGTGACCAGATCGCGATCCTGCGCCGGGTCCAGGACCAGCAGAGCATGGAGGGTGGTACTGGCGATATCGACGTGGTCGCCGCCATCGCCACCCCGGGCGGGGCCTGTGTTCATCTGATCAGTGTCCGTGGCGGACGCGTGCTGGGCAGCAAGAACTTTTTCCCGCAAGTGGCTATCGAGGAAGAGGCGGGTGAGGTGCTGGTGGCGTTCATCGGGCAGTATTACCTGGGCAACCATGAGCGCGATCTGCCCGCCGAGCTGATCGTCAACACGATCCACGAAGACTTTCCCACGCTGATTTCGGCCTTGGCGGAGTTGCGCGGGCGGGAGCTGGACATAAGCCACCGGGTGCGAGGTACTCGCGCGCGCTGGCAGCAGCTCGCCGTTACCAATGCCGAGCAGGCCCTGGCCGCGCGCCTGGCCAATCGTCAACACACGGCCGCGCGCTTCGAGTCCCTGGCCGAAGCCCTCGGCCTGGACGAAGCGCCGCAGCGGCTGGAGTGCTACGACATCAGCCATTCCAGCGGGGAGGCCACAGTCGCTTCATGCGTGGTGTTCGGCCCGGAGGGGCCATTGAAGTCCGACTACCGCCGTTACAACATCGAGGGCATCACCGCTGGCGACGACTATGCGGCGATGCACCAGGCATTGTCCCGTCGCTTCAGCAAGCTGAAGGACGGGGAGGGCAAGCTGCCTGACGTGCTCCTGGTCGACGGCGGCAAGGGGCAACTGGCCATGGCCCAGGAAGTGCTGCAGGAACTCGCGGTGCCCGAGCTGATCCTGCTCGGCGTGGCCAAGGGCGTTACCCGCAAACCCGGCTTCGAAACCCTCTACCTGAATGACGCGTCCCATGAGTTCACGTTGCCGGCGGACTCCCCCGCGCTGCACCTGATCCAGCAGATCCGCGACGAAGCGCACCGCTTCGCCATTACCGGGCACCGGGCGCGGCGGGGCAAGGCTCGGCGAACCTCGAGCCTGGAGGATGTCGCCGGTGTAGGGCCCAAGCGTCGTCGCGAGTTGCTCAAGCATTTCGGTGGGCTGCAGGAACTCAATCGCGCGAGCATCGAAGAAATCGCCAAGGCCCCTGGCATCAGCAAAAAGCTTGCTGAGTCGATTTATGCCGCCCTGCACAGCGAGTAGAATGCGGCCTTCCTTTGGAACCAGCCGTAACGATGAATATTCCTAATCTGCTCACCGTTCTGCGCGTACTGCTCATCCCTGTCTTCATCCTGCTGTTCTATCTGCCGTTCTCCTGGAGTTATCTGGCAGCCAGTGCAGTCTTTGCCATTGCAGCGGTCACCGACTGGTTCGATGGCTACCTGGCCCGGCGCTGGCAGCAGAGCACGCCGTTTGGCGCCTTCCTCGACCCGGTGGCGGACAAGCTGATGGTCGCGGTGGCGCTGGTGCTGCTGGTGGAAGAGCACCACAACCTGTGGCTGACGTTGCCTGCGGCCACCATCATCGGTCGCGAGATCGTGGTTTCGGCATTGCGTGAATGGATGGCGGAGCTGGGTGCTCGCGCCCACGTGGCGGTCTCCAACCTCGGCAAGTGGAAGACTGCGGCGCAGATGGTTGCGCTGGTGATTCTGCTGGCCAACCCACCGTTGTTCACCTTCTGGGTGGCCGTCGGCTATTTCCTCCTGATCCTGGCGGCGGCGCTGACGCTCTGGTCGATGCTGCATTACCTGCTGGCAGCCTGGCCGCACCTCAGCGCGGACCCGAAGGAAAAATAAAAGTTTTTTTGAATCAAGGGGTTGACGGCTGTTCTTGTTCCTATAGAATGGCGCCCGTCAACACGACAAAGCGGGAATAGCTCAGTTGGTAGAGCACGACCTTGCCAAGGTCGGGGTCGCGAGTTCGAGTCTCGTTTCCCGCTCCAGTTTCACGCGATGACGCCGCCGCTAGCGGCGTCATCGTTTAGGCCGGATGGCAGAGTGGTCATGCAGCGGATTGCAAATCCGTGTACGCCGGTTCGATTCCGACTTCGGCCTCCATCTAAAAAGCCCCGTAGATCAACAGTCTACGGGGCTTTTTTCATGCTCTGCGGAAAATGCGGTTTCCGCAACTTTTCGGATCGTTTCCGCAACCATGGGTTACTTGGTGGGCTCGACGATCTCGCCGACGCGCCGGTAGTTCCTGCACCGCTTCCGCGTACACCGCCTGCCAGACGTCCTCCCCGGCGTAGTCGTCGCGGGGTTTCTCCTTGTTTCGCCGCACCCTGGCGCAGGGGTTCTCCTTCTCGGTCAGCCCCCATTCCCGGGCGATGTTGAACACATGGGAGAGCAGGGCGATCTCGCGATTGCCCCGCGTCTTGGCTATCCTGGCGTCCCGGTACTGCGCCACCACCTGTGGGGTGATAGCATCGATGACCCGGCCTCCCTGGCACTGGTCATCAAGGTGATGCTGATCACCGTGATCCTCCTGGCGGTTGCCTATGTGGTGCTGCGCTGGTTCGCCAGGCGCGCCGGTGTCGAGGCTGCAAAAAGCAGCCAGGCCGAGTTGCAATGCTCCGTTGCACTGCGTCTTTCGGCAAAGACCAAGGTTTATTTGCTCACGGCTGGCACGACCCAGGTGCTGGTGACCGAGTCGACCAATGGCGCAACCCTCACCACGTTGTCCAGTGAAGTGGACGCCACAAACTGGGGCGCTCACCCGTGAAGGCTCGCCTGATTCCGCTCGCTCCCGTCCTTGTGGCAAGCGTGTTCCCCGAAATCGGTGTTGCCGAGGAGGGCATTTCGGCGCTGGGAGATTTCACCGTAGCGCAGGCCCAATCGCCGGTGAGCATCGTGGTGCTGCTGACGATGCTGTCGTTCGTGCCGTTCATGATGATCGCGCTGACGACCTTCACCCGGAACATCGTGGTGCTATCCCTTGTCCGGCAGGCGCTAGGGCTGCAGCAGACTCCGCCGAACATCGTGCTGATCGTCCTGTCGCTGTTCCTGACCTTGTTCGTGATGGCGCCAACCCTGGAGAAAGCCTACGACGCCGGAGCGAAGCCCTTCCTCGCCAATAGCGTCAACCTTGAACAGGCCGCTCAGTTGGGCTGGGTGCCGATTCGCGAATTATGGTTCGACAAACCCATGAGTCAGACCTGCGATTGATCTACCAACTCTCCCAGCAACCCCTGCCGAAGACGGTCGAAGACGTTTCTCCGGTCAGGCTGATTCCGGCGTTCATGCTCAGCGAGCTGAAGATCGCCTTCCAGATTGGTTTCATGATCTTCCTTCCGTTCCTGATCATCGACCTGATCGTGGCGTCAATCCTCATGTCGCTGGGCATGATCATGGTCCCGCCGATCACCATCTCCTTACCGCTGAAGATCATGCTGTTCCTGCTGATCGACGGCTGGGGCCTGATCGCACAGACGCTCATTCGCAGTGTGGGGTAAGGACGCACATCGTTCATGGATGATCTTCAAATCGCATCCGACGCTGACAGCGAGCAGAGCCTGTGGCGGGACTGGCTGGCCTCAAAGGCTGCAAAGGTTCGTACTCGGCTGTTCTTTTTCTACAGCCACTGGGTGCGGGTTGTCGTCGCCCACCTCTATTCCCGCTATCCCCACCCCTTGGCCGAGTGGAATGACTATGTCAACCTGGCCTCCATCGGCTTGCTCCAGGCCATCGACCGGTTCGATCCCCAGCTAGGCAACAGCTTCAAGGCCTATGCGGAGCCCTATATCAAGGGCAGCGTGCTCAAGGGGCTGGCGTGTTATGTGAAGGATCGCAGGACGCCAGAGTCCGAACGGCTTGCCAGCCTTGCCCAGGAGAGTGGGGGAGGGGAAGACCTCTCCGATCTGGAGCGCATCGCCAACGTGGCCATCGACTTGGCGTTCGGCTACTTCCTGGAGATGGGCGTGATCGAGCAGGAGCCCGTGGATAACAATCCGCTGAGCCTCTATGAGGCGGAGCGAGGCTCCCTCGACCTCGCCGAACTGGTAAAGCATCTACCCGCTAATGAGCGCCAGGTCATTGAGGGGCATTATTTCCAGCACCTGAGCTTTTCCCAGGTCAGCGAGTTGATGGGCGTTTCAAAGTCCCGGGTTTCGCAATTGCATGGGAGCGCGTTGAAGCGATTGCGTGGCGCACATAGAGGAATTGATGACGATCAATTTTGAAATCCGGAAAGCTAAGTTCATTTTTTGTTTTGCCCACGGCCTCTGCTCTGCATTACCGACTTCAGGACAAGCGAACCAAATCGTCCAGGCTCCTGCGGATAAATGAGCCTCGCATCAGCGTAGGAAGAGCGGTGAAAATAGGGAAGACTGAAATTAGAGTAGGGAAGATGAATCTTTTTCCTTTTCAGTCTCTCCAGTCATAGAGTCAAAGGATGGACCTAGGACAGAGATAGAATGCGCCCAGATCGGATATAGAACAGCACGGACAGCAGAATTCCGGTGACGGAAGAGCCGGTACCGGCTTTCATCAACAAATTGGTTTCCAATCAGTCTGGGAACATAATGAACTGTGCCGGCACTTGGTCCGCCAACCAGACCAAGTCATTGCCACGATAGAAGGGCACACCGCTTTCAGCCGCTAGCTTTGCCCGCACTTCCAGCAGCACTGGAGCGCGGGCCTTGCGGCGACCGACCTGCTCTGCCGTCGCGGTATCCACTGACAAGTGAACATATTGCCGGCTCATCGGTTGCAAACCGCTTGCCTTGATCAGCACCGCCATTTCCGGCGAGGTGCCGTGGTACAGTACTGCCGGCGGCTCGGCGGGCTGTTTGAGCAGCTTATCAGGCACCGAATGGCCATACAGGGCGCGGATTTTACCGTCGCGCAGTTCATGCCGTTTTTTGTCAGAAGCAGCAATCATTTCGTTGAGGTCGGCCTCGCTCAAGGACGACCATTCCGGCTTTTCTGCACGAAGGGCGGACAGCAATTCCTCAACCGGCACCCAGCCTTCGTCGTCGAGTTCCAGCTCGTAAAGCCAGGGCTCATGGCGAAGAGCGTGGGATGCAATTCGACTCAGTGAGACATAGTTGATATTTAACTTATTCATGCGTTAGGGAACCAGAACTTCCGCTGTTTCATTTGAGGCTTTTCTTCCAGCACTTCGCTAGAGATTTTCTTTGCAAAGCTGAGCCACTCATTGAAGCTTCCAAATCTCTCATACACCCTATTCTGCGGCAAAACCTCCCAGGGGTTGGCAACTAAGACGTTTAATTCCCCAGCGCCGGAAGCTTCGAAGTACGCGACCATGTCCATATTCTCTGCCTGCGCAAATGGTACAAGCAGAGTCCCAAACTCAACCGCTGACTCGTTTTTGGCCCATACCAAGTCACCTGCAAAAATCCACGGTGGCATCCCAATCATTGCTACCGGATATGGCTTATTGCTCTCCACAAAATCAATGTAATCCTTTGGATAAAAAAATCCTGGCGGAACCTCTCCTTCAGGAAGGAAGTATCTTGGGCTCATAGCGGCGGAATCTTTTACATTACCCATCATTGACGCATCCATGGAAATTGAGAATATTTAGTCCAATAAGAACCTGCGGGCGCACCAGTTACCTTGGGCGCGATCGGACTTCCATATGGATAAGCCGCAGAGAAAGGGAAATGGGGACAAGGAAATGGGGACAGATTTATTTTTCATACTCTAGAGCTGTCTGGATGGGCAGGATTAGGAAAGCGTAAAGGGGACAGATATATTTTTTGTACTCTAATCTCACCCCGCCAGTCAGGATTAGAGTAGGGAAAATAAATCCGTCCCCTTTTCACTGGCCGAAGGCGGCGGCGACCACCTCCTCCAGTATCAGGAAATGCAGGCGCAACGCTGGCAGACAACGGATACCAGTGAGCGTTTTACTCAGTTGATCGAGGAGCAACCCACGGCGGCCGGCGCGAAACAAGAAAGTGACGAACTCAAGGCGGTAGCCAAACCGGCCCCCGAGAACAAACGATCGTGTCCCGGAAAGTGGTGTGCGGATTCCACGGTCAACTGGCCACCGATTCCACGGTGATCCGGCCACCCAACAAACCCCTCGTAAAGGGGACCGTAAAGGGGACAGATATATTTTTTGTACTCTAATCTCACCCCGCCAGTCAGGATTAGAGTAGGGAAAATAAATCCGTCCCCTTTTTAGGGAACATAATGAACTGTGCCGGCACTTGGTCCGCCAACCAGACCAAGTCATTGCCACGATAGAAGGGCACACCGCTTTCAGCCGCTAGCTTTGCCCGCACTTCCAGCAGCACTGGAGCGCGGGCCTTGCGGCGACCGACCTGCTCTGCCGTCGCGGTATCCACTGACAAGTGAACATATTGCCGGCTCATCGGTTGCAAACCGCTTGCCTTGATCAGCACCGCCATTTCCGGCGAGGTGCCGTGGTACAGTACTGCCGGCGGCTCGGCGGGCTGTTTGAGCAGCTTATCAGGCACCGAATGGCCATACAGGGCGCGGATTTTACCGTCGCGCAGTTCATGCCGTTTTTTGTCAGAAGCAGCAATCATTTCGTTGAGGTCGGCCTCGCTCAAGGACGACCATTCCGGCTTTTCTGCACGAAGGGCGGACAGCAATTCCTCAACCGGCACCCAGCCTTCGTCGTCGAGTTCCAGCTCGTAAAGCCAGGGCTCATGGCGAAGAGCGTGGGATGCAATTCGACTCAGTGAGACATAGTTGATATTTAACTTATTCATGCGTTAGGGAACCAGAACTTCCGCTGTTTCATTTGAGGCTTTTCTTCCAGCACTTCGCTAGAGATTTTCTTTGCAAAGCTGAGCCACTCATTGAAGCTTCCAAATCTCTCATACACCCTATTCTGCGGCAAAACCTCCCAGGGGTTGGCAACTAAGACGTTTAATTCCCCAGCGCCGGAAGCTTCGAAGTACGCGACCATGTCCATATTCTCTGCCTGCGCAAATGGTACAAGCAGAGTCCCAAACTCAACCGCTGACTCGTTTTTGGCCCATACCAAGTCACCTGCAAAAATCCACGGTGGCATCCCAATCATTGCTACCGGATATGGCTTATTGCTCTCCACAAAATCAATGTAATCCTTTGGATAAAAAAATCCTGGCGGAACCTCTCCTTCAGGAAGGAAGTATCTTGGGCTCATAGCGGCGGAATCTTTTACATTACCCATCATTGACGCATCCATGGAAATTGAGAATATTTAGTCCAATAAGAACCTGCGGGCGCACCAGTTACCTTGGGCGCGATCGGACTTCCATATGGATAAGCCGCAGAGAAAGGGAAATGGGGACAAGGAAATGGGGACAGATTTATTTTTCATACTCTAGAGCTGTCTGGATGGGCAGGATTAGGAAAGCGTAAAGGGGACAGATATATTTTTTGTACTCTAATCTCACCCCGCCAGTCAGGATTAGAGTAGGGAAAATAAATCCGTCCCCTTTTCACTGGCCGAAGGCGGCGGCGACCACCTCCTCCAGTATCAGGAAATGCAGGCGCAACGCTGGCAGACAACGGATACCAGTGAGCGTTTTACTCAGTTGATCGAGGAGCAACCCACGGCGGCCGGCGCGAAACAAGAAAGTGACGAACTCAAGGCGGTAGCCAAACCGGCCCCCGAGAACAAACGATCGTGTCCCGGAAAGTGGTGTGCGGATTCCACGGTCAACTGGCCACCGATTCCACGGTGATCCGGCCACCCAACAAACCCCTCGTAAAGGGGACCGTAAAGGGGACAGATATATTTTTTGTACTCTAATCTCACCCCGCCAGTCAGGATTAGAGTAGGGAAAATAAATCCGTCCCCTTTTTACTAGAACCAAAGTCCCCTTATTCTGCTTTGCCCCAAGGACCCTGCTGTGCATCCCGACTTCAGGGCAAGCGAACCGAATCACGCCGAAATACAAAGGAGCGGTCATCCCAAAAGAGCTAAGTAAGTGCCATTCAAAGCTGACCCATTTTACGTTCGTCCAATTTTTCGTTGATAACTACCGCAAAACCCAGCAGTCAATTCTTCCATCAAGACTAATAATTGAGACAAGCTCATCTGATTTGTCCGCCTTTTGTGATGTTAATGTCTGGTCGCGTGGTTCTATTACTAGTTCAAAATCTTCAGTTGGATCATCTCTCAAGTCTTCTTCGGGATCAGGATTACCAAGCAGCGCATAACGAATGTGAGTTGCCTCAGCGATAAACGCGGGAAATTCATCGAACCTTCCGCTTTTGTCCTCGAAAAATGATACGGCAAGAATTTCACCCAGCACCTTTGCCGTTTCTGATAATGTGCCGACCGGTTTTATGCCGACATGTGCGTAAACTCTTAACGAGCCATTGCTGAAGTTCATTGTCCACTCCCTTTGATGAAGAAATATTGCGCATCAGGTTTGGTCTGAAGGTTTTGAATTTCCTTGTGTGTGAATATGCGGAATGTAAATGACTCATCCCTTAATCCGCTAAATACAGGATTTTGTCTAAGGGAGGCATCAATAGCCCCTTGGACTTTCGCCAAGCCATCAATAACGGAGCCACTTCTAAATTTGACCTTGCTACCAAACTGAGAAGCAATCTTATCGCTCACGATGAAGGCATCAACGTCAAAATTCTGTGGGTCAAAAGGTGCATTCTCCTTATGTGGTCCTTTAAAACCACGCGCTAAACTTCCCCGGAAACCCACAAGTGCATCGGCATCAAAATCGGAAATAGCCTTAAGATGCGGCTGAACAGTTTCACCCAAACCGCTGACAATATTTTCTCGCGTGGCTGTTATTTTGTTTGAAACTGTAGTGCTGGCTTCCACCTCAGTAGGGGAACCAGACGGGGTGTCCCTCTCAATCCGATCTGTGGCAACCTTACGATTAGAATTGAAATCCTTCGCAAACTCAACACCCTTCCCAATCGAACCAAAGGCCATGGCGCCAACAAACAGCGTACCGCCAGCTACTAGATCTGCTTGAGGCTTCAATACCCCGTTCTCTTGATAGTAGCGGCTCACCTCACTTTGAGCATAATCAAAGGCCTGATCTATGATTGGTCCAATAGTGTGGTCAATTACTTGGTCCTTGATAAAGGCCGCAGGACCGGCCACGACATAGTAGGCACCTTGAGCTGCAATCTCATAGAGTTCGGCCTTTTCAGGGTATCTCTCCGCAAACTCTCCGACAGCGGAGACTGCGCGCACCAATGGATCGCCGTATTGATTGACCACCCTGGCTACAGGGTTGAGGGCCGTGGGAGCTGCGCTGGTTACGATGCCATCGATGCTTGCCTCGATTGGAGCAGGCTCTGGTGCGGCGAAGACACTTGCCCCCCATTCATTGTGATAAGCGAGCCTGCCGTCTTTCAGCACCTCGACCTGAGTCAGCAAAACCTCCCTCATTTCTCTATCTTTGAGAACTTGGACTATTTTTTCTACGCTATGCCCTTTTCGAACCAGGTTTTCGATAGCTTCCTCGTTCCGGTCGTTCCGATTGGTGATACCGGCCTGGTCCATGACCTCACGGACCTTGGTCTGTACTCCCTGATCCACGACAAAATCCGCCAACGCATTGCCAAAAGCATCCGCAGCGACCTGTGCATAGTCCGGCTTGTCTCCGACAAACCACTTGTCACGCATTGCGGCGGAGGCATGTGCGCTAATCAGTCCGCGAGTTGTGCTGCTTACAAGTCCGCTGCCGCCGTTGACCTTTCCGGCCACTGCGGCACCAATTGCAGAGGCGGCCATATTCCGCCAGCTGAATGAGGTCTCTAGCCCGGCAATCCGATTGCCAATTTGGCTGCCTACATAATTGGCGGCACCTTGCGCCGCGTAGCTGTAGGCTTTTCCTTCCTTGAGGATATTGCTGGCTGTCGTCCCAGTACGGCCGAGCTGGCCGGCGGTGGCCAGGGCATCGAGTCCCGATGTAAGTCCCGCGGTTATGCCCGTGGCAGCTACTTGCCGCAACGAGAAGCTATCGACGACTCCCAAGGCTTTGCCGGTTAGCTGAGATGCTGCGGAACCGGCCATGGCTCCAACGATTGTGCCGCCAACTGATCCAACTACTGTGCCGCCAATTGATCCAAGTACAGGTGTTGCCAAAAAACCTGTGTAGAAAGACACCACCACTGCAACAACCACCATCGCCACACTGGCGAGTTTGTTGCATTTCTTCTTTTTCGGTTTGGGGGGCGGGGGGGATTTCGGACTCGGCGTGGTATCGCCAATCACCGCGTCGGGGTCGTAGGGTTTGAAAGTGGTCGCGTCATTGTGGGTGCTGCTGACGACGTTGGGGATTTTCAGGCTGTCGCCCGGCGTCAATTCCTGGCTCGGATCCAGGCCGTTGGCGTCGGCGATCAGGTACCACATCTTTGCGTCGCCCCATACCGCCTGGGCGATACTGGCCAGGGTGTCGCCCTGGTTGATCACGTAGCTGGTCGGGGCTCGGCCCGGATAATCAGTTCCTTAGCGAACAGTCGCGTAGCATGCTCGATGCGCTTCACCCTGCGCCGCTGCCGGGCCTCGGCTTTGCGCTTGGCGCTTCAGCCCTGGGCTGTTTCGATCTCGGAAAGTCCAGGCAAACGCCGTAGCCTTGCGGTTGATGCTGCTTCCACGCCTCCAAAATGTTGGCAGGGATGCGCAGGCGCTTCGCCCAATTCGCTATCCCGGGCATGCAGCACGGCGGCACTGCCGTCGGGCTTCTTGTCGATGAGGTGGGCGATGCTGTGGCGTATCGGCATGGGATTCTCCGGGTCGAGCGATGTCGTGCCGCTGGTGCTGTCCCAGCGGCATGTCTGTGAAGGGTGGGGGCGCTTGTCAGATCATTGGACGATCCATTTCAGACGCTGACTATCGCGATCGAGCTGCACGGGATCCCAACGCATAGTCGATCCACGACAAGAACTTGGTGGTAATCGCTACAGCAGGTTCCTGAAAACGGCGATGTTTGGGGTTGACCAGGTTCAGTAAAGTTACCTGTTGGGGAAGCCTTCCAAGGGTGTGAAGCATTCAATCGAATGCTAGGAGGCGCTGTATGAATCTCCCGGATGAGCGAACCAAATCGATCTACCAGATGTGGTCTCACCTTGTTGAGCTAGCCCATGACCCCGATCTACCAAAGGATGTCCGGGAAGACGCTAATTGGTTGCTGAGGCACTATCCGTACTCCCTCTCTTACAAGGTCGATCCATACTTGCCGGTCTCGCCTTACTCAAGGGACGGCGGGACGGCGGAGCAGTGACTGGTCGTCCCATGCAATGACGCTTGCACAGTTGCCAGTCGGTCGCAGGCACTGGTAAGCCGCACTGCCTGACCAGGTCGAGCTTCAGAATGAGTGTGAAATGGGCATTTGTTCCAGCTGCGAGGCGATGGTTTCTGAACCGGATCCCACCCGTCGGCATGGAGATGGAATACTGGTGGCGGTCTGCGTTGAGAGAGCGCCAATTGGCAGCCGCTGCATCCGCATGCGCTGCTTGGAGTGCGGAAAGGAGTGGCTGAAGATTGAGCCGATTGAGGGATGCTGGGCCGTGTCGTGGGTGGAGGGATAGCCCAAGAACAAGAAAGCCCGCACACGGCGGGCTTGTGGAATGAAGTGCCTCAAGGATTGAGCACCGCGGGTTGGTTCAGATTTTTGTTCGAGAATCGGCATTCAATCGAATTGCAGAGGACTTGCTGCACCGTTATCCCAACGATTGCCTGTCCCGGTTTGAATGTGACTCCAGCGCTCGGGATGAGAAGGGCATAGGGTGATGGCGTTGTAGGGTCGGAGCATGGGAAGTTATCGGTGCCCGGGGCGAAGGCTACGTTCACGATCTTGCCATTCTTGGTGAGCTGCACCACTGCCGGAAAAATGGTGGAGTTTGTAAAGGTTGTGTCGGGTGACACATCGCAGGTGACGGTTCCGGTGACCAGTACCTGGGCGCCATCCAGCACCAAAGTGGCCTTCCTATCGATTTGAATATCCAGAACATCTGCGTACGCAATGGTTGGCACAGTCGCGAGGCTAATCGCGAGGAAGAGAACGTTCATGCCTGAGCCCTCGATCATCCAGATGTCGCGTTAGCGGTCTGCTGTCGTCGAATGACGTGATCGCTAGCAATCTGAGCCAGGGTCAGAGAACCAGGGCGCTGGCTCAACAATTCAGGATAGGGCGCGGCTCTAAGAATCTCAGACCCTTTGTGAATAGTTTCAATTCTGGCTGCTGATTTCGGCCGTGAGACGCGGAAACGAAATGCCCGCTCGGGCTGGCGCGTCAGCTGGGTTCGCAGTTGTTCGTTGGAACTTTCCTTTGGACGGGCAACGATAAAGCTGGAGGGCAGAGAGACGCGCGTCGGCTTGACGGGTTGGTGGGCGTACCTTCATTTGTTCAATACGTCCCGCCTGCCCACGCTCTGGGCCTGGTGAGGGCCCTTCATGAAGTGGGGTAGAACCTTTTTGGCGACGGCGCGTTCGGTATCCCCGTAGACCCCTGTCGCAATCTCATTCCTACAGACCCCTGCTGCCTCGACTTCGCCGAGAATGTCCGCTTGCCGGTGGCGCTGGGCGTGTTCCGGCCGGGCAATGCGTCACCCATCGATCCCTGCCGCGAATATCTGCAGATTCGTCTGAGCGGTGAACCCGGGAGCGTCCCGGTGATTCATTACGATCCAGCGGCCGCCCCGGAAGCCTTCGTGCCTCAACTGGTGGCGACTGATCTTTCCGCGGCCCGGCCCAATACCACCCAACGCCCGGCGCCGAACCCCGCGCCTTGAGCTGCCAGGGCCTACCGAGACTGCCATGATGTGTCTCGCCGAGATCTCCCTGACGACCAGCCGGTCGCGAAAACACAAAGCCCCGCACGGGGAGGCGGGGCTTCATGTACATCGTCGGATGGGCGCTGGTCCTTCAGCTGAGATTCACTGTGCTCCTGGGCAGGTGAAAATCTCGTGAAGCCCCCTGCTGATCCTTACGGGGTTTCGAGGTCAGGGTTAGGTTCCTCAGCATCGGATAGCTCATGCGCTGGCTGCTGGGATTTGAATCAGTTGGGGCCCCTGATTTCGACCAGTGCTCGACGACAGCATGTGAGTCGGGTCAAGAAGCGATTTCAGTTTTAGGGGCTAAGATGAACCGGAGCTTTTATTTGGCAAGGGATGGCGCAATGAACAAAGCCCAGAAGTTGTTTGTTGAATGGTCGCTATGGATTTCTTTATGGCTGGCCAGTGGCGCGTGGGTTGTCGTGTTGATCTGGGGGATAGAGTCTCCGTACCTGGCCGACGACCATCCGCTGTACGGAATCACCAAGGACGTTCTTGCTCTTGAGGGCACCGTTCTCGTGGAGACTGCGAAAGTCATGGGCGTGCTCCTCTGGGTCTGGCTCTGCGTATTTGTCCGGGTGGGTCGAAAGAAGGAGCCGGTGCCGCTGCCGCCTTTGGGGTAGTCGTTGGTCATGGCGCCTCTCCGTTTGTTGAGAGCGCATGCGCGATTGCGGGGCGCGCACCAGTAAGCGGTCAGCGGCCCCTTGCGGCGGCGCCAGGCTGGGCTCTGGCATAGAGGATGAAGTGCTCCGCACGCAGGTAGATCGATTACCCAGGCAAGAATGATCGCCTTGCCGACCATGCAGCAGTGTCTAGGCGGGCTTATTCAGTCCTTCCCACGTCTGTGTAGCATCGGGAGAGTGCCATTTCTCCGGCTGAGCGCTGCAGTCAGAGACAACGGCAGAAACAAAAAAGCCCCGCATGAGCGGGGCTTTCAGTGCGGGGGCTGTTACAGGGGGCGAACCTGTTCAGCCTGGGGGCCTTTCGCCCCGGCGGTGACGAGGAAGCTGACGCGCTGGCCCTCGTCCAGGGATTTGTAGCCAGTGCTTTCGATCTGACGGAAGTGAACGAACACATCCGGACCTTGCTCAGGGGTGATGAAGCCGAAGCCCTTCTCGGCGTTGAACCACTTGACGGTACCGTTTTGGCGAGCAGACATGATGTTATCTCCAAGGTGTAGGAATACGGGTCAGGCAAGGGCCTGGCCATGACTGAATGCGAAGTGAGAGGTGCCGAGGAGATGGAAAATCGAAAAGACAGAACATCAAAACGGTGCCGCAAGACTGAGCAGGCAGTGGCGGCAGGATACAGTGTTTGCCTGGATTGGATAGTCTTTTCTGCTGCCATGGCCATTTCTGGATTGATTCTGGACGGCCGGTCCAGTTTCCCGGCCGGCACAAGAGCAGGCCTTTATAGTCCAGGGCGAGTCGCGCGCAATAACGGCTCATCACTCATAGGTGAGCTACTTGTCCGATGTACCGGCAAGCCGAGTGCAATCCGTGATGCAAGAACTCACCGTGGTCACTGCCCCACAATCTCCCGATACCGCCGCTGGTACTCCTCGTAGCTCAGGCCCTCGCGGTTGAGCTGCTCGAGTTGCTGCTCTTTCGTGGGGGCGGGGTCAGTCGTGCGGGCAGCCGAGATGCCGGGTGCGGTCTGGCGGGGTTCGGAAGTGGTATTGGCGGACCGAATTTCGTTGACGATACCCTTGGCAAATGCCTGGATCTGTACATCGGTCCTCTCTGAAGAGATTCCTTCCCAGGCCGAGGAGCTGGAACTGTAGGTGCGCTCACCGTATTCCTTGGCGGTCTGCGCATCCAGGTAGATAACCCTTGCGTCAATCGAGGCGTCGTCGGCGCCTTCGGACTCGGTGACATAGCGGAAGTCGTTCACCTTGATTACCAGGAGCAAGCCCGGGGCGGACGCGGTGGTAATCGGGCCGACCTGCTCGGTTACGGAATACCCGTAGGTCGAAGCTTCACTCTGGATGGCCGCGCGCCAAGAGGACTTGAACTGATCCCAATGGGCGTTCCTGAAGACTTCGTTGCCCGCTTTGAAATTGACGATCAACTGTGTCCTGGAATCGGAGGGGACCGCCAGGGGCGACGCCGGCAGCTCCTGGGTCGAATCGGCTGCGCATCCAGTCAGAAGCATGACGGCGAGTAGCGGCAGGGGAGTGCGCACGCGACCTCCTTGTCGGGATGTGGGGCACCATCATATCCAGTGGAGGTTACCGCTGACTATTGGTCGCTGGTTGAGCGGCCAGGCGCTTTAAAGCTTCACTTTCGCTCCTTTTTGCCACCCCGATCATCCCGCAGTTCCCATCGATGGGGCATGCGGTAGGCAGTATTCAGGGGCTTCCGGTAGAGCTGGCCGGCATCTCAGGAGATTGAGCGCGTCTCATCCGTAACCGATCCACTACAGGAAATTGGTCGTAACCGCCACACCAGGTTCCTGCGAACGACGATATCGGGGGTTGCCCAGATTCAATACATTGACCTTCCTGCGGCTCTCGTCCCTCGCAAGGCCAAAACGCCGTAGAGGCGTGAATCATCCAATCGAACTTCAGGGGGTACGGTATGAATCTCCCGGATAGGCGCACTCAATCGGTTTTTCAGACCTGGGACTTCCTGATTGGGCTAACCCGTGACACCGATCTGCCGGAAGAAGTCCGCCAGGAGGTGAACTGGTTGCTGAGGCACTACCCGTATGCCCTGCATGGCGACGTAAGCCTGCGCGGCAAACCTGACGCGAGGGAGCCGGTGCAATAGCTGCGCGTATGGAGCTGCGAACGGTCAAGCAATTGATCAGCGGAGAATCCAGACCTGGTACGCCTGGAAGAGGATCACTCCAGCGATCGCCCATAGCATCAGCACCCGGATCACCTTGAGCGTAAACGCCCAGTAGACCGCGCCGGCCACCAGGGCACCCAGTATCAGGTTGTGCGTCGGGGCCCACTGCTTGTCGAAATTCGTCGCCAGGTATCCCGCGGCGAGGGCCGCGAATACCTGCAGGACTGTCAGAAGCGGAAATCCAACGCCAACCGGCTTCGACGGGTTCACATACACCCGGCCCTGGCCTCGACAGTGGCGGCACTCGATCGTGTGCCCGCCTTTGAGAATGGTGCTGTTGCCATGACACGCCGAACATTGTTGCCAAGCCATAACTTCGCCTTGCCACTTGCCGAGGATTGCTACTCCGTAACGGTAGATTGACCGAGCCCCCTCGGCATTACCGTTGATTTAGATAAGGCGGCCGCTGGGCTGTGTGGCGGGCTCTGGCGGATGCCGCAAGAGGATCGGGTCGTTGGCTGAGGTTGCCCGGCTGTGTTCGCGTCGTCTTCGAAGAGGTGATCTTCCGACCGCACCGCTTGTAACTCGCGAACGGGAACGCTGGAGCGCTGACGTCACCATCCGCCATGGCCAGAGGCGGAGAGCGCCAATTTCACGCAATGAACGTATCTGCCGCTCACAGCACACCCGCCAGCTTCCTGGCGTTGTTGAGATCTTTGCGCTATTGCTAATCAGGTGCATCTGAAAATGTGATGCACCAGGAGTGATTCGTGACCGAACCGACGCATTGGGCAAAGCTGCGTCAGCTCTCGCTCGACGTAGCTGCTTCGCACGCCGCAATGGTGGCCTTCCTGGAAGAAGGGATAGTCCCCTGGTCGGATGACCAGATGGCCAGGTTCGAGCAGCTCGTTCTCGCTGAGCGCGTGGCGCTGAGTGCCTACGCCGCTTTGGCCGCCGACGCAGGTGGCTACCCCGTCGCGTCCGAAACCCGGCCGGTCAACAAGGCGGATAGGCCGCTGGCCGTACCCGCAACCATCGCGTTCATGGATCGTTCACCTCACCGATCGCGGTCATCATTCCGGCGTTGACGCAGTAGCTGCCATGATGCTCGTTCTGGTTTCGGCAGGGCGCCGTCCAATGCGCCCCACCAACATGCACAGACAAAACCAAATCGCTTGGTTCGCGGGATATTTGCGGCCAGACCAGTGGACGCACATTGCCAGCCTTGCGTGCGTAAGTGATTGATTCGGAATTTTATTTGGGCTTAAATCAGCGCCCTGCCTCAGTACCCCTCCAGCCCGGATGGCGAAATCGGTATACGCAGAGCACTTAAAATGCTTCGCCCTTTGGGCTTGCGGGTTCGAGTCCCGCTCCGGGCACCATTCAAAATCAACGTGTTGCGCAACTTTCCTCGAGTCGATTAAGAAGAGTCGCAATCACCCGAACGGCCAGCCCGTGGGCGTTGAAACGCTGTGCTGTTAACGTGAGGCTCCCGACGCCGAGCACCGGCCTTCTTTCTGCCAGGGAAGCGGTTGAATTCGCTTTTCGCGTTCTGTTTCAGCTTGCGGCGTGGCCGGAAGAAAATGGTCTAAAAACGCGCTGCCAGGAGCAGAGGGCTTTGCTAGCCTGAATATCAGTAGGTGGATACGCAGACTGATGCGCAAGCGGATAGTGAGGAAACGTGGGGCGCGTTCCGAAGGGTACACGGTTAGAAAGATCTCCTCGATGAGATCCAGCCCTTACGCCGTGTGAAGCAGAAGAGATGACATGCTTCTGCGAGAAGCCTGATAAACCTCGCAAGCCGGAAACCAGCACCGGCCACCTACTAAGAATTCCAGGCCCGCCTCGTGCGGGCCTGTTCGTTTCTGGTGATTTCTGTACGGCAGTCCTTCCTATATCATCGCCGGACGCTCGGTTTTTATGGGACGCGTCCGATGCCGGCGTCGAACCTTTCGCCAGCGCGAATGGACTAAGTCCGAATTGGTGGTGCGCCCTTGGCGTGCCTGGTGTGCAATTCGACTGGCTTTAGGGGAGCCTGAATGACTCAGGTGAAAGAGGGAAATCGAATGGAATCGAAAGAGCAGCAACTGGTGCGTTTGCTCAGCCTGACCACACGCAGCCTCACGCACCTTACGGCGGCGATGAGTGAAATGTCCTTCGAGATGATGCGCAGCGAGGACCCCGCAGTGAAAATTGCAGGGGGGCGCATGATCGAGCATCTTGCCGCCATCGGGGCGGGGCTGGACCAGAACTGGGAAGCCTTGGCCAGCTACAGTGGAATGCCCATTCCCTACGAAATCACCGAAGCCCTGGTGGAAATGGAGCTCAATGAGCTCCCAATGGAATCCTGACCACGACACCCCGTCGCCGTACTGTCATGGCGCCGTCACGCGGCTGCCATCAGCCTTGGATGGAATCCGCCTATCACTGGTGGAGGCTCTATCCATGCGGCTATGCGTGATCGGTGCGGGTTATGTGGGTTTGGTTACAGCGACCTGTTTTGCTGAAATGGGCAACCAGGTCACGTGCGTTGAGCGTGATCCATTTCGCCTGGCGCGCCTTTCCCGCGGCCAGGTGCCCATCTATGAGCCCGGCCTGGAACCCATGCTCCAGGCCCATCTCGCCAGTGGCCAGCTGAACTTCACGGCGCGAATCGACGACGGCATCGAGCAGGCCGACATCGTCTTCATCGCCGTCGGCACGCCCAGCGGAGAGGACGGATCGGCAGACCTTTCCCACGTCCTGGCGGTGGCCGAAGAACTGGGAAGCAGCCTCAGGCACAGTTGCCTGGTGGTGGACAAGTCCACTGTCCCGGTGGGCACTGCGGAGCGGGTCGCCCAGCGTATCAATGCCGGCATCGCGGCGCGCGGACTGGCGTTCAGGGTGGAGGTGGCGAGCAACCCGGAGTTTCTCAAGGAGGGTTCGGCCATCGACGACTTCATGCGCCCGGATCGGGTCATCATCGGTTGCGACGAGTCGGAGGCGACTGAACAACTGCGCCGCCTCTACGCGCCATTCCTGCGCAATCACGAGCGGGTGCTGGCCATGGGGGTGCGCGCGGCGGAGTTCACCAAGTACGCCTCGAACGCCTTCCTCGCGACCAAGATTTCCTTCATGAACGAAATGGCCGGCATTTGTGCGCGACTGGGCGTGGACATCGAGGATGTGCGTCGCGGCGTCGGCAGCGACAAGCGCATCGGCACTCATTTCATCTATGCCGGCTGCGGTTATGGCGGCTCTTGCTTCCCCAAGGATGTGAGGGCGCTCATTCGCACGGCGGAGCAGGAGGGCATGGAACCCGGCATCCTGCGTGCCGTGGAAGCGCGCAACGCACTGCAGAAGACCCTGCTGTTCCAGGCCTTGCGCGAACATTTCAATGGATCCCTGCAGGGCAGGGTGGTGGCGCTCTGGGGGTTGGCGTTCAAGCCGGGTACCGATGACCTGCGCGAAGCCCCGAGCCTGGTGCTGCTGGATGCACTGTTGCAGGCGGGGGTGCGGGTCCAGGCTCACGATCCGGCGGCCAATGCCGGGGTTGCCGCACGCTACCCCAAGGCCGTGGAGTCGGGTCAGCTGCACCTGCTGGATTCGCCCTACGCCGCCAGCGAGGGGGCGGATGCCCTGGTGCTGGTGACCGAGTGGAAACAGTTTCGCCAGCCGAACTTCGAGCGGATTCGTGGTCTTATGCGCGTGCCCGTGCTCTTCGATGGACGCAACCTCTACGCGCCGGAGCAGTTGGCCGAAGCGGGGTTTCTGTACCGTGGCATAGGAAGGCCGGCAAGCGGCCATTGTAAGGCGAGTGCCGCCTGATTAGACTGCGCGGCGATCCGCCCAAAACCCACCTCTCAAGGTTCGAAATGATCAAGAAATGCCTGTTCCCCGCCGCCGGTTATGGTACCCGCTTCCTGCCGGCCACCAAGGCGATGCCAAAGGAAATGCTGCCTGTGGTGAACAAGCCGCTCATCCAGTACGGTGTTGAAGAGGCCCTGGATGCCGGCCTCAGCGAAATCTCCATCGTGACCGGTCGTGGCAAGCGCGCCCTCGAAGACCACTTCGACATCAGTTACGAGCTGGAACACCAGATCAAGGGTACCGACAAGGAGAAATACCTGGTCGGCATCCGTCGCCTGATCGATGAGTGCAGCTTCTCCTACACCCGCCAGGTTGAGATGAAGGGCCTGGGCCACGCCATTCTCAGCGGCCGCCCGCTGATCGGCGACGAACCCTTCGCCGTTGTCCTGGCCGACGACCTTTGCTTGAACCTGGAAGGCGACGGTGTACTGACCCAGATGGTCAAGCTGTACAACCAGTTCCGCTGCTCCATCGTCGCCATTCAGGAAGTGCCGCGCGAGGAAACCTCGAAGTACGGCGTGATCTCTGGCGAGATGATCCGCGATGACATTTTCCGCGTGAACAGCATGGTGGAAAAACCCAAGCCGGAAGATGCCCCGTCCAACCTGGCGATCATCGGCCGCTACATCCTGACCCCGGACATCTTCGACCTCATCGAGCAGACCGAGCCGGGCAAGGGGGGTGAAATCCAGATCACCGACGCCCTGATGAAGCAGGCCCAGGACGGTTGCGTGCTGGCATACAAATTCAAGGGCAAGCGCTTCGACTGCGGTGGTGCGGAAGGCTACATCGAAGCCACCAACTACTGCTTCGAGAACCTGTACAAGACTGGCAAGGCCTTCTGATAGACCGCGTCAGGGAAGAGGCCGCCTTCGGGCGGCCTTTTTCATTGCCGGGGATTGCCCTTGTGGGAGCTTCCATCTCAATCGGCGCGTAGGGTGAAAATCCCTTGGGGATTTCCACCATCGATGTCTTGCACGGCCTCGATGGTGGATGGAAAAGCGTTATCCACCCTACACGGGTCAAACCACGGGAAGGTCAGGGAATCGGCAATGCCTCCGAGCCCGGCCCCAGCGGCTGGCCGTAGCTGAACTCCACATAGTTGCCCGCGGGGTCGCGCAGGCCGCAGTAATAGCCCACCGGATAGGGTTCGTCCCGAGGCGCCCAGATCAGGCAGCCAGCGGCTTCGGCGCGGGCGGCGATGGCATCGACCCGCTCGCGGCTGTCGACCGCGAAGCCCAAGTGGCTGTAGTCATCGGCGGCGAGATGGCGGTCCTGGCCGCCGGGCATGATGACGAAGATGAACTGATGCTCCTTGCCTGGCTCGGCCATCCAGACGATCTTCGAGCCCTTGCCGACGCGTTCGTGGATCACCCGCATGCCGCAGAAGTCCTCGTAGAAGCGGATGCAGGGCTCCAGTTCCGGCACATGCAAGGCGACGTGGGTGAGGGTAGGAAGCATGGCAATCTCCTTGTCGATGCCTCAAGGATAGGCCCGGCAACTGGTCAGATACAGATCTTCGGGTATGCTGGCGGCTTGTTTGCGGAGACTATCCATGGCTTACGACTTCGACCTCTTCGTCATAGGTGCCGGTTCCGGCGGTGTGCGCGCGGCGCGCTTCGCGGCTGGCTTCGGGGCCCGTGTGGCCATCGCCGAGAGCCGCTACCTGGGCGGTACCTGCGTCAACGTCGGCTGCGTGCCGAAAAAGCTGCTGGTCTACGGCGCCCACTTTGCGGATGACTTCGAGCAGGCCCAAGGCTTCGGCTGGTCCCTTGGCGACGCTGGCTTCGACTGGGCGACCCTGATCGCCAACAAGAACCGCGAGATCCACCGCCTCAACGGTATCTACCGGAATCTGCTGGTGAACAGCGGTGTCACCCTGCTAGAAGGCCACGCCAGACTGATCGACCCCCACACCGTGGAAGTGGCCGGCCAGCGTTGCACTGCCGAGCACATCCTGATCGCCACCGGCGGCTGGCCGCAGATTCCGGACATCCCTGGCCGCGAGCTGGCCATCAGCTCCAACGAGGCCTTCTTCCTCGAGCAACTGCCCAAGCGCGTGCTGGTAGTGGGCGGTGGCTACATCGCCGTCGAGTTCGCGTCGATCTTCCACGGCCTGGGTGCGCAGACCACGCTGCTCTACCGCCGCGAGCTGTTCCTGCGCGGCTTCGATGACGCCGTGCGCCATCACCTGCGCGACGAACTGGGCCGGAAGGGCATGAACCTGCAGTTCAACGCCGACATCGCACGCATCGAGAAGCAGGCCGACGGCAGCCTGCTGGCCACGCTGCAGGATGGCCGTCACCTGGAAACCGACTGCGTCTTCTACGCCACTGGCCGCCGGCCGATGCTCGACAACCTCGGCCTGGAGAACACCGGCGTCGAACTGGACGCGCGCGGCTTCATCAAGGTTGACGACCAGTACCAGACCGCCGAGCCGTCCATCCTCGCCCTGGGCGATGTGATCGGCCGCGTGCAGCTGACCCCGGTGGCCCTGGCCGAAGGCATGGCCGTCGCCCGCCGCTTGTTCAGGCCCGAGGAGTACCGGCCGGTGGATTACGAGCACATTCCCACCGCCGTCTTCAGCCTGCCCAACATCGGCACCGTCGGCCTGACCGAGCAACAGGCGCGGGCCAAGGGCTACAAGGTGAAACTGTTCGAAAGCCGTTTCCGGCCGATGAAGCTGACCCTCACCGAGAACCAGGAACGCACGCTGATGAAGCTGGTGGTGGATGCTGAATCCGACCGCGTCCTCGGCTGCCACATGGTCGGCCCTGATGCTGGCGAGATCGTCCAGGGCCTGGCCGTGGCGATCAAGGCCGGCGCCACCAAGCGCATCTTCGACGAAACCATCGGCGTGCATCCGACCGCCGCCGAAGAGTTCGTCACCATGCGAACCCCGGTAGGCGCCTGACCCTGAATGGAGCAGCTCTTCTACCTGTCGGACCTGTTCGGCGTGGCGGTGTTCGCCATCACCGGTGCGCTCATGGCGGGGCGCAAGTCCATGGACCTGTTCGGCGTGCTGGTCATCGCCATCATCACGGCCCTGGGGGGCGGCACCCTGCGTGACGTCATCCTCGGCAATCATCCGGTGAGCTGGATCAGGGACGATACCTATATCCTGATCGCCTCCCTGGCAGCGGTGGGCACCGTGCTCTGGGTGCGCCTGACCCGGCCCATCAACGAAACCGGCCTGCTCCTGGCGGACGCCTTCGGCCTCGCGGTGTTCACCGTCTATGGCACGCAAGTCGCCCTGCAGAACGGCCTGGAGCCGGGCACGGCGGTGATCATGGGCGTGATTACCGCCGTCGGCGGCGGCGTGCTGCGGGACATCATCTGCAACGAGGTGCCGCTGATATTCCAGAAGGAGATCTACGCCATCGCCTGCATCGCCGGTTCCCTGGCCTTCATCGGACTAGGCCAGGTCGCGATGCCGGGCTGGCTGGTCACCACGGTATCCATGCTGGTGGTGCTGCTGATCCGCCTGGCGGCGATCCACTGGCGATTGTCGCTGCCGCGCTTCCACCTGCTCGACCGGGACTGACGCCATGATCGAACGCCTCGACCATCTGGTCCTCACCGTTGCCGATATTCCCGGCACCCTCGACTTCTACCAGCGGGTGTTGGGCCTGCGACACCAGACCTTCGGCAATGGCCGCCACGCCCTGGCGTTCGGCCAGCAGAAGTTCAACCTGCACCAGGCGGGCCAGGAGTTCGAACCCAAGGCCGCCCACCCGCTGCCTGGCGCCATCGACCTCTGCCTGATTACCCGCTGGCCGCTGGACCGGGTGCTGGAGCGCCTGGCCGAGCAGGGCGTCGAAGTGGAGGAGGGGCCAGTGATGCGCACTGGCGCCCTCGGCCCCATCGAATCGGTCTACTTCCGCGATCCGGACGGTAACCTCATCGAAGTCAGCCGTTATCCCGAGTAAGCCTTTTCATTTTCCTCGTTGGCGAATTCCGCCAAACCCGCAACACTGGATGCTGCCGTTCTTCCCCTCAACAGGTTGGAGGAAAGCTCCATGTCCAGATTCGTCCTGTTCTTCGCGCTGCTCCTCGGCACCGGCCTCGCTCAGGCCGAGATCAAGACCAGCGAGATCCCCTACAAGGGCCCCGACGGTACCGCCCTGATCGGTTACTACGCCTACGACGATGCCATCGCCGGCAAGCGTCCCGGTGTGGTCGTGGTCCACGAGTGGTGGGGGCTCGACAACTACATCAAGCGCCGCGCCCGGGACCTTGCCGCGCTCGGCTACAGCGCCCTGGCCATCGATATGTACGGCGAAGGCAGGAACACCGAGCACCCGGCCGAAGCCCAGACCTTCATGAAGGCCGCCATGGCCAGCGCGCCGGCGGCCAAGGCGCGCTTCCTCGCTGGCCTCGACCTGCTCAAGCAGCAGCCCCAGACCGACAGCGCCAGGCTGGCCGCGATCGGCTACTGCCTGGGCGGCAAGATCGTGCTGGACATGGCCCGCCAGGGCGTGCCGCTGGCAGCCGTGGTCAGCTTCCACGGGCCGTTGGCCACCGCCACGCCGGCCACACCCGGTAGCGTCAAGGCCAAGGTCCTGGTGGAGCACGGCGGCAAGGACAGCCTGGTGCCCATGGCCGCCGTCAATGCCTTCAAGGAAGAGTTCGACAAGGCCGGCGCCAACTATCGCGTGGTCATCCAGCCCAAGGCCAAGCACAGCTTCAGCAACCCGGATGCCGACCGCCTGAGCCACGCCGGCCATGGCAGCGAGAAGGGACCGGACCTGGGCTACAACAAGGTGGCGGACGAGAACTCCTGGGCCGACATGCAGGCGCTGTTCAAGGAGGCGCTCGGACAGTAGCGCCTTTGGCTAGGCTGAAGTTGGCAGGCAACCCGGAGAGCTATGGCATGAGCAAGCTGTTGCAGACCATCTCGCCCATCGATGGCTCGGTCTACGTCGAGCGACCCTGGGCCGCGGCGGCAGACGTCTCCGTGGCGCTGGAGCGGGCCGAGGCCGTGCGCCTGGCTTGGAAGGGCACGCCGGTGGCCGAGCGTGTCGCCATCACCCGGCGCGCCGTTGCTGCCTTCGCCGCGCGCGAGGCACAGCTGGCCGAGGAGCTCTGCTGGATGATGGGGCGGCCGATCCGCTACGCCCCCGGAGAGATTCGCGGTTTCGTCGAGCGCGCCAGCTACATGGCCGATATCGCCGAAGAGGCCCTGGCCGATATCCAGCTGCCGGGCAGACCCGGCTTCACCCGCCTGATCCGCCGCGAGCCGCTGGGCCTCGCCCTGGTCATCGCCCCCTGGAACTACCCTTACCTGACCGCGGTGAATGCCGTGGTGCCGGCGCTGCTGGCGGGCAACTGCGTGCTGCTCAAACACTCCGCGCAGACGCCACTGTGTGCCGAGCGCATGGTGGAAGCTTTCACCGAGGCCGGACTGCCGGCGGGCGTGCTGCAGTACCTGCACCTGACCCACGCCGACACGGAACGGCTGATCCAGGCCGAGCCGGTCAAGCACGTGGCCTTCACCGGCTCCGTGGCCGGTGGCGCCATGGTGGAGCGTGCTGTCGCCGGGCGCTTCATCAGCTCGGGGCTGGAGCTGGGCGGCAAGGACCCGGCTTATGTGCGGGCCGATGCCGATCTCGCCCATGCCGTGGAAACCGCCATCGACGGCGCCTTTTTCAACTCCGGCCAGTCCTGCTGCGGCATCGAGCGCATCTACGTGCATGCGGACCTCTTTGATGCCTTCGTCGAACAGGCGGTGGCCCTGGTCGGGCAGTACCGCCTGGGTCGCTCCGACGATCCGGAAACCACCTTGGGGCCCCTGGTGCGTGCCGAGGCGGCGGAATTCGTCCGTGGGCAGATACGCGAAGCCGTGGGGCAGGGCGCCAGGCCTCACCTGGATGTCGCCGCCTTTCCGTTGGATCACACGGGCAGCGCCTACCTCGCGCCCCAGGTGCTCACCGAGGTCCACCACGGCATGCGGGTCATGACCGAGGAATCCTTCGGTCCCGTGGTGGGCATCCAGAAGGTTCGCGACGATGAGGAGGCGCTGGCGCTGATGAACGACAGCGCCTACGGCCTGACCGCCGCCATCTTCAGCCAGGACGAGCAAGGCGCACTGGCGCTCGCGGACCGGGTGGATGCCGGTACGGTCTTTCTCAATCGCTGCGATTACCTGGACCCGGCGCTGGCCTGGACCGGCGTCAAGCAGTCCGGGCGTGGCTGCACCCTGTCGCGGGTGGGCTACGAGCACCTGACCCGGCCCAAGTCCTTCCACTTCAAGACCCGCCTGTGAGGCACGTCATGGACCCGAGCCACTTCCGCATGAACTGGAACTACCCCACCTCGGTACGCGTCGGTGTCGGCCGGATCGCCGAGTTGGCGGCAGCCTGTCGCGAACTGGGCATGCAGGCCCCGCTGCTGGTCACCGACCCCGGCCTGGCGTCGCTGCCGATGATCGACGCCGCACTGGGTCAGTGTCGCGACAGCGGGCTGAATGCCGGGCTTTTCCACGGGATCAAGGGCAACCCGACCGGACCCAACGTCACCGATGGCGTGGCCGCCTTCAAGGCAGGAGGCCATGACGGGGTGATCGCCTTCGGCGGTGGCTCGGCCCTGGACGCCGGCAAGGCCATCGCCCTGATGGTGGGGCAGGATCGTCCGCTCTGGGACTTCGAGGATGTCGGCGACAACGCTTCGCGGGTCAATGTCACCAGCATGGCGCCGGTGGTCGCGGTGCCCACCACCGCCGGCACCGGTTCGGAAGTGGGGCGTGCGGCGGTCATCACCGATGACCAGGCGCATATCAAGCGCATCATCTTCCACGCGCGGATGCTGCCGGCCATCGTCATCCTCGACCCCGAACTGACCCTCGGCCTGCCGCCGAAGATCACTGCCGCCACCGGCATGGATGCCCTGTCCCACAGCCTCGAAGCCTATTGTTCGCCGCTCTACCACCCGATGGCCGGCGGCATCGCCCTGGAGGGCATGCGCCTGGTCAAGGACTACCTGCCACGCGCCACCACCAGGGGCAACGATGTCGAGGCCCGGCTGCAGATGCTGGTGGCCTCCAGCATGGGCGCCACCGCCTTCCAGCGCGGCCTGGGCGCCATGCATGCACTGGCCCATCCGCTCGGCGCCCTGTACGACGCCCACCACGGCCTGCTCAACGCAGTGCTCATGCCCTACGTCCTGCAGGCCAACCGCGCGCATATCGAAGGGCCGATGGCGCGCCTGGCCCGCTACCTCGGGCTGCCCAGGGCGGGCGTCGCCGGCGTTCTCGACTGGGTGGTGAGCCTTCGCAGCGAACTGGACATTCCCCACAGCCTGGCTGATATCGGAATCGATGACGCCCGCATCGAACAGGTGGGGCGCATGGCCGAAGTGGACCCTTCCGCCGCGACCAACCCGGTCCGCTACGACGCCCAGGCCTACAGCCGGCTCTTCGAGAAAGCGCTGCATGGCCGCCTCTGAACTAATCTGATCAATGCAGCGGTGAGGTTCACCTGATCCGTGGCCACGCGGGCCTTGGCCCGCTCCGGGGGTGATGCCCCGGCGTTCTTCCAACACCCACGAAACAGACCCTCGCCGGTGCCCGCCGGCGCAACCCGTCGTCGGTCCCGGATTCAACCTCGATGGGAGAGTGGAAATGACTGAGTCATTCAGGGCGGTCGGGGGTTGCCGCTGCGAGCAGAACCCTGTGCGCTACGAGTACACGGCCCGGCCGGCGGAAGTGCACTACTGCCTGTGCACCGATTGCACCGACATCTGCGGCGGTGCTCTGGCGATCATCGCGGTGGTGGACAGGAGTGCCTTCCGGATCACTGCCAACGCCGACAAGCTCAAGTGCTACCACTCCAAGGCCACCTGCCATCGCTACTTCTGTTCCGAGTGCGGCTGCCACATGTACCTGCACGTGGACGGCTTCCCCGATTTCGAACTCGTGCATGTCCCCACCCTGGACCGTGAGTCCGACCCCGGCGGCAAGCCGGACCGCTATGTGTTCGTGCGCTCGAAGCATCCGCTCCTGACCCTGCCGGACGATGGCCTGCCGCGTCACCAGGGCTGGGCCAACAGCGGAGACCCGGTGGCCGCCTGACCGGCATCGACCTGGCAAGGTGACCTGCAGGGAACGGTTGCCGGGAAATGTGCTGTGTTCGTGGCCAGCGTCGCCCGTCAGGCGGTGCTTGTCAGGGTTTCGCGGAAGGCCTCGAAGGCCGCTGTGGAGTACCCCTGGCGCCAGATCAGCAGGGTTTCCACCTGCATCAGTGCAAGTGTGCGGAGTTGCGGGGGATTGCGCTGCAGTTCCAGGACCGAGCGCGGCAGGATGCCGACGCAGGAGCCGGCCGCAACGCAGGCGAGAATGGCGTGGTAGGAGCCCACTTGCTGTATCTTCGGCATGGGGCGGCCGTCGGCGGACAGCCAGTTCTCGGCGATCTGCCGGTAGGTGCAGCCCTCGGCGAACCCGGCCAGGCCGCGTGTCTGCACGTCCGCCGGACGGCTCACCGGCGGGTGGCTGGCCGAGAGCACCAGTAGCAGTTCTTCATCAAATACCGGCAAGGCCTCCAGCCCCATCGAGGCGACTTCCTCGTGCCAGGATTGCTTGCCTTGGGGCCAGGCCACCAGCGCGCAGTCCAGCCTCCGTGTGAGCACGCCCTCCACCAGGGCCTGGCTGGTGCCGGTACTCACTTCCAGCTCCACCTCCGGGCAACGCCCATGGAAGCGAGCCAGCGGATCGGGCAGGCGGCTGGCGGCGGTGCTTTCCATGCTGCCCAGGCGCAGGCGGCCACCTGGTCTTTGCGGGTGCATGGCCTGGCGCGCTTCGTCCGCCAGGGCCAGCAGCTGTTCGCTGTAATCGAGGAAGGCCTGGCCGCGGTCGGTGAGGGTCATGCGTTTGCCGTCGCGGAGAAAGAGGGCGGCGCCCAGCTCTTCCTCCAGCTGGCGAATCCGGGTGGTGACGTTCGACTGTGCACGCTGCAGGCGTTGCGCCGCACGGGTCACACTGTTTTCCAGGGCCACGGCGCGAAAAATCTCCAGGCTGGATAGATCCATGAATTTGAATCTCTAGTAGAGAATGAATGCTTAAAATTATTCTCGATCTACGATAGATTGGCCAGGTTTTCACACCCCAGGGAGTCGCTGCCTCATGTCCATCACCCAGCTGCTCGGCATCGAGCATCCCATCATCCAGGCCCCCATGGTGGGCGTGTCCACACCGGCCCTGGCGGCAGCCGTGTCCAATGTCGGTGCCCTGGGCTCCATCGGCATCGGTGCCAGCACCCCGGCCCAGGCCCGCGCCATGCTGGCGGAAACCCGCGCGCTCACCGATCGCCCGTTCAACGTCAACCTGTTCTGCCATCGCCCAGCCAAGGCCGATCCACAGCGCGAGGCCGCCTGGCTCGAGCACCTGCGCCCACTTTTTGCCGAATTCGGTGCCGAGCCACCGGCGGTAATCCGGGAAATCTACAAGAGCTTTCTCGATGATCCGGACATGCTGCAGATGCTGCTGGAGGAGCGTCCTGCGGTGGTCAGCTTCCACTTCGGCTTGCCGCCACGGGACTGGGTCCGGGCGCTGAAGGCGGCCGGTATCCGCCTGCTGGCCAGCGCCACCAGCCTTGAGGAGGCCAGGCTGGTCGAAGCGGCAGGGGTGGATGCGATAGTCGCCCAGGGCGTGGAAGCCGGCGGCCACCGGGGCGTTTTCGAGCCCGAGAAAGGTGACGCGGGCATCGGTACCCTGGCGCTGGTGCGGCTGATCGCGCGCCATTGCAGCCTGCCGGTGATCGCCGCCGGCGGCATCATGGACGGGCAGGGCATTGCCGCCGCCCAGGCCCTGGGCGCACAGGGTGCCCAATTGGGGACGGCCTTCGTGTCGTGCCCCGAGTCCGCCGCCAACGCCGCCTACCGTGCCGCGTTGAGGAGCGAGCGAGCCCATGGCACCCGCATCACCGCTGCCATCTCCGGCCGCCCGGCACGGGGCATGGTCAATCGCCTCTGGACCGATCTCGACACCCCGGCTGCGCCAGCGCTGCCGGACTATCCCACCACCTATGACGCCGCCAAGGCATTGCATGCCGCCGCCAGCGCCAAGGGCTGCAACGACTTCGCCGTGCAATGGGCCGGTCAGGGCGCGCCGCTGGCGCGGGAGCTGCCGGCGGCGGAGCTGGTGAAGGTGCTGGTGGAGGAGATGAAAGGTTAGTCCGGATGGCAGGCCTGCTGCCTGCTTGGCGAATGAATTCGCCCCTACAGAAGAACCTTGAACCTGGTACGGACTGCTCCCTCTCCCTTCAGGGCGAGGGCCGGGGAGAGGGGCGCACCCCGGTATACATAAAAAAGCCCGAATGACCTCTGGGCCATTCGGGCAGTGGGGCCTTGGGCCCCGGCGGATCTTTTCGCTCAGCCAGGCGGCTGCTTGCGGTACTCGGTGGTGGTCATCCCGGCGTAGCCCCAGTTATCGGTATCGACTTCCTCGATCACGATGTGGGTCAGGTCCGGGCGCTTGCCCAGTACCCGTTGCAGGGTTTCTGTGATCTCGGCGATGACCTGGGCTTTCTGCTCTCGGGTCACGCCGTCGCGGGTGATACGTACACTGACGAAGGGCATGGTGTTCTCCTCTTTACCAGGTGCCGGTGCTCATGCCGCCGTCCACGGCCAGCACGATACCGGTGGTGAAGCTGGCGTCGGTGAGATAGAGCACCGCGTCGGCGATGTCCTGCACCTGGCCGATGTGGCCTACCGGCTGCAGGCCGTTGAGGAACTCGCGGATGGACGGGTCGTGCATCGGCGTCTCGATGATCCCCGGGGCCACGGCATTGACCTTGATGTTGTGAGTCGACAGCTCCAGGGCCAGGGCACGGGTGAACTGGTTGAGCCCGCCCTTGATCAGGGTCGGCAGCGCAGCCGGCACATCGCGGTTGGGCTGGATTCCAACGGACGCGGTGATGGTGACGATATGGCCCTGGCGACGCGGAATCATGTGCCGTGCGGCCTCCTGGGAGGCGTAGACCACGCCCTTGAGGTTGGTGGCGAGCATGGATTCCAGATCGTCCTCGCTGTACTCGGTAAAGGGACTGGGTACGAATATCCCGGCGTTGTTCACCAGCACATCCACCTGGCCGAAGCGCTCGATGGCGCGCTCGAACAGGTGCCTGGAGGTTTCCGGCCTGGCGATGTCGCCCGCCACGCCGATGAAGTTCTTCGGGTTACCCAATTGCTCTGCGGCGGTGGCCAGGCGCTCCTCGCTGCGGGCCGAGCCGACGACGTTGAAGCCGCGTTCCAGATAGGCCTTTGCCAGGCCGAGACCGATGCCGCTGGAGGCGCCCGTGATCACTGCGGTTCTGTTGGTGCCTTGCATGTCGATAGTCCTCGAATGAAGTGGGGCTCGTAATTCGCAGAGGGCGCCTCTCTGTTGGCACGGACTATATTTGTGCCGAAATTGCCAATAAATAAGCACTCAGGTACTTCAGTTGATACATGGAGTAATGAATGGTGGAGCACCAGTACAACCGCCACTGTCGATCCGCCTGGCGGGCCGATCTTCAGGTTCACGGAGGCCGTGTCCTTCCAGGTCGACTGCGAGACCCAGGACGAAGTGGACTACTACTGGGACCGGCTCTCGGCTGGCGGCGACGAGAACGCCCAGCAGTGCGGCTGGCTCAAGGACAGGCATGGGTTGTCCTGGCAGGTGGTGCCTACCGTACTGATGGACATGCTGATGGACCCCGACACCACCAGCGCCCAGCGCGTCTTCACCGCCATGCTGCAAATGAAGAAGCTGGATATCGCCGTGCTGAAGAAGGCTTTCGACGGCTGAGTCCGGTTTTCTGTGGGGGCGAATTCATTCGCCAAGCGGGCCATAGGTCCGCCCTGGCGTTCCCGGGGCTGCTGCGCAGCCCTTCGCGAATGAATTCGCTCCCACAAGGAGAGGCGCTGCGAGCCGTCAGGCGTCGACGTTCACCACCACCCGACCACGCACCTTGCCCGCCAGCAGGTCGCCGGCCACGGCGATGGCTTCGCTCAGGCCGATCTCGCGGGTGATGGCTTCCAGTTGAGTGATGTCCAGGTCCCGCGCCAGGCGGTCCCAGGCTTCCATGCGTTCGCCACGCGGACGGGTGACGCTGTTGATGCCCAGCAGGCTCACGCCGCGCAAGATGAAGGGGGCGACACTGGCCGGGAAGTCCATGCCCTGGGCCAGGCCACAGGCGGCGACGGCGCCATCGGCGCGCAGGCCGGCACAGACATTGGCCAGGGTATGGCTGCCCACCGAATCGATGGCGGCGACCCAGCGCTCCTTGCCCAGCGGACGACCCGGCTCGGAGAGTTCGCTGCGGTCGATGATCTCGGCTGCACCCAGGCCCTTCAGGTATTCCACCTCGCTGGTGCGGCCGGTGGCGGCCACCACCCGGTAGCCCAGGCGGGCGAGCAGGGCGATGGCGAAGCTGCCCACGCCACCGTTGGCGCCGGTTACCAGCACGTCGCCCTGGCCAGGCTGCAGGCCATGACGCTCGAGGGCCAGCAGACAGAGCATGGCGGTGTAGCCCGCGGTGCCGATGGCCATGGCCTGACGCGGGCTGAAGGCCGACGGCAGGGGAATCAGCCAGTCGCCATTGAGTCGCGCCTTCTGCGCCAGACCACCCCAATGGGTCTCGCCGACGCCCCAGCCGTTGAGCAGCACCGAGTCGCCCACCTTGTAGTCCGGATGGTTGCTGGCTTCCACCGTGCCGGCCAGGTCGATACCCGGGACCATGGGAAACTGCCGTACCACCGGGCTCTTGCCGGTAATCGCCAGGCCGTCCTTGTAGTTCAGGGTGCTGTAGGCCACCCGCACGGTCACGTCGCCCTCAGGCAGCCGGGCTTCATCCAGCTGGGTTTGGTGGGCGCGGTAACCCGCCTCGTCCTTCTCGATCAGGATTGCGTCGAACATGTTCATGCCTCCATTTAGACCAGTCGTCTACAAATGGGCGCGGAAAACCTAGCGTGGCAATCCGGCCATAAAACCGTTGAAGAAAACATCCAGCGGGACGTTGTCCCGCGTCAGCCGGGCGCGTTGCACGGCGCCTTCCCAGCCAATCCAGAAAAATGCCGAAAGCGCCTCGCAATCCGCCTCCGCCGCAAGCTCGCCGGCGCTCTGGGCATCGCGCAGGCACCTGGCCAGGCGCTCCTGCCAGCTGCACAGGGTGGCTTCCAGTTGCAGGCGGAAGCTTTCCGGGAGGATGGCTACCTCCTGGCCCAGGTTGCCCACCAGGCAGCCTCGGCAGAACTGGTGGCGGGCCATGCCGCACTTGGCGTCTTCGACGAAGTTCCGCAGGCGCTGGAGTGGCGGTACCTCTATCTGCAGGAGCCAGCGGTCCAGCTTGCGTGCGAAGTAGCCGGCATAGCTGTCCAGCACTGCCTGACCGAAGTCTTCCTTGCTGTCGAAGTAGTGATAGAAGGACCCCTTGGGCACGCCCACACGCTTGAGCACCCTGTCGATGCCGGTGGACATGAAGCCCTGTTCGGTGAGGATTTCCATGCCGCAGCGGATCAGCGCGGCACGGGTATCGGCGAAATCGCGGTCGACCTTGGGTGGCCTGCCGCGACGGGGTCTGGATTGGGTCTCGGTCATGGGAAGGGGATTTTAGACCGATCGTCTAGAAGATCAAGTGGACCAAGGTCTGACGGCGGGGCGCCGCGTCATTGTGGGGGCAATTCATTTGACCGTGGTCATGAGTCACCGGCTCTGCCTGTGGCGATTGCCGCACTGGAAGGCGAGCGACGAGGAGGTCGGACCGACGGCTTTTCGTAGGCTGGCGTTGAGCTTGCGAAACCCAGCGATGCGCACTGTTGGGCCTTGCTGCGCCCGGCACCAACCTAACGAGCGGGGATTGGCGGGCGACCTGACATTCAGAGTGGGCCGACGTCCGCCTTGCCGTCGTGGCGTTCGTTCATCCAGCGCAGGACCTGCTCGCCATATTCGGGCGGGGTCTTGCGGGCGACGCGGCGGACGAGGTCGAGCACGGTCTGCTGGGCCAGGGCTTCCTCCATACGCTGTTGTGCCTGGAGCATCACGGCATGGATGGAGCAGGGGCCGACAGCGGCCCAGTCCGGCGCCGGGCAGCCGGCTTCGAACAGGGCGCAGCGCTCGCGCACGTCACGGCACTCGAAAATCTGCTTGTCGCCATCGATGGCCCGGACGATATCCAGCACCGTGATCTCGTCGGCCGGCCGCGCCAGGCGGAACCCGCCGCGCACGCCTTCGGTGGCCGCCACCAGGCCGGCCTTGGCCAGGCGGGTGAATACCTTGGCCAGCAGTTCCGGCGGCACGCCCTGAAGTTCGGCCAGGGTGCGCACGCTTGCCTCGCGGCCATCTCCTTTCTCGTCCGCCAGATAGAGCAGGCAGTGGATCCCGTATTCCACTCCTGAGCTGTACAGCGCCATCTTTAACTCCGAATCATGTATTCGCCGTTTGTGGCGACTGTTTCCAGGCCATAAGCCCGCGTCGACGGTCGCTATCGCGGCCGTATGCGTCCACTGCGCGGCTCAATCCTAGGCTAAAACGTATAGAAGGCGAAGGATGTTGCCAATTCAGGAAGGATGATGGCGACGAGTGGCGTAGCGAGCAAGGAAAAAAGCTTGCCGAAATTAACTACGACAAATACAGTCGCCGTTATCCGGTGCGGTCAGAAGCGACAACCTCACAGCCTGGCATGCAGATGTCGGGTGTGTCCGCCCGGAGAAACTCAACTTCGCCTTGTGGAGATACACATGAAACAACGCATCCTGATCGTCGGCGCCGGCTTCGGTGGTATGTGGAGCGCCCTGAGCGCAACTCGCCTGCTCGACCAGCATGGTCGCGACGATGTCGAGGTGGTGGTGCTCGCGCCCCAGGCCGAACTGCGTGTACGCCCGCGCTTCTACGAGCCGGAGGTACACAAGATGGTGGCGCCGCTGGGTGAGCTGTTCGACGCCGTGGGTGTCACCTTCGTGCAGGGATTCGCCGAGCGCGTCGACGTCGAAGGCAAGCGTGTGGGCTATCGCACTGCCGACGGCCAGTTCGCCGAACAGGGTTATGACCGTCTGGTGCTGGCCACCGGGAGCCATGTGGTGCGCCCGGCGCTCGTGGGCGTCGAGCATGCATTCGACGTGGACCAGCTTGAAGAAGCGGTACGTCTGGAGCGCCATATCCAGTCCCTGTCGGAGCGCCCCGTCTCGACCAGCCGCAATACCGTGGTCGTGGCCGGCGGCGGCTTCACCGGCATCGAGACCGCAGCGGAAATGCCGGCGCGCCTGCGCGCAGCGCTCGGGGAGGACGCCGAGGTGCGGGTGATCATCGTCGACCGTGGCAGCGAGATCGGCGCAGCCCTCGGCGAGGGGCCGCGCGGCGCCATTGTCGAGGCGAGCGAGGAACTGGGCCTGGAATGGCGCATCAACAGTGCGGTGGCCGCGGTGGACGCTGGTGGTGTGACGTTGGCCAGCGGCGAGCGTATCGACGCGGACACCGTGGTGTGGACGGTAGGGGTGCGGGCCAACTCGCTGACCGAGCAGGTTCCCGCCGAACGTGATGGCCAGGGTCGCCTGCATGTGGATGCCAACCTGCAGGTGCCGGGCCTGGCCGAACTGTTCGCCACCGGTGATGTGGCCCGGGCCGCGTGTGATGACCAGGGGAATCACGCGCTGATGTCCTGCCAGCACGCCATTGCCCTGGGGCGCTCGGCCGGCAATAACGCGGCGGCAAGCCTGCTGGGCGTGGCACCTATCCCCTACAGCCAGCCCAAGTACGTCACTTGCCTGGACCTCGGGGCCTGGGGGGCGGTGTTCACTGAGGGTTGGGACCGCGAGATCCGGTTCGAGCGGCAGGAAGGCAAGTCCATCAAGCAGCAGATCAATGGTGTGTGGATCTATCCGCCGGCGGCCGACCGTGCCACCGCCCTGGCTGCGGCTGACCCGATGATTCCGGTCGTGGCCTGACCCGCACCTGCCAACCGCCCGCCATCACGCCGTACCCACTGCGTGGCGGCGGGCCCGCAAGCTGATATCCCGGAGGCCATCATGGGCCCGACCATCCTGATTTCCACCAGGCCGCTGGCGGCCCGGTCCATCGAGCAGTTGATCTCGCGCTGGCTGCCGCAGGACTGCTGGAGCCTGCAGGCGCATTCGGCGGAGGGTAACCGCTGGCGCTTGCAGTTGGCCGTGGAGCCCTGCAGCGAGCCGGTTGCGCGGATGCTGGAAGCCGTGGTGATGAGCCGATGGGTGAAGGGACTCGAGTTCGAAGCAAGGGATAGCGAGGCCTGACTGACAATGCCAGTCGGGCCCCGCACTTCTCTCGCGGCATCCATTCTCGTCGCCCCATCGCATCGACTCCCCTTGGCTTTGCGAAAGGGTGGGGTTGCCGCTTCATCAGCTCTGCGAGCTTGTGGACCATGAGTTCGCTGCGCAATGGCTTTTCCCATTCCGCGCGCTCCAATGGAGCGAAGCTGCTCGCTTTCGGAAGCAGTGCTTCCGGTGCCGATAACCGCCTGAATCACCCCAACTCGCTGGACCAGGGCCCATTATCCAAAGCATTCAAGTCGTAACAGGCGGGCCGGTTGCATATGGCCTGTCCTGGCGACCTGGTTTCCCACGTACAAAAGCAAAGGGCCGCATGGAGCGGCCCTTTGCATTCTGCAGGGACGAAGTCAGGGAATCATCGCGAAGCCCACGCCGAATCGGTTCCAGGCATTGATGGTGGCGACGGCCAGGGTCAGGTTAACGATTTCAGTCTCGCTGAAGTGTTCGCGCAGGGCATCGAACTGATGCTGCGGGGCATGGCGCTCGGGCAGCAGGGTCAGGCTTTCGACCCAGGCCAGGGCGGCGCGCTCACGTTCGGTGAAGAAGCGGGTCTCCTCCCACACACTGAGGGTTTGCAGGCGGGCCTCGGTTTCACCGGCCTTGCGTGCATCGTTGGCGTGCATGTTGACGCAGTAGGCGCAGCCATTGATCTGCGAAGCGCGCAGGCGGATCAGTTCCAGCAGCGAGCTTTCCAGGCCGGACTTGGCCAGGGCCTGCTCCAGGCCGACCATGGCTTTATAGGCTTCGGGAACTTGTTTGGCCCATTCGATTCTTGTGCTCATTTCACTCTCTCCAGGTTGCTCCCGCCGGTTGCGGCGGATTGGCCTACGTTAGCCATGCGCTGGCGCCTGCCGAATAGCCAATTCGCCGGAAAGCCAGCAGGCCAATGGCGACCCTTGGTCAGGTGAAACGATCCGGACGGTGTCGTGTGCTATATCCCGAAGGGAGCAAGGCAAGGCATGCGCCGACCTTCAGTTGAGCTTCCAAGCCACGCCCGCCGGGCCGGCCGACCCCGTGGCCCCGGGCCTTCAACAAAGAGGTAGACCCCATGAGCACCCTGCAATGCGTTCACCGTAACCACACCATCGTCGCCGACGTCTTCGAGCATCCTGGCATTCCCACGCCCTATGCCGGCGGTTGCCGGATCACCGCCCCCGACGGCCAGACCACCCGCCGCATCGGGCTGCCCATGCAGCAGGCCTTCCTCGCCGACCTGGAGAAAGCACAGCACGCCTCGCTCGCCCATGGCAAATGGCTCGTGGACCAGTGCCTGGATGCGGGGCGTGAGCTCTTCCTGCGCAAGAGCGCCTGAAACCGCGGGGGCAGGGAGGCCCCTTGTCCCGCTGCATTTCGCCTCATCCGGGTGAGGCGCAGGTTCTGCGCGAACGACTTGCAAGGCGCGACCCATGAGCGATTCGAAGTCCGACCTTGCCAGCCGGGAAGCCTGATCAGGCCGCCTCGTCGCGAGGTTGGTGCTCGCGGCAGATCAGTTCGATGGAAGGGCGGCCCAGGGGCTCCTGGGTGAGCCCGCAGAAGGCCTCGCCATCCCTGTGCTGGTGGAAGCGGCAGGTCTTGCACTGGCCGAAGCCGGGCACGTCCACCTGGCGCTGCACGGTCCGCAGCAACTCGCCCAGCAAGCGCTCCAGCTCCACGGCATCCGGGCCCATCTCGGCGGCGGCCATGGCCAGGAAGTCCGGCGGTGTCACCGCGGCCAGCAACTCCCGCGCCGCGGGCGTCAGCGCGAGGTGCACGCTGCGCTTGTCGTGAAGGTCCTGGCGCTTCTCGATCAGGCCCCTGGCTTCCAGGACCTTCAGCGATTGCGACACCGTTCCCTTGGTCAGCCCCAGATACTCGGTGACCGCCAGCGGCGTGTCCGAGTAATGGTTGCAGCGCGCCAGGTATTCCAGCGCGCTGAGTTGCACAGGCTGCAGGTCGGCCAGCAGCGGGTGCTCCCGGTGCCAGATGCGCATCAGGCTGGTAAGCCGCTCGAACAGGTCGAATAGAGTGGTCATCGTCACCTCCGTCAATGAATAGTATCGATTAAAAACTATGTTGACAAAGGAGTTGCTCGGGGTAATCTGATTACGGTATCGAATCGATACCAAATAATCAGGAGATTGAAAATGACTACGGCTCGCTACTACCACGCCGGGTGCCCGGTTTGCGTTTGTGCTGAACAGACCCTGCTCAACCTGCTGGCTCCCGAGGTGAAGGTGGAAGTGGTGCACCTGGGCGAAACCCCGGCCCGTGTCGCCGAGGCCGAAGCCGCCGGTGTGCAGTCGGTCCCCGCCCTGGTGGTGGGCGGCCAGGTGCTGCATATCAATTTTGGCGCCGCCATCGCCGACCTGAAGTAAGGAGCGGGACATGTACCAGCCCCTGGACTGCGACCTGCACGACCTGCTGGAAATCGCCTGTCTCTACCGCTACCTCGTGAGGGTGGAACTGGTGGGCGGTGGCGGCTTCGAAGCCCGGGCGCTGACCACCCATACCAGCGCGGAGAAGGAAGAATTCTTCGTGTTGGAGGTGGAGGATGGTCCCTGTTCCGTGCGCCTCGACCGGCTGCTGGCGATCACGCCGCTGGAGTCGGGCGCGCGCTTCGGCCGGGTGGAGCTGGCGGGGAAGGTCTGCGCCCTCTGAGTGGAGAGGTTCAAGGGTGGAAATCGCTTTTCATTTCCACCAGCGAACAGCTCGGCACCGTTGGTGGACAGAAGAGCGCTGTCCACCCTACAAGAGCATGAATTCGCGCCCATGGAATGGCCCAGGCACCGGTCCTTGGGCTAGCCTTCGCAGGCCAGCCGTCACAGGACCCGCCGTTGAACATCGATACCCGCATCAAATTCCGCCACCTGCTGTGCTTTCTCGAAGTCGCGCGCCAGGGCACCCTGGCCCGCGCCGCGGACCAGCTGGCGGTGAGCCAGCCGGCGATTTCCAAGACCCTCAAGGAACTGGAGGAAATCCTCGACGCCAGCCTGTTCGACCGCAGCAAGAGCGGTGTCAGCCTGACCGAGGCGGGGCTGGCCTTCATGCGCTACGCCGGCCCCTGTGTGCAGGCCCTGCGCGACGGCGTGAACAGCCTGCGCGAAGGCGAGTACGCCGCCGGCACCCTGCGTCTTGGCGTGCTCTCCACCGTGGAAGGCTTGCTGGTGCCGGAAGTGGTGCGGCGCTTGCACCAGCGTCATCCCGCGCTGGTGGTCAGTGTGCTCACTGGGCCGGGAGCCTATCTGCTGGCGCAACTGCGGGTGGGTGAGCTGGACCTGGTGGTCGGCCGTGTGACCGACAGCCCGGACATCCAGGGTCTGACCTTCGAGCACCTGTACAGCGAATCCATGACCCTGGTGGTCCGCTCCGGCCACCCGTTGCTGGAGGAGGGCGCCGACCGCCGCTCCCTGGACGGCTACCCCCTGGTGCTGCCGCTGGCCGGCACCACCATCCGCAAGCACGCCGACGGCTTTTTCGTGCAGAGCGGCATCAGCCCGCCGCGCCAGCGCCTGGAAACCCTTTCCCTGGCCCTCAGCCGGCGCTATGTGCTGAACGGCGATGCGGTGTGGATCGCGCCGCTGGATGCCGTGCGCCTGGATCTGGGCAAGGGTGAGCTGGTGGAACTGGACCTGGGCTTCAAGGAGCCTGGCGGCTCGGTGGGCATCTGCAGCAATGCCTCGTTGCCGTTGTCACTGGCGGCGCAATGGGCAGTGGAAAGCTTGCGGGAAGTGGCCCTGGACTATCGCGAGGGCCGTCTGACATAACCAAGTGGTTATGGATGGCGGGCAGGATTTCAATTTTCCGCCGGCCTCTGCTGGATGACACTGCGACCCACGGCCCGCTGCCCCGGTATCGATGGGCCGCCCGACAAATCCAAGAAGAGGAAACCGTGATGTCCAATGCGGAAAACAGCCGCTTCGTCATTCGTGACCGAAACTGGCACCCGAAAGCCTTCACCCCCGACTACAAGACGTCCATTGCCCGCTCGCCGCGCCAGGCGCTGGTGAGCATCCCGCAGTCCGTTTCCGAGACCAGCGGCCCGGATTTCTCCCACCTGAAGATGGGCCAGCACGACAACGACCTGCTGCTCAACTTCAACAACGGTGGGCTGCCCATCGGCGAGCGCATCATCGTTTCCGGCCGGGTCGTCGACCAGTATGGCAAACCGGTGCCGCACACCCTGGTGGAGATGTGGCAGGCCAACGCCGGCGGCCGCTACCGCCACAAGAATGACCGCTACCTGGCCCCGCTGGACCCGAACTTCGGCGGCGTCGGCCGCGCCCTCACCGACAGCGATGGCCGCTACATCTTCCGTACCATCAAGCCGGGCCCCTATCCCTGGCGCAATGGCCCCAACGACTGGCGCCCGGCGCATATCCACTTTTCCATCAGCGGGCCGTCCATCTCCACCCGTCTGATCACCCAGCTGTATTTCGAAGGCGACCCGCTGATCCCGATGTGCCCCATCGTCAAAAGCATCGCCAACCCCGACGCGGTGGAAACGCTGATCGCCAAGCTCGACATGAGCAACGCCAATCCCATGGATTGCCTGGCGTACCGCTTCGACATCGTCCTGCGCGGCCAGCGCCAGACCCACTTCGAGAACCGCTGAGGAGATACCCGCATGTCTATCGAACTGCTGCCGGAAACTCCCTCGCAGACCGCCGGCCCCTACGTCCATATCGGCCTGGCCCTGGCGGCCGCCGGCAACCCGACCCGTGACCAGGAAATCTGGAGCCAGATGGCCAAGGCCGACGCCCCCGGCCAGCACATCGTGCTGCTGGGCAACGTCTACGATGGCAACGGCCACCTGGTGCGCGATTCCTTCCTGGAGTTCTGGCAGGCCAACCACGAAGGCGTCTACGACAGCGCCTTCGATCTGGAGAAGCCCTTCAACTGCTTCGGCCGTACCGCCACCACCTTCGATGCCGGCGAATGGACCCTCAGCACGGTCAAGCCGGGCGTGGTGAAGAACGCCGCCGGCGTGCCCATGGCGCCGCATATCAACGTGTCGCTGTTCGCCCGTGGCATCAACATCCACCTGCAGACCCGCATCTATTTCGATGACGAGGGCGCGGCCAACGCCGTCGATCCGGTGCTCAACCTGATCGAGCAGCCGCAACGCCGGGAAACCCTGGTGGCGCGCCGCTGCGAGGTGGACGGCCAACTGGCCTACCGCTTCGATATCCGCATCCAGGGAGAAGGGGAAACGGTGTTCTTTGACTTCTAAGGAAAGGGAACCCGCATTCGATGCGCTGGCCGAAGCCGTTGGCCAGCGCATCGAAAGGCACTTCGACGCGCTGCTGGAGGCTCGGGGCTACCGGGCCGACGCGGCGCAACGCACAGCCATTGCCCGCCTCGGGCAATGGCTGGAGTCGTTTCTGGCCGGCAGGAAAGCCTGGCTGCGCCGCACACCCGCCGGACTCTATCTCTGGGGCGGGGTAGGGCGCGGCAAGAGCTTCGTCATGGACGCCTTCTTCGCCGCCGCGCCGTTGTCCGCCAAGCGTCGCGTGCACTTCCACGCCTTCCTCCAGGAATTGCAGGTACGCATGCAGGCCTTGGCCGGCCAGCCGGACCCGCTGGCCCTGGCCGCCAGGGCACTGGCAGGAGAGACGCGGCTGCTCTGCTTCGATGAATTCCACGTCCACGATATCGGCGACGCCGTTCTGCTCGGTCGCCTGCTCAAGGTGTTGGTAGAGGAGGGCGTAGGCCTGGTCTGCACCTCCAATTACGCCCCTGAAGCCCTTTGCCCGAACCCGCTCTACCGCGAACGCTTCAAGCCCGCCATCGCGCTCATCGACAAGCGCTTCGAGGTGCTGAACCTGGACGGCGGCGAGGACTACCGCCAGCGTCGCGGCGAGCTGGAAGCCTGGGGTCGCTACTGCTGGCCGCAGTCGGGCTTCGCTGCGGGCTGGATCGAACGCCAGCTGGGCCTCACCGCCGCCGCCGACCGGGATGTGGAGGTGGCGGTCAACCACCATCCCCTGAACCTGCGGGCTATGGAGGGGGAGTGCGTCTGGCTGGACTTCGACGAGTTGTGCCGACGGCCGCATTCCAGTGCCGACTTCCTCTGGCTCTGCCAGCGCTTCCGCCGGTTGGCCATCAGCGGCGTGCCTTGCCTGGGAGAAGAAGCCGTCGACGTGCAACAACGCTTCGTCAACCTGATCGACATCGCCTACGACGCCGGGACCCGCCTGCTGCTGGCCAGCGAGGCCAGCCTGGACGACCTGTGCCGGGGCAAACCCCATATGGACTTCTCCCGTACGCGCAGTCGGTTGCAGCAGTTGCAGCCGGTGCAGCCGGGCGATGGCGACTGATCACTGAAGAGCCCCGAATGCTCCAGATACTTGGTATTACCGCGCCGATCTTCGTCCTGATCGGCATTGGCTTCCTGTCCGCGCGCGGGCGGTTGGTGAACCCGGAACAGGTCCTCGGCCTCGGCAAGTTCGTCATCACCTTCGCCCTGCCGGCACTGGTGATCCGTGCGTTGCTGGAAAAGCCCCTCGACGAGGTGTTCGACGCCACCTACCTGCTGGCCTACGGCATCGGTTCCCAGGTGGTGTTCTGGGGCGGTTTCCTGTTCTCCCGCCTGGTACGCAAGGACAGCCTCAGTGGCAGCGCCCTGAGCGGCCTGGGCATGTCGGTCTCCAACAGCGGCTTCATCGGCTACCCGATAGTGGCCATGGTGCTGGGCTCCCCGGCGGCGGTGGCCCTGGCCCTCGGGATGTTGGTGGAGAACCTGCTGATGATTCCCCTGGCCCTGGCCCTCGCCGAACTGGGCCGGCAGAACGGAGGAAGCCTGCGCGCGGCCTTGCTGGACACCTTCATGCGCCTGTTGCGCAACCCGGTGATCATCGCCATCAGCATAGGCCTCGCACTGGCCCTGCTTGAGGTTCGCCTGCCGGCGGTGCCGGCCAGGGTAGTGGAGATGCTGGCCTCGGCTTCGGCACCGGTGGCGCTCTTCGTCATAGGCGCCAGCCTTTATGGCCTCAAGGCCGGCGGGCTGGTGAAGGACGTCGCGCAGCTCAGTATCGGCAAGCTGTTGCTGCATCCATTGGCGGTATGGCTGAGCTTTCAATTGCTGCCACCGGTGGACCCGGTCCTGCGGGTGGCCGGCGTGCTCTTCGCCTGCGCGCCGATGATGAGCATCTACCCCATCCTCGGCCAGCGCTACGGGCTCGAAGGCCGCTGTGCCGCGGCACTGGTGGTCTGCACCGTACTGGCCTTCGTCACCATCAGCGGCTTTCTCGGATTGCTGGTCTAGCGCCCGGCGCAGTTGTCGCGCTGGCTATCCTCTAAGGGACATCCGCACGACCGTGCGACCCACCCTGGCAGGAGGAGGCGATGATGAGCAAACGATTGAGCGAGGAAGGCATGGACCTGCTGTTCCGTCAGGCACGTACCTACAGTGCCTGGCTGGAAAAACCGGTCAGCGACGATACCCTGCGCCAGCTCTACGACCTGATGAAGTGGGGCCCCACCAGCGCCAACTGCTGCCCGGCGCGCATCCTCTTCCTGCGTACGGAGGAGGCCAAGCGCCGGCTCCTGCCTGCGCTGGCGCCCGGCAACGTGGACAAGACCATGGCGGCGCCGGTCACGGCCATCATCGCCTACGACGTGAAGTTCTACGATCAATTGCCCAAGCTCTACCCGCATACCGATGCCCGCGCCTGGTTCGCCGATACCCCGGAGCTGGCGAGCATCACGGCGCGACGCAACAGCTCGCTGCAGGGCGCCTATTTCATGATCGCGGCACGGGCGCTCGGACTGGACTGCGGGCCCATGTCCGGCTTCGACAACGCGCTGGTCGACCATGAGTTCTTCCCGGCCGACGGCCAGGGCGATGCCTTCCAGCTGGAGCACTTCCCGGACAGCCATGTGAAGACCAACTTCATCTGCAACCTGGGCTATGGCGACCCATCCAGGCTGCATCCGCGTTCTCCGCGGCTGGAGTTCGACGAGGTCTGCAAGCTGCTGTAGGGCTTGGGAGTTGTGGGGGCGATTTCAATCGCTAAGCAGACCGCAGGCCTGCCCTTCGGATTTGCAGGGGCAGCTGCGCTGCCCTTGGCGAATGAATTCGCCCCCACATGGCGCGCCGGGGTGGTGGCTTCTGCCGGGGGGGCGGGGAGATCGGCTGCGCCTCTTGAGCGAAGCCGTTGCCGGGCGCCGAGGTACCTGATCAAACCGGGGCGCCGGTTGGCGAGGGCAAAAGTACGAGCCGGGGACGGCAGGGTCAATTGCGATTATCGAACTTTGGTTCGATAATCGGCCGAGCTTGCCCTGACCGCGATCCACCAAGGACAACAAGAATGACCGAAGAACTGCGTGCCCCCCTGCCGCCCCTGGCGCCGCCGATCATCGCCTCGCCGGCCAAGCGCATCGAAGCCTTTACCGGTGATCCCAACTTCATGACGTCCCTGGCCCGGGGCCTGGCGGTGATCCATGCGTTCCAGGAGCGCAAGCGCCACCTCACCATCGCCCAGATCAGCCACCGCACCGAAATTCCCCGCGCCGCCGTGCGCCGCTGCCTGCATACCCTGATGAAACTGGGCTATGTCACCACCGACGGCCGCACCTACTCGCTGCTGCCCAAGGTGCTGACCTTGGGTCATGCCTACCTGTCCTCGACGCCGCTGGCGGTCACCGCCCAGCCGATCCTCGACCGCTTGAGTGACCAGCTCCACGAAGCCTGCTCCATGGCCACGCTGGAGGGCGACGAGATCCTCTACATCGCCCGTTCGGCCACGCCCAACCGCCTGATTTCGGTAGACCTCAGCGTCGGCAGCCGGCTGCCGGCCTATTGCACCTCCATGGGGCGCATCCTCCTGGCGGCCCTGGATGATGCCGCCCTGGACGACTACCTGGAGCATGCCGACCTGCAAGTGAAGACCAGCCGCACCGTGCACACCCCCGACGGCCTGCGCGCCAGCATCGACGAGATCCGTCGCCAGGGCTGGGTGATCATCGACCAGGAACTGGAGATGGGCCTGCGCTCGGTGGCCGTGCCGGTGCGCGACTCCGCCGGCCAGGTGCTGGCCGCGCTGAACGTCGGCACCCACGTCGGCCGGGTCAGCCGCCAGGAGCTGGAAACCCGCTTCCTGCCGGCGTTGCTGGAGGCAAGCAAGGACCTGAGCACGCGGTTGTTTCACTAACCATGGTCGTGGAGGTGAATCTCTCTGTAGGGGCGAATTCATTCGCCAAGGACAGCGCAGCTGTCCCCCGGTCGGCCACAGGGCAGCCCTTCGGCCTGCTTGGCGAATGAATTCGCCCCTACAAGAACCCAGCCCCGGGTAGAGCACCGCACGTCCAAACATTGTTCGACTATCGAACGCTTTGCCGATTATCGAATTGAACTACCTGTCGCCCCTTCGTAAGGTCTGCACAGCCGCGCCACCAGCCAGCGCGGCCAATAACAACAATGAGAGCCCGAGCCGGTTGCTGCCTGCAGTGCCGGACACGCCCTCATTCCTGTCCAGTCCGAGTCTTCCCCGTCAGAGGCCGCAGAGAACGGCCCACATGCGGAGGAGGGCCCTTAGCAGGAATTCTTGCATGACCAGCCCAGCCCACGTGCCGTCCGCCGGCACACTCGACGTTCAATCCTTTATCAACACGCAGCGACTATCGGCCTATCAATGGCGCATCGTGCTGCTGTGTTTTCTCATCGTCTTCCTCGACGGCCTGGATACCGCTGCCATGGGCTTCATCGCCCCGGCGCTGACCCAGGACTGGGGCATCGACCGCGCCAGCCTCGGCCCGGTGATGAGTGCCGCGCTGATCGGCATGGTCTTCGGCGCCCTGGGCTCCGGCCCGATGGCCGACCGTTTCGGCCGCAAGGTCGTACTGGTGACCGCTGTGTTCCTGTTCGGGCTGTTCAGCCTGATATCGGCGTTCAGCGCCAATCTCGAACAACTGCTGGTGCTGCGCTTCCTGACCGGCCTCGGCTTGGGCGCCGCCATGCCCAATGCCACCACTCTGCTTTCCGAGTACACCCCGGAACGCCTCAAGTCGCTGCTGGTGACCAGCATGTTCTGCGGCTTCAACCTCGGCATGGCCTCCGGCGGTTTCGTTTCAGCAAAGATGATCCCGGCTTACGGCTGGCACAGCCTGCTGCTGCTCGGTGGCCTGTTGCCCCTGGCGTTGGCCGTGGTGCTGCTGCTCTGGCTGCCGGAGTCGGCGCGCTTCCTGGTGGTGCGCAACAAGGGGGCGGACAAGGTGCGCAAGGTGCTCGCGCCCATCGCCCCCGGCGAGGTGGCCGTGGCCAGCGGCTTCAGCGTGCCGGAGCAGAAAACCGTGCAGAGCCGCAACGTGTTCCAGGTGATCTTCTCCGGGACCTACAGCGCCGGCACCCTGCTGCTCTGGCTGACCTATTTCATGGGCCTGGTGATCGTCTACCTGCTCACCAGCTGGCTGCCCACGCTGATGCGCGACAGCGGCGCGAGCATGGAGCAGGCCGCCTTCATCGGCGCGCTGTTCCAGTTCGGTGGCGTGCTCAGCGCTGTGGGCGTGGGCTGGGCCATGGATCGCTTCAACCCGCACAAGGTGATCGGCGTCTTCTACCTGCTGGCCGGCGTCTTTGCCTACTGCGTGGGCCAGAGCCTGGGCGAGACGACCCTGTTGGCTACGCTGGTGCTGGCCGCTGGTATGTGCGTCAACGGCGCGCAATCGGCCATGCCGTCCCTGGCGGCGCGTTTCTACCCGACCCAGGGCCGCGCCACCGGCGTGTCCTGGATGCTCGGCATCGGCCGTTTCGGCGCCATCCTCGGTGCCTGGATCGGTGCGACCCTGCTGGGCCTGGGCTGGAATTTCGAACAAGTGCTGACGGCGCTGGTGGTGCCTGCCGCCATCGCCACCACGGCGGTGATCATCAAGGGGCTGGTCAGTCACGCCGACGCGACATGACGCCGGGTGAATGATTCGTAACCGTTTATCTCCACCCGAGGCACCGAGGAATAGGCTCACATAGAATCCCGTGAATGAAGATCGCGGGCGCTTGCCAACCGGCCTGACGCCCGCGGCATACAACAACTAGAGAGTGCCTGTTGATGGATAGTCGCCTGCTGAGTGAGCGCAGTAGGGTGTTCGAGCGTGCGGACCCCTACGCCGTGTCCGGATATGTGAACCAGCATGTCGGGTCGCACTGCATCCGTCTGCCTGCCGCCGGCCGCCCCGAGGCCAGCCTGAACCATCGCAAGTTCGCCAATCTCGACCTCTGCCGCATCAGCTATGGCGGCGCCGTCCGGGTCACCTCGCCGGCACTGGAAACCATCTACCACCTGCAGATACTCCTCAGCGGCCATTGCCTGTGGCGCGGCCACAAGCAGGAGCACTACCTGGCGCCAGGCGAACTGCTGCTGATCAACCCCGACGACCCGGTGGACCTGACCTACTCGGACGACTGCGAGAAGTTCATCCTGAAAATGCCCACCACGCTGCTCGACTCCATCTGCGACGAGCAGCGCTGGCACCGTCCGGGCGCTGGTGTGCGTTTCCTGCAGAACAACTACCAGCTCGCCGAGCTGGAGGGCTTCGTCAACCTGCTGGCCATGGTCTGCCAGGAGGCCGAGGCCAGCGATCCGCTGCTGCGGGTGCAGGAGCACTACGCGCAGATCGTCGCGAGCAAGATGCTCACCCTCATGAAGACCAATGTCAGCCGTGAGAGCCTGGGCTGTCAGGAGGCATCCTTCGACCGGATCCTCGCCTACATCGAGCACAACCTGAAGCAGGACATCAGCAGCGAATTCCTGGCTCGCCAGGCCAGCATGAGCCTGCGTTCCCTCTATGCACTGTTCGAGCGCCACCTGGGCACCACGCCCAAGCACTACATCCGCCAGAAGAAGCTGGAGCGCATCCGCGCCTGCCTGGCCGACCCCAGCTGCAACGTGCGCAACGTCACCGAGCTGGCCCTGGACTATGGCTTCCTCCACCTGGGGCGCTTCTCCGAGAGCTACAAGGCCCAGTTCGGCGAACTGCCATCGGATACCTTGAAGCGGCGGGGGCTCTGATCGGGTCATCCCTCCCCGGGGTGAATGCCTTTCTGTAGGGGCGAATTCATTCGCCAAGCAGACCGCAGGTCTGCCCTGGGAGATTGCAGGGGGCAGCTGCGCCGCCCCTGGCGAATGAATTCGCCCCTACAAGTGTTCTCCGCTTCCAGTGATTTGTTACAGCTTTCACCACCCTGCACAAAACGGATAGCGATCTGCAAAAAGCGGATATTGCCGTTCCCGCCGCATCCCTAACCTGACCTGGCCTGAACAATAACAACGGAGGCCCTGGCCATGTCCCTGGGATTCGACTTTCTGAATTCGCTGCTTGATGAAGACAAGGAGAAGGGCATCTACCGCTGCAAGCGGGAGATGTTCACCGACCCGCGTCTGTTCGAACTGGAGATGAAGCACATCTTCGAAGGCAACTGGATCTATCTCGCCCACGAGAGCCAGATTCCCGAGAAGAACGACTACCTCACCCTCAACATGGGGCGCCAGCCGGTCTTCATCGCGCGCAACAAGGACGGTGTGCTCAATGCCTTCCTCAATGCCTGCAGCCACCGTGGCGCGCAGCTGTGCCGTCACAAGAGCGGCAACCGTTCCTCCTATACCTGCCCCTTCCACGGCTGGACCTTCAACAACTCCGGCAAGCTGCTGAAGGTCAAGGACCCGGCCGAGGCCGGCTACCCGTCCAGCTTCAATTGCGAAGGTTCCCACGACCTGACCAAGGTCGCCCGTTTCGAGTCCTATCGCGGCTTCCTCTTCGGCAGCCTGAACCCCGACGTGAAGCCCCTGGTCGAGCACCTGGGCGAGTCCGCGAAGATCATCGACATGATCGTCGACCAGTCCCCCGAGGGCCTGGAAGTGCTGCGCGGTTCCTCCAGCTACATCTACGAAGGCAACTGGAAGTTGACCGCCGAGAACGGCGCCGACGGCTACCACGTGAGCTCCGTGCACTGGAACTATGCCGCCACCCAGAACCAGCGCAAGCAGCGCGAGGCGGGTGAAGAGATCAAGACCATGAGCGCTGGCGCCTGGGCCAAGAACGGCGGTGGTTTCTACTCCTTCGACCACGGCCACCTGCTGCTCTGGACCCGTTGGGCCAACCCGGAAGATCGTCCGCTCTACGAGCGCCGTGACGAACTGGCCCAGGACTTCGGCCAGGCCCGCGCCGACTGGATGATCGAGAACTCGCGCAACCTCTGCCTGTACCCGAACGTCTACCTGATGGACCAGTTCAGCTCGCAGATCCGCATCGCCCGGCCGATCTCGGTCAACCAGACCGAAATCACCATCTACTGCATCGCGCCCAAGGGCGAGAGCGCCGATGCCCGCGCCAAGCGCATCCGCCAGTACGAGGACTTCTTCAACGTCAGCGGCATGGCTACCCCGGACGACCTGGAGGAGTTCCGCTCCTGCCAGTTGGGCTACCAGGGCAGCCGTGGCTGGAACGACATGTCCCGCGGTGCCGAGCACTGGGTCGAAGGCGCCGACGACGCCGCCCGGGAGATCGACCTGCACCCGCTGCTCTCCGGTGTGCGCACCGAAGACGAAGGCCTGTTCGTGCTGCAGCACAAGTACTGGCAGGAAACCATGCTCAAGGCCGCTGCGGCCGAGCAGCAACTGATCCCCGTGGAGGCCGTGCAATGAGCATCACTTTTGAGGCCGTGCGCGATTTCCTCTACCGCGAAGCGCGCTACCTGGATGACAAGGACTGGGACAGCTGGCTGGAGCTCTATGCCTCAGACGCCAGTTTCTGGATGCCGTCCTGGGACGACCGCGACGAGCTGACCGAAGATCCGCAGACCGAAATCTCGCTGATCTGGTACGGCAACCGTGGCGGCCTGGAAGACCGCGTATTCCGCATCAAGACCGACCGCTCCAGCGCGACCATGCCGGACACCCGCACCTCCCACAACATCAGCAACATCGAGCTCCTCGAAGTGGCGGATGGACAGTGCAAGGTGCGCTTCAACTGGCACACCCTGAGCTTCCGCTACAAGACGGTGGACAGCTACTTCGGCACCAGCTTCTACACCCTCGACGTGCGCGGCGAGAGCCCGCTGATCAAGGCGAAGAAGGTGGTCCTGAAAAATGACTACGTGCGTCAAGTCATCGACATCTACCACATCTAGGGTGAGCGCCATGTCCCACAAGATCGCACTGACTTTCGAAGACGGCGTCACCCGTTTCATCGACGCCAACCCCAGCGAAACCGTGGCCGATGCGGCCTATCGCCAGGGCATCAACATCCCGCTGGACTGCCGCGACGGCGCCTGTGGCACCTGCAAGTGCTTCGCCGAGGCCGGCCGCTACGACATGGGCCAGGACTACATCGAGGATGCGCTGAGCGAGGAAGAGGCCGTCCAGGGCTATGTGCTCACCTGCCAGATGCGCGCCGAGAGCGACTGCGTGGTGCGGGTGCCGGCATCCTCCGACGTCTGCAAGACCCAGCAGGCCAGCTACGAAGCTGCCATCAGCGAAGTCCGCCAGCTGTCCGACAGCACCATCTCGCTGTCGATCAAGGGCGAGTCGCTTTCCAAGCTGGCCTTCCTGCCGGGCCAGTACGTCAACCTCAAGGTGCCGGGCAGCGAGCAGACCCGCGCCTACTCCTTCAGCTCCCTGCAGAAGGACGGCGAAGTCAGCTTCCTGATCCGCAACGTGCCGGGCGGCCTGATGAGCAGCTTCCTCACCGGTCTGGCCAAGGCCGGCGACAGCATGAGCCTGGCCGGCCCATTGGGCAGCTTCTACCTGCGCGATATCCGTCGCCCCTTGCTGCTGCTGGCCGGCGGCACGGGCCTGGCGCCCTTCACCGCGATGCTGGAGAAGATTGCGCAAGAGGGCAGCGAGCACCCGCTGCACCTGATCTACGGCGTGACCCACGACCATGACCTGGTGGAGATGGACAAGCTGGAGGCCTTCGTCGCGCGTATCCCCAACTTCACCTACAGCGCTTGCGTGTCCAGCCCTGAGAGCAGCTACCCGCAGAAGGGCTACGTGACCCACCACATCGAGCCGAAGCACCTCAACGAAGGTGACGTGGATGTCTACCTGTGCGGCCCGCCGCCCATGGTGGAGTCGGTGAACCAGTTCATCCGTGACCAGGGCATCGCGCCGGCGAACTTCTACTACGAGAAGTTCGCCGCCAGCGCGGCCTGAGCGACATGTCGATGTAGGTTGGCGCTGAGCGCAGCGAAGCCCAACGACTCACGAGTTGCGTTGGGCCTCGCGTAGCTCGGCCCAACCTACGGATTGCAGAGCCATTTCAAGGGGCTGCCATGAACAAGAGATTCCAGGACAAGGTCGCGCTGGTCACCGGCGCGGCCCAGGGTATCGGCCGCCGGGTGGTCGAGCGTCTGGCGGAGGAGGGGGCGCGGGTGGTTGCCGTCGACCGCTCAGAGCTGGTCTTCGAACTTCAGGATGAGCTGGGCGCCGGCGTTGAATTGCTGGCACTGACCGCCGACCTCGAAAGCTTCGCCGAGTGCCACCGCGTAGCCGCCGCCGCGGTGGAACGCTTCGGCCGGCTGGACATCCTGATCAACAACGTGGGCGGGACCATCTGGGCCAAGCCCTACGAGCATTACCAGGAGCATGAGATCGAGGCCGAAGTGCGTCGCTCGCTGTTCCCCACCCTCTGGTGCTGCCATGCCGCGCTGCCCTACATGCTGGAGCAGGGCGCAGGCGCCATCGTCAACGTCTCGTCCATCGCCACCCGTGGGGTGAACCGCGTGCCCTACGGCGCCGCCAAGGGTGGGGTGAATGCCCTGACCGCCTGCCTGGCCTTCGAGAACGCCGAGCGCGGGATCCGCGTCAACGCCACCGCGCCGGGCGGCACCGAGGCGCCGCCACGACGCATCCCGCGCAACACGGCGCAGCAGAGCGAACAGGAAAAAGTCTGGTACCAGCAGATCGTTGACCAGACGGTCGACAGCAGCCTGATGAAGCGCTACGGCACCATCGACGAACAGGCCGGCGCCATCCTCTTCCTGGCTTCCGACGAAGCCTCCTACATCACCGGCGTGACCCTGCCGGTGGGCGGAGGTGACCTCGGTTGACCAGCAAAAACGGTCCGTAGGATGGGTGGAGCGGAGCGATACCCATCAAGTCCGCGGCGATGGGTATCGCCGGGCTCCACCCATCCTACTGGAACTACGAAGTTACGGCGGCAAATGATCCAACGGCCGGGCACCGTCACGCGCCCGTCCCAGCGGTTTCTACACAACAAAAACAAGAGACTGATGCCATGCGAAAACTCGACGTACACGAGATCATCGACAATGCGCGCTTCACCCCCTTCCACTGGATGGTGATGTGCTGGTGCGCGCTCCTGCTCATCTTCGACGGCTACGACCTGTTCATCTACGGCGTGGTCCTGCCCGTGCTGATGAAAGAGTGGGGCCTGACTCCTCTGGAAGCCGGCGCCCTGGGCAGCTACGCGCTGTTCGGCATGATGTTCGGCGCGCTGACCTTCGGCTCCCTCGCCGACAAGATCGGTCGCAAGAAGGGCATCGCCACCTGCTTCGTGCTCTTCTCCGGTTTCACCGTCCTCAATGGCTTCGCCAGTTCACCCACCGAGTTCGGTATCTGTCGCTTCATGGCCGGTCTCGGCATCGGCGGCCTGATGCCGAACGTGGTAGCGCTGATGAACGAATACGCGCCGAAGAAACTGCGTAGCACCCTGGTCGCCATCATGTTCAGCGGCTATTCCCTGGGCGGCATGCTCTCGGCCGGCGTCGGCATCTACATGCTGCCGCGTTTCGGCTGGGAAGCCATGTTCTTCGCCGCGCTGCTGCCGCTCCTGCTGCTGCCGCTGATCCTCTGGCACCTGCCGGAATCTGTCGGTTTCCTGCTGCGCCAGGGCCGTACCGAGCAGGCCCGCGCCATCCTCAAGCGCGTCGACCCGCAAGCCACCATCGGCGACAAGGACGAGCTGGTGCTGAACGAGGTGAAGGTGCAGGGCGCCCCAGTGCTGGAACTGTTCCGCGAAGGCCGCGGCCTGCGCACCGTGATGATCTGGGTGGCCTTCTTCTGCTGCCTGCTAATGGTCTATGCGCTGAGTTCCTGGCTGCCGAAGCTGATGGCCAACGCCGGCTACAGCCTGGGCTCCAGTCTGTCCTTCCTGCTGGCCCTGAACTTCGGCGGCATGTTCGGCGCCATCGCCGGTGGCTGGCTGGGCGACCGCTTCAACCTGCCCAGGGTGGTGGTGGCCTTTTTCATCGTCGCCGCGCTGTCCATCAGCCTGCTCGGCTTCAAGAGCCCGACCCCGGTGCTCTACCTGCTGATCGCCATCGCCGGCGCCACCACCATCGGCACGCAGATCCTGCTCTATGCTACCGCCGCGCAGTTGTATGGCCTGGCGTTCCGTTCCACGGGCCTGGGCTGGGCGTCGGGCATCGGCCGCAACGGTGCTATCGTCGGCCCGCTGCTGGGCGGCGCACTGCTGGGCATCAACCTGCCGCTGCAGCTGAACTTCATGGCCTTCGCCATCCCGGGCGCCATCGCCGCCCTGGCCATGTGCTTCGTTCACCAGCGGCAGCCCAAGGCTGCGCCGCTGGCGACTGCCGAACAGGGCTGATCCCGATCGCGACACTGGCCTGGAGGCAGCATGCGCACCTTGTTCAAGGACTGTTCATTGTCCGCCGTGGTGGCGGGCTTCATCGCCACCATGATTTCCTACGCCGGCCCCCTGGTGATCGTGTTCCAGGCGGCGGAGAGCGGCGGCATGCCGGCCGAGCTGCTGTCCTCCTGGGTCTGGGCGATCTCCATCGGCAGTGGCGTGCTAGGGATCGTCCTCAGCCTGCGCTACCGGGTTCCGGTGATCATCGCCTGGTCGGCGCCGGGCTCGGCACTGCTGGTGTCCATGCTGCCGGGCATCAGCGCCGGCGAGGCGGTGGGGGCCTACGTGATGGCTAACACCATCATCCTGCTGGTTGGCCTGTCCGGCGCCTTCGACCGCATCGTCGGCAAGCTGCCGGCGGCGATCTCGGCGGCCATGCTGGCGGGCATCCTGTTCAGCTTCGGCACCCGGCTGTTCACCTCCCTCAAGGACCAGCCGGTGATGGTGATGGCCATGTTCATCACCTACCTGCTGGTGCGGCGCCTGGCGCCGCGCTACGCGGTGATGGCCGTGTTGCTGGTGGGCTGCGCCATCGCAGCCGGTAGCGGGCAGCTCAACGCCTCGGCCCTGGTGATCGGCTTCGCCACCCCAGAATGGGTGACGCCGTCGTTCACCTGGCATGGCCTGTTCAACATCGCCCTGCCGTTGGTGATGGTCGCCCTGACCGGGCAGTTCGTACCCGGCGTGGCAGTGCTGCGCAATGCCGGCTACCCGACGCCGGCAAGCCCGATCATCTCCGCCAGCGGCCTGGGCAGCCTGCTGCTGGCGCCCTTCGGTTGCCATGGCCTGACCCTGGCGGCCATCACTGCGGCCATCTGCACCGGCCGCGAGGCCCATGAGGACCCGGCCAAGCGCTACGTCTCCGGCGTGGTGGGCGGGGTGTTCTACCTGCTGCTGGGTATCTTCGGCGCCACCCTGGTGTCGATCTTCACCGCGTTGCCCAAGGAGTTGATCGCCGCGCTGGCGGGGCTGGCGCTGTTCGGCGCCATCGCCGGTGCCCTGGCCGGTTCCATGGCGGTGCCCGAGGACCGGGAGGCGGCGCTGATCACCTTCCTGGTCACCGCGTCGGGCATGTCCTTCCTCGGGCTCTCGGCGGCGTTCTGGGGGCTGATCTTCGGCATCGTCGCCCATCTGCTGCTGACCGCGCGCCGTGCGCCCAAGGCAACTTCGGAACAGGAGGAAGTGCTGGAACCCAATCCCTGACTGAACCCGGCGCCGGGCCAGCCGCGAGAGCTGTTCGCGGCCGGCGCCATCCTTTCTCCCGCTTGCGTGCCGAGCCCCGTCAGAGGGCCCGCGGGGGAGTCTTGTCCCAATAAAAACAAGAGTGACGTCATGACCAACAATACGAGCAAGCTGTGTGTACTGCTTTCCGCCGGCGTGGGCGCCGGCCTGGCCCAGGCCGCCGAGTCGGGCTTCATCGCCGACTCCACCGCCACCCTGCAGGCGCGCAATTACTACTTCAGCCGCGACTTCTCCGGTATCGTCGGCCCGAACAAGCAGTCCAAGGCCGAAGAGTGGGCCCAGGGCTTCATCCTCAACTTCAAGTCCGGCTACACGCCAGGCCCGGTGGGCTTCGGCCTGGACGCCATCGGTACCCTGGGCATCAAGCTGGACAGCAGCCCCGACCGGGTCAACACCGGCCTGCTTCCGGTGCAGGAGGATGGCCGGGCGGCGGATGACTACAGCCGCCTCGGGGTGGCCGGGAAGATGCGGCTGTCGAAGACCGAGCTGAAAGTGGGCGAGCTTCAGCCCAACCTGCCGGTGCTGGTGTTCAGCGATATCCGCCTGCTGCCGCCCAGCTACCAGGGCGCCAGCCTCACCTCCAGCGAAATCGCCGGCCTTACGCTGCAGGCCGGTCACCTGAACAGCACCAGCCTGCGCAACGAGGCCGGCGACGACAGGATCCAGGCCATGCTCGGCCACCTGCCGCAGCGCCAGGCCTCCAGCGATGCCTTCAACTACGCCGGCGGCGACTATGCCTTCAACGCCAACCGCACCACCCTGAGCGCCTGGTACGCCCAACTGGAGGACATCTACGACCAGCGCTTCTTCGGCCTCAAGCACAGCGAACCGGTGGGCAACTGGGTGCTGGGCGCCACTATCGGCTACTTCGACTCCAGCGAGGACGGCAAGAAGCTGATCGGCGCGATCGACAACCAGGCCTTCTACTCGCTGCTCTCGGCCAAACGCGGCGGCCATACCTTCTTTGTCGGTTACCAGGCCCTCTACGGCGACAGCTCCTTCCCGCGGGTGTTCGCCAACGTCAGCCCGCTGGGCAACGAGGTACCCACCTACGAGTTCGCCTTCGCCGACGAGCGTTCCTGGCAGCTGCGCTACGACTACGACTTCGCCGCCCTGGGCGTCCCCGGCCTGGTGGCCGGCACCCGCTACATCACCGGCGACAACGTGGATACCGGCCAGGGCTTCGAGGGCAAGGACTGGGAGCGCGACCTGGATGTCAGCTACGCCGTCCAGAGCGGCGCCTTGAAGGGCCTCGGCGTGCGCGTGCGCAACGTCACCGCGCGCTCCAACTACCGCACCGACATCGACGAGAACCGCTTGATCCTGTCCTACACCTGGACGCTGTTCTGATTTCGAGCGCCGTTGCCCGGCATGGGCACGGCCTGCTTTACCTGTAGGGGCGATTTCAATCGCCAAGCAGGCCGCAGGTCTGCCCTGTTCAGGCCAGAGGGGGCAGCTGCGCCGCCCTTGGCGAATGAATTCGCCCCTACAGCCGAAGCACCTCAGGTGCAGTCGTTAGCTTCGTACGCATGTGTTCGATAACCGCACGAATAGTCGATTATCGGATTGTTTCGAGGGTGGGGCAGGGGTACTTTTTCCTCACCCGGCGCTCCCAACGCCCTGGATAACAACACGAGATCGACCATGGCTGAAATCATTTCCCTCCGCGAAGCCGTCGAACGTTTCATCAACGACGGCGACAAAGTAGCCCTCGAGGGCTTCACCCACCTGATTCCCACTGCCGCGTCCCACGAGATCATCCGCCAGGGCAAGAAAGACCTGCACCTGGTGCGCATGACCCCCGATCTGGTCTACGACCTGCTGATCGGTGCCGGCTGCGCGCGCAAGCTGACTTTCTCCTGGGGTGGCAACCCCGGCGTGGGCTCGCTGCACCGCCTGCGTGACGCGGTGGAGAAGCAGTGGCCGAACGCCCTGGAAATCGACGAGCACAGCCATGCCGACCTGGCCAACTCCTACGTCGCCGGCGCCTCCGGCCTGCCGTTCGCCGTGCTGCGCGCCTATGCCGGCTCCGACCTGCCGAAGGTCAACCCGAACATCAAGTTCATCCAGTGCCCCTTCACCGGCGAGCAACTGGCGGCGGTGCCCTCGGTGCGCCCGGACGTCACCGTGATCCACGCACAGAAGGCCGACCGCAAGGGCAACGTGCTGCTTTGGGGCATCCTCGGCGTGCAGAAGGAAGCGGCCCTGGCGGCCAAGCGCTGCATCGTCACCGTGGAAGAGATCGTCGACGACCTGAACGCGCCGATGAACGCCTGCGTCCTGCCCACCTGGGCCCTGACCGCCGTCTGCCACGTGCCCGGTGGCGCCCATCCGTCCTACGCCCACGGCTACTACGAGCGCGACAACCGCTTCTACCAGGCCTGGGACCCGATCGCCCGCGACCGCGAAACCTTCACTGCCTGGATCGACGAGTACATCCGTGGCACCAAGGATTTTGCAGAGTTCAAAGCCAAGATTGCGGAGGCCAAGTGATGAGCGCCTACACCACAAATGAAATGATGACCGTGGCGGCTGCCCGCCGCCTGAAGAACGGCGCCGTCTGCTTCGTCGGCATCGGCCTGCCGTCCAAGGCCGCCAACCTGGCGCGCCTGACCTCGTCCCCGGACGTGGTGCTGATTTATGAATCCGGCCCCATCGGCGCCAAGCCCAGCGTGCTGCCGCTGTCCATCGGCGACGGCGAACTGGCGGAAACCGCCGACACCGTGGTGCCCACCGGCGAGATCTTCCGCTACTGGCTGCAGGGCGGGCGCATTGACGTCGGCTTCCTCGGCGCCGCCCAGGTGGACCGCTTCGGCAACATCAATACCACTGTGATCGGTGACTACAACAGCCCGAAAGTGCGCCTGCCGGGTGCTGGCGGTGCCCCGGAAATCGCAGGTTCCGCCAAGGAAGTGCTGATCATCCTCAAGCAGTCCCACCGCACCTTCGTCGACAAGCTGGCCTTCATCACTTCGGTGGGCCATGGCGAGGGCGGCGACCACCGCCAGCAGCTTGGCCTGCCCGGCAAGGGGCCGGTCGGCATCATCACCGACCTCTGCATCATGGAGCCGGAAGCCGGCACCAACGAATTCATCGTCACCTCGCTGCACCCGGGCGTGACTCGCGAGCAGGTGGTGGCCGCCACCGGCTGGCCGATCCGCTTCGCCGCCGAGCTCAAGGAAACCGTGGCGCCGAACGACGAGGAGCTGACCGCGTTGCGCGCCCTGGAAGCCCGCACCGCCGCCGCCCACGGCCAGCAAGGGGGTGAGGAATGAGCCGCGAGGTCTATATCTGCGACGCCATCCGTACGCCCATCGGCCGCTTCGGCGGCGGCCTGGCGCCGGTGCGCGCCGACGATCTGGCCGCCATCCCGATCAAGGCTCTGGTGGAGCGCAATCCCCAGGTCAAATGGGACGAGCTGGATGAGGTCTTCCTCGGCTGCGCCAACCAGGCCGGTGAGGACAACCGCAACGTGGCGCGCATGGCGCTGCTGCTGGCCGGCCTGCCCGACAGCATCCCCGGTGTGACCCTGAACCGCCTCTGCGCCTCCGGCATGGACGCGGTGGGCAGCGCCTTCCGCGCCATCGCCTCGGGTGAGATGGAGCTGGCCGTCGCCGGCGGTGTGGAGTCCATGTCCCGCGCGCCCTATGTGATGGGCAAGGCGGACAGCGCTTTTGGCCGCAGCCAGAAGATCGAAGACACCACCATCGGCTGGCGTTTCATCAACCCGCTGATGAAGGCCCAGTACGGCGTCGACGCCATGCCGCAAACCGCGGACAACGTCGCCGACGACTACCAGGTTTCCCGCGCGGACCAGGACCTGTTCGCCCTGCGCAGTCAGCAGCGCGCCGGCCGCGCCCAGGCTGAAGGTTTCTTCGCCGAGGAAATCGTCCCGGTGGTGATCAAGGGCAAGAAGAGCGAGACCGTGGTGGACCAGGACGAGCACCTGCGCCCTGACACCACCCTCGAAGCCCTGGCCAAGCTCAAGCCGGTCAACGGTGAAGGCAAGACCGTCACCGCTGGCAACGCCTCGGGCGTCAATGACGGCGCGGTGGCGCTGATCCTGGCCTCCGCCGACGCGGTGAAGAAGCACGGCCTGACCCCGCGTGCGAAAGTGCTCGGCATGGCCAGCGCCGGCGTCGCCCCGCGCGTCATGGGCATCGGTCCGGTGCCGGCGGTACGCAAGCTGATGGAGCGCCTGAACCTGGCCATCGGCGACTTCGACGTCATCGAACTGAACGAAGCCTTCGCCGCCCAGGGCCTGGCCGTGATGCGCGAGCTCGGCATCGCCGACGACAGCGACAAGGTCAATCCCAACGGCGGCGCCATCGCCCTCGGCCACCCGCTGGGTGCCAGCGGCGCGCGCCTGGTCCAGACCGCACTGCACCAGCTGGAGAAATCCGGCGGCAAGCTGGGCCTGGCGACCATGTGCGTGGGCGTGGGCCAAGGTCTTGCCCTGGCCATCGAGAAGGTCTGATCGAAGACTCGTCCCGTAGGGTGGGCTTCAGCCCACGCGGTTGTTCCGTGTGGTGGGCTGAAGCCCACCCTACGCATAAGTCGTTCCGCTGCTGTAAGGCTGGCCCCGAACGGCCAGCTGCTATACAACGAAACACCATCCCGAATTCCGGAGCACTGGCTTGAACAGCCCGAGCAACCAACTCTTCGATGCCTACTTCACGGCGCCCGCCATGCGCGCGGTCTTCTCCGACCAGGGCCGTGTGCAGGGCATGCTGGACTTCGAGGCCGCCCTGGCGCGCGCCGAGGCGAGCGTGGGGCTGATCCCCGCTGAAGCCGTGGCCCCCATCGAGGCCGCCTGCAAGGCCGATCTCTACGACTATTCCGCGCTGGCCCTGGCCATCACCACGGCCGGCAACTCCGCCATTCCGTTGGTGAAGGCCCTGGGCAAGCGTATCGCTGCCCAAAGTCCGGAAGCCGAGCGCTACGTGCACCTGGGCGCTACCAGCCAGGACGCCATGGACAGCGGCCTGGTGCTGCAACTGCGCAACGCCAGCACGCTGCTGGAGCGCGACCTCGCGACCCTGGCTGATGCCCTCGCTGTACAGGCCGAACGTCATGCCGACACGCCGCTGGCCGGGCGCACCTGGCTGCAGCAGGCCACGCCGGTCACCCTCGGCATGAAGCTGGCCGGGGTACTGGGCGCCGTCACCCGTCATCGCCAGCGCCTGGCCGAGCTGAAGCCGCGCCTGTTCTGCCTGCAGTTCGGCGGCGCCTCTGGCAGCCTGGCTGCTCTCGGTAGCCAGGCCTGGCCGGTGGCCGAAGCCCTGGCCCGCGAACTGGACCTGGACCTGCCCGACCAGCCCTGGCACACCCAGCGCGACCGTCTGGTGGAATTCGCCAGCCTGCTGGGCTTGATCGCCGGCAGCCTGGGCAAGCTCGGCCGTGACCTGAGCCTGCTGATGCAGACCGAGGCCGGCGAAGTCTTCGAACCCTCCGCGCCGGGCAAGGGCGGTTCCTCCACCATGCCGCACAAGCGCAACCCGGTAAGTGCCGCGGTGCTGATCGGCGCCGCCACCCGCGCGCCGGGTCTGGTTTCCACCATGTTCGCCGCCATGCCCCAGGAGCACGAGCGCAGCCTCGGCCTGTGGCACGCCGAATGGGAGACCCTGCCGGAGCTCTGCTGCCTCGTCTCCGGCGCCCTGCAACAGGCGCTGTTGCTGGTGCCGGGCCTGGAAGTGGACGCCGCGCGCATGCGCCGCAACCTCGACTTGACTCAGGGCCTGGTGCTGGCCGAGGCGGTGAGTATCGCCCTGGCCCAGCGCATCGGTCGCGACGCCGCCCACCACCTGGTGGAGCAATGCTGCCGTCAGGCGGTGAAGGAGGGCGCCCATCTGCGCACGGTGCTCGGCGGCCATGCCGAAGTCACCGCGCAACTTTCCGCCGCCGAGCTGGATCGCCTGCTCGACCCGGCCCATTACCTTGGCCAGGCGCGCCGCTGGGTAGAGCGCGCCATTGCCGACCACAAGCATTTCTCGCGCTAGGAGTTTTCCATGCCTGCCGTACGTCTCGCCGATGGCGACCTGAACTACCTCCTCGAAGGCCCGGCCGATGCGCCGGTGCTGGTGCTGTCCAACTCCCTGGGCACCGACCTGCACATGTGGGATGCGCAGATCCCGGCCTTCACCCGGCACTTCCAGGTGCTGCGCTACGACACCCGCGGCCACGGCCAGTCCCTGGTCAGCGAAGGCCCCTACAGCATCGAGCAACTGGGTCGCGATGTGCTGGCCCTGCTGGATGCCCTGGATATCCGGAAGGCGAGCTTCTGCGGCCTGTCCATGGGTGGCCTGATCGGCCAGTGGCTGGCGATCAACGCTCCCGAGCGCATCGAGCGCCTGGTGCTGTGCAATACCGCCGCCAAGATCGGCAGCCCGGAGGTCTGGAATCCGCGTATCGACACCGTGCTGTCCGGCGGTGCCCAGGCCATGCGCGACCTGCGCGATGCCTCCATTTCCCGCTGGTTCACCCCGGATTTCGCCGAGGCCCAGCCGGCCCAGGTCGAGCCCATCGTCGGCATGCTGGCGCAGACCTCGCCCGAGGGTTACGCGGCCAACTGCGCCGCCGTGCGTGACGCCGACTACCGCGAGCAGTTGGGCGCCGTTCGTGCGCCCACACTGATCGTCTGCGGCAGCGGCGACCCGGTGACCACCCCCTCGCACGGCCGCTTCATGCAGGAGCGCATCGCTGGCGCCGAGCTGGTGGAGTTCCACGCCGCGCACCTGTCCAACGTGCAGGCCGGTGATGCCTTCAGCCGCCGCGTGCTGGATTTCCTGACCCAGTAAACCCGCTGGTGCGCACGGCGCACCCTACCGCGATGTAGGGTGCGCCGTGCGCACCGAGTCTCGACCCGGAGTCTGAGATGGACGAGAAAGAACGTTACCAAGCCGGCATGCAGGTGCGCCGTGCTGTGCTGGGCGATGCCCATGTGGACCGCAGCCTGCAGAACCTGACGCCGTTCAATGAAGAGTTCCAGGAAATGATCACCCGCCATGCCTGGGGTGACATCTGGACCCGCCCGGGCCTGCCGCGCCACACCCGCAGCCTGATCACCATCGCCATGCTCATCGGCATGAACCGCGAGGGCGAGCTGAAGCTGCACCTGCGCGCCGCGAAGAACAACGGCGTGAGTCGCGACGAGATCAAGGAAGTGATCATGCAGAGCGCGATCTACTGCGGCATCCCGGCGGCCAACGCCACATTCCACCTGGCCGAGGCCGTGTGGGACGAGCTTGGGGTGGAATCGCTGCAAGGCTGATCCACCGCAAGACAGAACGCCGCCCGGACCACGCATCCGGGCGGCGTTTTTTATGGGTTGAAATTGTTGGGTGGCTTCGGGGGAACACCATCCTGTGGGGGCGAATTCATTCGCGATTGACCGCGAAGCGGCCCCATCGGCAGATAGGGCAGACTTTCGGCCTGCTTTCGCGATTGAAATCGCTCCTACAAAAGGCGGCTCATCACAGGTCACGTTCCGCCGCATGCTTGCCGGCGATGTAGCCGAAGGTCATCGCCGGACCGAGGTTGATACCGCCGGACGGGTAGTGCCCACCCAATACGCTGGCCATATCGGTGCCTGCCGCATAGAGCCCGGGAATCGGCTGGCCCTGGCCATCCAGCACCCGGGCGTTGCCATCGGTGCGCAGGCCGGCGAAGGTGCCGAAGCAGCCCGGCTGTACTTTGACGGCGTAGAAGGGGCCATGCTCGATGGGCGCGACGCAGGGGTTGGGACCGCTGTGCAGCGCGTCGCCGCTGCGGCGGTTGAAGGGCGTGCTGCCGCGGCCGAACGCCGGGTCCTCGCCGTGTCGGGCATGGTGATTGAATTCCTCCACCGTGGTGGTGAGGCCCGCCGGGTCGATGCCGCAGGCTTCGGCCAGTTCCGCCAGGCTATTGCCCCGCTTCAGGTAGCCATTGCGCAGGTGCGGCCAGAGGGGGATCGGGGACGGACGGGCAAAACCCAGGCCATAGCGGCGCTGAAAACGATGGTCACAGACCAGCCAGGAGCAGGCTTCCTCGGCTTCGGGTACGGCCTTGAGCATGGCGTCGACATAGTCGTAGTAGCCGCCGGCCTCGTTGACGAAGCGCCGTCCGTTCTTCAGTACGCCGATGATGCCGGGCTTGCCGCGGTCGATGATGTGCGGGAAGTGCCCGAAGCTGCCGTCGGGGTAGGGCACCCTGGACACCGGCGCCCAGGCCACTGGCGAGCGCAGGTCGTCGGCCACCGCACCGCCGGCGGACTCGCCCAGGCGCAGGCCGTCACCGGAGCAGGCATGCGGGGGCAGGGCGAGGTTGTCGTAGCCGCTGGCATCGCGGGGGAACATCGCCTTGCGCCGTGCCGGGTCGTTGGGAAAGCCGCCGGCGGCCAGCACCACCGCCTTGGCGTGGATCTCCAGTTCCTGGCCATCACGCACCACCACCGCCCCGCGCACGGCGCCGTCTTCGCGGAGCAGGCGGCGGGCCGGCGTGGACTCCATCAGCGTCACCCCGAGGTCGGTGGCGGACCTGGCGAGCCGCGCCACCAGCGCTACGCCGTTTACCAGGTGCATGGCGCGGCCATAGCGGGCCAGGTGGTAAAGGTGACTGGTGAAGCGCCGGGTGACATGGACAAAGGCGCGCGGGGAGCGGGTCATGGCGAGGAAGGCGGCGAGATCCGCCCCGGCCATGATCGGCATGCCCAAGAAGGAAGTCTCGCGCATGGTCTTGCGCAGGCGCGGCAGCAGGTCCAGCACCTCGCGGCCGTCGTAGGGTGCGGCGATCACCTGGTGGCCGCCGGTGGCGGCGCCAGGTGTGTCGCCGTGCATGTCGGGAATTCCATTGCCGTCGACGAACTGCAGCGCGGTGTGCCGCTCGAAGAAGTCGACCATGTCCGGGCAAGCCTGAAGGAAGGCGTCCACCAGTTCGGGGCGGAAGTGCTCGCCGAGTTCGTTGCGCAGGTAGGTGCGCGGCTGCTCGATGTCCTCATGGATGCCGGCGCGACGGGCCAGCGGGTTGCGCGGCACCCACATCCAGCCGCCGGACCAGGCGGTGGCGCCGCCGAACACCGGCGCCTTTTCCACCAGCACCACCTTCTGGCCGTGGTGAGCGGCGGTCACCGCGGCGGCCAGGCCGGCGGCGCCCGAACCTACGACCAGCAGGTCGCAATCGAGGCTGTGTTGGGTGGTGCTTTCGGCAGGCATTGGGCAATTCCTTAATTAGTGGAACGTAGTTCCATATTCTATGGCTGGCCTTGGCCGCGACCAAGGCCGCCAACGGGCAAGTGGCCGATCAGCGAACACAAAGGCCGGATTCCCGTCGATATCGGTAGGGTGCGCCGTGCGCACCAGCCAGTCCGTGCAGGAACATCGGTGCGCGCAGCGCACCCTACGTGGAGCCGGCTGGCAGGGCCCATAAAAAAGCCCGCCAGAAGGCGGGCCGAGGGACTTTAAGCACGCTTGCCAAAGGATTCAGAGCAACGAGAGCGGGTAGCTGATGATCAGGCGGTTTTCGTCGAAGCTGGTGTTGCTGCCCCAGTCGCGGCGCATGGTGGAGTTGCGCCACTTCACGCTCAGGGCCTTGAAGGCGCCGGATTGCACGACGTAAGCCAGCTCGCTTTCCCGGCCCCATTCCTCGCCATCGTGCACCGCGCCGACATGCACATGGTCGCCACTGAGGTAGCGGTTCATCAAGGTCAGGCCGGGAACGCCGAGGGCGGCGAAGTTGTAGTCGTGGCGGACCTGCCAGGAGCGCTCGCCGGCGTTGTCGTAGCTGGAGTTGTAGCTGTCGTTGGCCAGGGTCCCGCCGCTGGTGCCATTGACGCGCATCCAAGCATCGTCACCACTGACCTTCTGCAGGCCGACAAAGAAGGTGTTGGCGCCGTACTTGGCGGAGAACAGGCCGGACCAGGTGCGGTTGTCCAGGTCGCCGGCCAGGGCGCTGCCGTCTTCCTTGCCGGTGAAGTAACCGAGGTTGGCGCCCAGGGTCCAGTCGCCGATGGGCTGGCTGTGCACCAGTTGGGCGAACTGCTGCTGGTAGATGTCCTTCAGCTCGGCATTCCACAGGCCCACCAGGGTGCGACCGTCGTTGAAGGCGTACTCGCCACCGACGAAATTGAAACGGTCGGAGGTGAAGGCGGGCCTGCCGTTCATGGACATGTCTTCCATGCTGGCGTCGTTGCGTGGGCTGTTGCCGCGGAACTGGCCGCCGTAGACGGTCAGGCCGTCGATTTCCTTGGAGGTCACCTGGCCGCCCTGGAAGGTCTGCGGCAGGGAACGGCCATCGTCGGCGCGCAGGATCGGCAGTACCGGCATCCACTCGCCCACCTTCAGCTCGGTCTTCGACACTCGCATCTTGCCGGCTACCGCGAGGCGGCCGAAGTCGTCGGCGGGGCGGCCATCGTCATGCACCGGCAGCAGCTGGGTGCCCTTGGTGCCCCGGCCGCCGTCGAGCTTGACCGACAGCAGGCCGAGGGTGTCGATACCCAAGCCCACGGTGCCTTCGGTGAAGCCGGATCTGGCGTCGAGGATGAAGCTCTGGGTCCACTCCTCGGCCTTGCCCTGGGTGGCCGAGTCGCCGACGAAGTTGCGGTTCATGTAGAAGTTGCGCAGGTTCAGGGTCGCCGTGGCGTCTTCCACGAAGCCATGCTCCTCGGCGGCCCGGGCGGGCAGGGCGGCCGCGGCGATGGCAGTGGCGAGGATGCAGGGAAGGTAGGGCTGGCGGCTGGAGAGATTCATGCTCGGTCTTGCCTCTGTGATTGTTGTTTTCGGGTGCGCAGACGCCCCTTCGCGGCGGGTGCGCGAATGCGGCTCGGAACTGGGGCTAGGGGTGCGTCAGCGGGCTTTGCGGTGCGAGATCAGGCGCGCGATGCAGCGTTGCAGACGCTCGCCCATGGGCTTGCCGCCGGCCAGCTGGACCAGGGCGACGGAGGCGAAGGAAGACGCACAGTCGAAAACGGACCCGGAAACGGGCCAGGCGGGAGAAGTGCTTGGCTGGAACATCGTCGTGGACCTTTCTTGTATTTATGGAAAGTCGAGGCGCTGCTGAAATCGCAGGCTGGTTGCGACAGCGCCTCGACCATGGAGCCGATAGTGGGATGCAGCAGCCCTCTGATTCAATTCGCGGGAAACGCTTCTGTTCGATTATCGAACTGAAACTAACCGTTTCGTACATTATTCGAGAAAGCGGTTCAACCCAGGGTCGAAGTTCCAGGTTTCTCGCCAGCGGCGTTGTCTTCTAGAATCGGCGCACATTCACCAGGATCAGGTCCTATGGCTGGTAGTCAGATCGAACGCGCCTTCAATCTCTTGGAGCGCCTCACCACCGACCCGCGCGGCCTGCCGATGCAGACCCTGGCGGATGAGCTGGATATCCCCAAGAGCGCTACCCACCGCATGCTAGCGGAACTGATCCGCCTTGGTTATGTGCGGCAGAACCCGGAAAACAGCCGCTACCAGCTGTCCACCCGGCTGGTGGCCATGGCGTTCCGCTACCTCGCCAACAGCGGCGCGGACATCGTCCAGCCGATTCTCGACCGCCTGGCCCAGGAGAGCGGAGAATTGGTGCGCCTGGGGGTGATCGACGGCGACCACCTGACCTGGATCGTCAAATCCCAGGGCGCCCGTTCCGGCCTGCGCTACGACCCGGACATGGGCCGCGACGCGCCGCTGTTCTACACCGCCTCCGGCCATGCCTGGCTGGCCAGTCTGAGCGATGCCGAGGCGCTGCTGCTGGTGGAGCGCCAGGGCGTCGCCGACCCCAAGGACTTCGGCCCCAACGCCCCGCGCTCCAACATCGAGTTGCTGGAGCGCCTGCGCCTGGCCCGCGAGCGCGGTTATGCCTGGGTGGTGGAAAGCTCGTCGGTGGGCATGTCGGCCCTGGCGGCGGCGGTGCGCGATCCGCGTACCGGCAAGGCCATCGGCGTACTCAGCGTCGCCGGCCCCACCGCGCGCCTGCCGGAGGAGCGCATGCACGAACTGGCGCCGCTGCTGCTGGCGGCCACGGCCGAACTGTCGGCGGCGAGCCAGGCTTCCGAGTTCTTCGTCTGAGTCTCCTTCTCCCGGCCCTGTAGGAGCGAATTCATTCGCGAAATGGCGGCATCGCCGCGGCCCGACCTGTGCTTGGCAGGCCTGCGGCCTGCTTCGCGATTGAAATCGCTCCTACATTTGAATCCTCGCATTGCCCTTGGCTGCTGGTGAATCTTCTCGCCATCGGAAGGCCGCATTTTCTTCTTGCGATAATCTGGAACCAAGTTCTAAATATCGCAAATCCAATTGTGGAACTGGATTCCGAGAAGAATATGACCGAACGCATTTTTTCCCTCGCAGCACTCACCGTCCTCGAACTCTCGCCACCGGACATGGTGGAAGCCGCCGCACGGACCGGATACAGCCACGTCGGCCTGCGTCTGGTCCCGGCCACGCCCGAGGAACATCACTTTCCGCTGGTGGCCGATGCCGGGCTGCGCCGCCAGACCCGGGAGCGCCTGCGCGACACCGGAGTGAAGGTCCTGGATATCGAGATCCTGCGCCTGAAGGCGGAAACCCGCATCGCCGACTTCCTGCCGGTGCTGGAAGTCGGCGCCGAGTTCGGCGCCACCGAGGTGCTGGTAGCCGGCAACGATGGTGACGAGGCGCGCCTGACCGACAACTTCGCTGCCTTCTGCGACCTCGCAGCGCCCCATGGGATTCACCCCAGCCTGGAGTTCATGCCCTGGACCGACGCCCGCGACCTGACCCAGGCCGTGCGCATCGTCGAGAACGCCGGCCGCGCCAACGGCGGGGTGCTGGTGGACGCCTTCCACTTCAATCGCTCGGCTTCGCGTCTGGGGGACCTTGCCCGGGTGGCGCCGGCGCGCCTGCGCTATGCGCAGCTCTGCGACGTGGCCGGTCCGCGCCCGGACGACATGGACGAGATACTCCGCCAGGCGCGCAATGAACGGCGTTTTCCCGGCGACGGCGACAGCGATCTGGTCGGTCTGTTGCGCACGTTGCCGGCGAGCATCCCGTTGAGCCTGGAAATCCCCACCCGCCAGCTGATGGAGCAGGGCGTCAGTGGTCTGGAGCGCGCCCGGATCGCGATGGAAAAGGCGCGCACGCTGATCGACCGGATCTGAGATTTCACCCTTCACGCGGCCGGCCGGGCCGCGTTCTTTTTTCGAGAAACCCATGACCGCCAGTACCCCGCTGTCCGGAGCCAACCAACCGCTGCGGGGGATCCTGCTGGTAGTGTTGGCCACTTTCCTTTTCGCCGGGCACGACGCCCTTTCCAAACACCTCGGCAGCCTCTACCCGGTGGTGATGGTGGTCTGGGCTCGCTACCTGGTGCATACGTTGCTGATGGCGGCGATCTTCGTGCCCCAGGCGGGGCTGCGTGTGCTGCGCACCCGCCGGCCATTCCTGCAGACGCTGCGAGCCCTCAGTCTGCTCAGCACCAGCCTCCTGTTCACCGCCGGGCTGCAGTACATCCCGCTGGCGGAGGCCACCGCGGTCAACTTTCTCGCCCCGGTGCTGGTGACCGCGCTCTCGGTGCCGCTGCTGAAAGAACGGGTCAGCCTCGGCCAATGGACGGCGGTGGAGATGGGTTTCGTCGGTGTGCTGGTGATCGTCCACCCCGGCGGCGAACTCTTCACCCCGGCCATCCTGTTGCCGTTCGGCTCGGCCCTGGGCTTCTGCTTCTACCAACTGCTCACCCGCAAGCTGGCCGCCCACGACAGTCCCACCACCAGCAACTTCTTTGCCGGCCTGTGCAATACCCTGATGATGAGCGTCCTGGTGCCCTTTTTCTGGCAACTGCCGAGCCTGGGCAATGGCCTGCTGATGCTGGCCCTGGGCGGCGCGGGCATGACGGCGCATCTGCTGCTGACCCAGGCCTTTCGCCTCGCCGCCCCGGCACTGCTCGCACCCTTTGGCTACTGCCAGATCGTCTTCGCCGGGCTGTTCGGCTTGCTGATCTTCGCCCACACCCCCGACGCCACCACCCTGGTGGGCATCGCCATCATCTGCCTGAGCGGACTGGGTGCGGCCTGGATGCAGCGTCGCGGATAACGAGCGCTGTTCAGGCCCAGCAGCGGCAGATTCCTTTGAATCTGGGAATGAGTAATCGGCTCTGCCTGTTACGACTCAGGTTGTCTGGCTGGAGCGATGGAGGTGACCGGGTAGGCCAAGTGCAGGTGTCACGCCCCAGGTGAACCTGGTGAACCACGTTCTCAGAACGTGGCCATGAGTAGCCGGCCCCGCCTGTTACGGTGCAAGTGGTTTGGATAGAGCGATGCAGGTGCTGTGCGCATGCAACACGAACATCGTCACGTCTCTGTGGCGATCCTCGAATGGCGGTGCCGCTCCAGACTGAGTGGCACCGCCATCCGGTCTCAGCGCACGCCGTCCTGGCGCAGTTTCGCCGGAGTGAAGTCGCTCGGTTGCAGAGCGATATTGAAGTCGTAGGGGACTTCTTCGTTGGTCAGGGTGCCGATGGTGTAGCGGCCGGAGATCAGGTCGTAGAGACCGATACCGGCCGACCAGACCAGTGGCTGGTCGTAGTAGTTGATGCTGAAGGCTTCGCCCACCCGCCAGAGGGTGTCGCGGTTGTCGTAGTGGTCGGAAACCAGGATCTGATAGCTGTCCTCATCCAGGTAGAGATCACGCTGCTTGTAGACATGCCGGACGCCCGCCTTCAGGACCCCGCGGACATGCCAGACGCGATGCAGCTCGTAGCGCGGCAGGTCCGCATTGACGTGCCCGGGCTTGATTATGTCGCTGTATTTGTTGCTCTTGGCGGCGAAGCGATAGTTGTTGTAGGGCACGTACATCTCCTGCTTGCCCACCAGTTGCCAGTCGTAGCGATCCGGTGATCCGGAGAACATATCGCCGTTGTCATTGGTGGCCATCCCGTCCGAGGAAGGGTTGTCATAGGCATAGTTGGGCATGCGCCGCACGCGACGTTGGCCGGTGTTGTAGGACCAGGCCAGGCGTGGGTTCTTGACCTGGTTGATGGGCTCATGCACCAGGGTTTCCTGCCCCGCCTTGCGCGCGGGGGCCAGGATCGACTGGCGGTAGTAGAGCAGCACGTTTCCATTCGCCTTGCCGTAGTCGGAGACGTCCTGGTTGAACATCGCGACCTCCATCACCTTGTTCAACTGATAGTCGCCGTTGAGTTGCGGCTGCGCGCCGGCGTAGTAGCGTTTGACGCCTTCTCCGCGATAGCGCATCAGGTGGTTCCACACCAGTTCCAGGCCCGAAGAGGGAATCGGGAACGGCGTCGCGTTCCTGGTATCGGCGACGCCGTTGCCGTCTTCGATCAGCTTGGCGTTGAGCGCATTCTCCTTGACCATCGCGTATACGGCGTCCGAGTAGGAGGCCGAACGGTGCGTCGGATAGACCTCCATTTTCCGGCTGTTCGGATAGCGCTTGAGCAGTGCCAGCTGGCCCGGGCTGAGTTTGTCGCGGTACTCCTCGGCATTGGCGGCCGTGATGGTGAACAGCGGTTTGTCGGCGGCATAGGGGTCACGGTAGCCGCCCGCCGGATCCAGCGCATCGTTGCGCTGGGCGAGGCCGCCATCCCAGGCCGGAATGGTGCCCGCGGCATTGCCTGCCTTCTGTGCACCGAGCGGGGTGAGGTCCTGGCCGAGGCGCGCCGCCTGGGTGGCGTCCACCTGGGCCTGCAGCAGCGGGGAGGCCAGCATGGCGACGACCAGGAGACTGGTGTTGAAGCACTTTGAACTAAACATGATGCCTCCTCAGAAGCTGTACTTGACGTTGAAGGAAAGGAAATCGCGGTCGCCGTTGTCGCCGCCGGTGTAGTCGACATAGCGCACACCGACGGTGAACTGGTCCTGGTAGATGGCGTCGACACCCAGGGACGTGCTCCAGGCTTCTTCGTTCAGGCCGTTGGTCAAGGTGGGCGCGACGCCATTGAAGGTGCGCCCATGACTCACGCTGGGCACCAGGCTGAAGATGTTGAACACGTTGTTGTAGGTCAGCGAGAGGCCGGCGGTGGCGCCGTAGGCACTGCTGGTGACTTCGCCGTAGTCGACGTCCGACTCCAGCCCCATCACGCGGCTGGCGACTACTTCCGCCTGCAGGTTGGCCGCGTCGGCGCCCAGCACCGCGCCGATGTTGCGGATGGTGCCGAGCGAGAGCTGGTACATCTCCTTCTCGCGGAACCCGTCGAGGTGCGTGCCGGCCGGCCTGCCCGCCGGATTCGACAGGGCCGCGCGCAGCAGCGCCGAGGGCGACAGGGCGATGGCCGCATTGTGCCGATAGGTCAGCTCGCCGAACAGCGACTGTCCGCCGAAGAAACCGTCACCGCCGATCGTGGTGTTGAAGCTGGCACCGTACAATTCACGGTGCTCCAGGTACTCGGCATGGTAGGTGGCGGTGCTGGGGATCGGGACGGTCCCACGCTTCTGCGCCACGGTGGCGCCGACCTGCGGCAGCTGGGAGCTATAGCGCAGGTGATAGAAACCGAATTCGGTATCGTTCAGCGCCGGAGCGTACCAGCGCAGCGCCACGCCGAACTGCGCTGCGTCGTCGGCATCGACGTCCGACGTACGCGGCACGAACTGGAAGGGTGAGGCGCCCGGCACCGACGGATTGTCGAACGCTCCCGCGGCCACGTAGTCGCAGCCCTCGCCGATGAAGTCGTTGCTGGAGAAATAGGTGCCGCAGACGTCGACCTTGGTCGCTTCCCAGGCCCAGCCCGGCTGGTAGTAGGCTTCCACCGTAAGGCTATCGCTCAGCTCATAGGAGCCGTATCCCATGAAGGTCGGCAGAAACGCCTCTTTCAGTTCCGAACCCGGCGCCCTCAGCGCGCCGAGGTCGAGCGGGTTGGTCGCGCCGATGCCGTTCTGGTAGAAGAGGCCTTCGCCCCAGTTGATGACCTGACGTCCCAGGCGCGCGTTGAGATTGCGCTCACTGACGGTCCAGCGGCCATACACGAAGGCATCCAGCAGGTCGATGGAGGAACCGGCCTGATCCAGGCCATCGGCGGGAATCTGCCGATGACGCCGCTCGTCATCCTCCAGCTCGAAGTCGTAGAAGGCGCGGCCACGGACGAACAGGCCATAGGAATCGCGGTATTTCAGGCCCAGCTCCGAGACCATCTTGGCCACCTGGGAGAAGACTTCGCCCTTGCGAAAGTTGAGATCGCCATCGTCCTTGTTGATCTTGTCGCCATTGGCGCCGGTGCCGCCGTTGGCCCGCGCGATCAGCTTGCTGTCCTGCCCTTCCGCGCGGTAGCTCACACCATAGGAAAGCGTGGTATCCAGGGAGCCGGCCCAGTCGTCCGAATGGAACTGGAAGGCCTGCGCCACCCCGAGAGGCAGGGCCAGCATTGCCGCCCCCGCCAGCGAGACTCCCATCAACTTTCCGTTGCACCTGCGCAGGGCGAGCCGGCCGAAGTCGACCGACTTGCCATCAATCAACGCATTCATCGTCACTACCTTTATTTTTATTGTCGATTTGCAGGCCGGTGCCTGCATGGAAGTCGTGTTCAGTCAGGGGCGCCGTGGCGAGGGGAAGGCTTGCAGGCGCGGATTCCTGAAAACTATCCGACTGGATAAATATGTGAATTGCCCGCTACCTTGTCAATGCCCCCGTGGCGAAAGGGGACGTCGAAAGCTGCCGGTGCGCAGAAAGAAAATTCGCGATATGCGCACCGGCAGCGGGAGCAGTCGGCGTTGAGGTCGCTATTGCTTGAGGCTCTGCAAGACAAGGTCAAAACGCGGCGGGGCTTTGCTGATCGATTGCTCGAATGCTTCCGCATTCTTGAGCAGGCGCTGAACGATGGCCGGCTGCTTCGCGGCCTGGTCGTATTTCTCGCCTGGGTCGCTGCCCAGGTTGTACAGGGTAGGGGGATTCAGCTTCCCTTCATGTCCGCCGATACGCGCACTCGATTCATGGATGTTGAGTTTCCACTCACCCTCTCTCCAGGCCATCAGCTTGCCGCCAAGGTAATAGGGCAGGGCGGTGCGCGGGCTCTCGCGTCGGCCCTTGAGCGTTTCGGAAAGATCGACGCCATCCAGCTCGATCGCCGGAACCCTGGCCCCGGCCAGCGCCGAGAAGGTCGGCAGCAAGTCGTACGCAGCCCCTATGCCGTGTACCACTGCAGGCTTGATCACTCCGGGCTGCCAGAAGATCGCGGGAACCCTGACGCCACCCTCGTAGGTAGACTTCTTGCCCTCCCGCAAGACTCCCGCCGAGCCCACCAGCTCTTCAAACCGCAGCCAGGGTCCGTTGTCACTCACGAACACCACCAGCGTGTTCTTGTCGTTGCCACTCCGTCGCAATGAGTCGAGCACCCGTCCGACACTGTGATCGAGCTCGGCTATCGCATCGCCCAGTCGCCCACCTTTGCTGGTTCCTTCGAATTCAGGGCCGGCGAAGTGAGGGAGGTGCGGCTTCTCGTAGCCCACCCAGACGAAGAAGGGTTGCTCATGTGGTTGGCTGACGTAGTTGACTACTTGATCGGTCAGTCGCCTGTTGTAGGTCTTCTGGTCAATGGGGCGTTCGAGCACCTGGTCCTCGAATCGAACCTGGCCGTCGACCTCCACCCGGTCGCTCTTGACCAGGGGAATGTTCCACATCCCGCTCTTGGGCTCGGTAAAGCTCGCCGTCGCCTGGGCCAGGTATTCGGCATACAGCTTCTGCGGCGACTCGCCGGCCAGGGCGCGCTTGCGCAGCTCCTCGGGCGTCACGCCGCCAACGAAGTAGCCGTCGTTGGACATGGGAGTGCCCCACCAGGTGTCGAAACCTGACCGGGTCGGATAGGCCGCAGTGGAGTCGCCCAGGTGCCATTTGCCGAACAACGCCGTGCGGTAGCCGCTGTCCTTGAGGAGCTGCGCGAGCGTCACCTCCTTGTCGAGGAAAGTGTTCGGATCGTTTTCGATGACGACGTTGTTATGGACACCGTACATACCCGTTCGCGTTTCGACACGGCCGGTCAACATCGCCCCCCGACTCGGCGAACAGACCGGCGAGCTCACGTAGAAATCGGTCCAGCGCTGTCCTTCCTGGGCCATCTGGTCGAGGTTCGGGGTTTCGAGCACGGGGTTGCCATAGCTGGCCAAGTCCCCCCAGCCCATGTCGTCGGCGACCAGCAGGATCATGTTGGGGCTGCTGGTGGCGGGAGTCGCTTGCGCCTGCATCGAGCTCAGCGCACAGACACTCAACGCCGCCAGCGCGGTGATGAGTTTGCGTTTTACGTGCAGAGGTGGCAGTTGCCCCGCGAGTGGCCGGGCGAAAGAGGCAGAGTGCTTCATCCTTTGGATTCCTGTTGTTTCGACATCACTTGACGGTGGGTTCTGGCTGTATCCCCTCAAGGTTCAGCCCACCCATTTCTTCCAGAGCAATCGCCAGAACTGGTAGACGGGATAGGAGGGTTCGTAGCGCCCCTCCAGGACCGCTTCCAGATAACGACCGGCGCTGCGCAGGTACTCCTGATCGCTACCCGCCATGCGCTTGATCGTCGGCAATGCGGCCTTGGCCTGTTCGCCGATGAAGGTCAATGCATTGAGTGCCTGGAGTTGCACCTGCCAGGGCGACGATTCGCTGTCGATGATCCCCGCCAACACCTCGACCGCTTCGGGCGTCGGCATCGACAGGGCCACGGCCTCGGCGGCGACTACACGGTTCTGAACCAGTGCGTCCCCGCGCATCTGCAGCAACAGCCGCTCACGGGCCGGGAGCGATGTCTTCCCCAGCATCAGCAGCCCTTGCAGAGCCCAGTGGCGTATCAGCGGATTGGCGTCATCCAGGTGGCTCAGCAACACCTGAAGGTTGGTGTCCTCGCGCTGGGCGGCGAGCTGACCCAGCTGCATCAGGCGTGGCAGGGGATAGGCCGCGGGATCACGGCTGGGCAGATAGCCTTCGATCGTCATCCATTCGGGAATGAAGCCGTTGTCGTTGATCGCCAGCATGTGCTCGTCCAGCGCGCCACGCATTTCAAGCAGGCGCGCAGCTTGCTCGGGCAGGGCTGCCAGGTTGTGCAGTTGATCCGGGTCCTGCTGCAGGTCATAGAGCTCCTCGTACGCCCTCGGCCCCGCGAAGAATCGAGCCTGGGCCTCATTCAGGCGCCCCGCCAGGTACTCGCGCTCCAGGCTCTGATAGCCGCCGGTCAACCATTCGAATGCCCCATGCTGCCCCATCGGCCGGTGTGGGCTGTAGTTGCGCACGTAATGAAAGCGGCCGTCGGAGACCGCCCGAACGAAGTCGTAACGCTCGGCGATGCGGTTGCGTCCACCGAAGACATAGCGCCGCGCCGGCGCCAGGTGCCCGCCAAGGAAGGCGCGGCCCTGCATCTGGGGAGGCGTGGCGATTCCGGCAATCGAGAGGACGGTAGGGGAGAGGTCGACGAAACTCACCGGCGCCTGGACTTCCGTGCCCATCCTGGCCGGCGAAAGGTGCGCCCACTTGGGCGGCACATAGACCACCAGTTCACAGCGCAACCCTTCATCGGTGCAATAGCGCTTGCCGCGTGGCATGGCGCCGCCGTTGTCGGAGAAGTAGAAAACGATGGTGTCGTCGGCGACACCTTCCTCCTCCAGTTCGCGGAGCCATTCGCCGACTTCGGCATCCATCTTCGCTATCGCGTTGTAGTAGGTCGCCAGGTCCTCGCGCAGCTCCGGGGTATCGGGTAGATAGGCGGGCAATTGGACCGCCTCGGGCTTCACCGGGCCGGATATGGACCGCAACAGCTTCGACTCATGGGTCGTCATGCTGTTGAACATTGCCATGAAGGGTTGGCCGTTCGGGCGATTCTTCCAGTGCGCCCTGGACCCGACATCATCGAAGATGGCCGCCGGGTCGACAGTGCAGTTGAAGTCGGTCTTGTTCGCGTTGACGCAGTAGTAGCCGGCCTTGCGCAGGTACTGGGGCCAGGTGCCGATGATCTGCGGCAGCGAAGCCTCCGCACGCATGTGATTGGCCGGGGCGTTGCTCTCGGCATGCATGCCGGTCAGGATGGCGAAGCGTGAAGGTGCACATACCGGTGCCGAGCTGAAGGCATTGCGGTAGATAAGGCCTTTTCTGGCCAGCGCATCGATGCAGGGCGTATGCGCCAGGGGATCCCCGTAAGCCCCGTACATCGGCCGGTGGTCTTCGCTGACGAGCCAGAGAATGTTCGGCCGCGCTTGCCCGGCACGGGCGCTGTCGACAAAATGACCGGCCAGCCCCAAGGCGGCCAGACCCGTCACGCTCTGCTTGAGAAAGGTCCGACGCGAAGGACCATCGGGCCTGGTAACGGCTGGCGCGACCTCGTCTGCAATATCCTGTTTCTTCATGACTTACTCCTGGTCAACTCAGTCCATCCCGGAGCGCTCGAGCGATAACTCCTCCGGCATGCAGGGACGAATCTCCACGACCCCATCGGTCGGCCGAGGGGGCTGAATACAATGTCAACGCTCAAGGGAGGAACGAGCGGGACGACTCTGCCGTCGCCTTATGCAGGGGGGATGCGCTGGACGCAGCGAAACCCGACGTGGCTCGTCGTTGTGTCTATCGGCTGTGGAATCCGCGCGGCCGGGCGATAGCGCTGGCAATAGTTCGGTGCGCAGAGGTGGGAGCCGCCTTTCAGGACCTTGCGCCCGACCGGCATATCGGGCATCGACGGATCGTAGCTTTCCGCTTCGCTTCCCCCACGCGGATTGGAAGGCACGCAACAGCTCGCTGCCGACTGGGCCGACGACAAGCGGAACCAGTCGGCGGTCCACTCCCAGACGTTGCCGATCATGTCGAACAGACCATGGCCATTGGCGGGAAAAGAGCCCACGGGCGAGGTTCGCTCCCAGCCGTCGTGCATGAGGTTTTCCCAGGGGAAACGGCCTTGCCAGTAGTTGGCGAGCATCCTGCCTTCCGGTGCCAGGCTGTCGCCCCAGGCGAACTCGCTGAACTCCAGCCCTCCGCGTGCGGCGTATTCCCATTCGGCTTCGGTCGGCAGCGCCTTGCCCGCCCAGGCCGCGTAGGCCTCCGCGTCTTCATAGGCGACATGAACGACCGGATGATCGTCCAGCCCCGCAACCGAGCTGCCGGGGCCCAGAGGCTCCCGCCACCATGCTCCCGGCTGGAGCCGCCACCATTGGGCGACGTTCCCCATGTCGACTGCTTTTGCCGGCGGCACGAAGACCAGCGAGCCGGCGACGGCCATCTCCGGCAACATGCCTGGGTAGTCGGCGGGGTCAGGCGCCCTCTCAGCGAACGTTTGATAACCCGTCGCTGCCACGAAAGCAGCAAACCGCGCGTTGGTAACCGGGGCGACATCGATCAGGAACGAGTCGACCTTCACCTTGCGGATCGGCCGCTCCTCCGGATAGAAGCGTTCGGAGCCCATGCAGAAGATTCCGCCAGGTATGTGCACCATGGCGTCTGCGCCACCTGTGTGGGCCACCATCGCTATGACGCCTTGCCAAGAATGGCAGCCAGGCTGCCGAGTAATCTTTCCACTTCTGCCACCTTTTATTGTTGTGGGTCTGCAAGGGGGGCCGTTGTCCGCCTCAGGGTCCGCCGGCGCCGATAACCGGCGAAGGAGTCCTTCACAGAGGTGCCAGCGAGCCTTTGCGCAAAAACAATCCAGTTGGATAAATATGCAGATTGCGCGTCACGCTGTCAACGCTGACGGCTGGGTGCAGGGGGTGTGCCTCAGCAGGTCTGGAAAGAGCGAGCTAGCCGGCCAGTAGGGTGCGCCGAGCGCACCAGGGGTTGAGCGAGGCGCAGGGGGTCGATCCCGCGATCGGTGCGCATGGCGCACCCTACCGTGGGGCCATTGCAGGAGTTTCGATGGGGCAGGCTATCGGGATTGAGCAAGGCAGGCGGGGCGGGTGGTACGCAGGAGGGGATGCGGAGGCCCGGCCGGGCCTCCGCGAGGGTGGATCAGCCTTCGACCTGTTCGATCTTGCGCGGGGCCATGAAGTACAGCCAGGTCAGGGCGATGAAGTACATGGCCGGGATCATGGTGAAGAGCACGGCATAGTTGTTGTTGGTGGCGGTCAGCACACCGCCGACGATCTGGGTCATGAACATGCCGCCGATGGCTGCGCACATGCCGCCAAAGCCGAACACGGTACTCATCAGGTGCTTGGGCGTGTAGTCCATCACCAGGCTCCAGATGTTGGCGGTCCAGGCCTGGTGGGCACCCACGGCCAGGGCGATGGCCAGTACCGCGACCCACAGGCCGCTGGCGTTGGCGGCGAAGACCACGCCGACGATAGTGCAGGCGAAGATCAGCATGGAGGACAGGCGCGCGGTGATGGGTTTGACGCCGCGGCCGATCAGCCAGGAGCTGAGGATGCCGCCGCCCACGCTGCCGAAGTCGGCGGTGAGCCAGATCAGCATCAGCGGGATACCCATCTGGGTGACGCTGATGCCCAGGCTGTACTGCTGGTTGAGGAAGGGTGGCAGCCAGTAGAGGTAGAACCAGAACACCGGCGCGGTGATCGAGTAGGCCAGGGCGAAGGCCCAGGTGCCGCGCATGCGCAGGATGCGGCTGAACGGCACCTTGACCGGCTCGGGTTCGACGGCCTGGTTGATGTAGTCCAGTTCGGACTGCTTCACCCGCGGATGTTCTTCCGGGTTGAAGTAGTTGATCGACCAGAACACCACCCAGACAAGGCCCAGGCAACCCATGCCGATGAAGGCGGCCTGCCAGCCCCAGACACTGAGAATCAGCGGCAGCAGGGCGGGGGTGAGCATGGCGCCGACGTTGGTGCCGGCGTTGAAGATGCCGGTGGCCAGGGCGCGTTCGCCGGCCGGGAACCAGATACGGGTGGTCTTCACGCAGGCCGGGTAGTTGGCCGCCTCGGTCAGGCCGAGGATGAAGCGGCAGACCATGAAGCCGGCGGCCGAAGTGGCCAGGCCGTGGGCGCCGGTGGCGAAGCTCCAGAACAGCACGGCGAGGAAGAAGGCGCGCTTGACGCCGACCTTGTCGATGAAGCGGCCCTGGAGCAGGAAGCCGATGGCATAGCCGACCTGGAACCAGAAGTTGATATTGGCGTAGTCCATCGCCGTCCAGCTCATCTTCTCGGCGAGGATGGGCTGCATCACACCGAGGGCTGCGCGGTCGATGTAGTTCAGGGTAGTGGCGAAGAACACCAGGGCGAGCATGCCCCAGCGCATCTTGCCGACGGCCATCGCGCCGCGGATCTTGGCGAACATGCCACCCTGGTGAAGGGCGGGATCGGGAGCGATGCGGGTGGATTGAGACTGGATCATTGTTGTTTTGCCATCCGTTCTGTGACTGGTACGCCAGTCGGTCTTCGACTCGTTTCGGCCACCGCTTCCCGCTTCTGCGACGCCTTCTTGGCGGTGCGCGAAGGGGCGATCCGTGCCAGGGCGGGCGAATCGTCCTTGAAGGAATCCTGCGGCGGTTTGACCGGGTTGTGCCTTCAGGTCAGGCCTGAAGAGGCTGGGGCAACCGGGCTATTCGGAGTGCGGCTGGCTGCACCGCAGGGCCGACGTGGCCGCAGAGCTAGCAGAAGGAGAGCGGGAAGGGGGCGTGCAGGCTGGTAGAACGTTGAGTGCGAGCATGAGCAGGTACCCGTTTCTTGAAATTGTTATGTCGTGACGCTTCTTGGTTTGCCATCGCAGGGCCTGTCGGATGACTGGGCTGGCAGTGATGCCACCCGACGGGTTGCCTGCAACATGGGGTTCATGTTGCGCAGTGATCGAAAAAGCGTCAATTCGATAACCGGCCTTTTGTTCGTTAATCGAACACAAAACTAACTGGTTCGTACATATTGAATTGCTGGGCTGACTTTACGCGCGAATAATCGATCCGACTACGAAAACAAACGGCTTCGCCTGCTTTTGTAGGGGCGAATTCATTCGCCAAGCAGGCCGAAGGTCTGCCCCTGGGACTTGTAGGGGCCGCTTCGCGGTCCTTGGCGAATGAATTCGCCCCTACACGTATCTCCCGCGCCCACCCACAAGGAGCTGAAGCATGCAGCGTTCCATTGCCACCGTCTCCCTGAGCGGTACCCTGCCGGAAAAACTCGAGGCCATCGCCGCCGCCGGTTTCGATGGTGTCGAGATCTTCGAGAACGACCTTCTCTACTACGCCGGCAGTCCCCGCGAGATCCGCCAGATGTGCGCGGACCTCGGTATTGCCATCACCCTGTTCCAGCCCTTCCGCGATTTCGAAGGCTGCCGTCGCGACCGCCTGCAGAAGAACCTCGACCGCGCCGAGCGCAAGTTCGACCTGATGCAGGAACTGGGCACCGACCTGGTGCTGGTGTGCAGCAACGTCCAGCCGGACGCGCTGCCGGACGAGGAAGTCCTGGTGGACGACCTGCGCCTGCTGGCCGAACGCGCCGGCGCGCGGAACCTGCGCATCGGCTACGAAGCGTTGGCCTGGGGCCGCCATGTGAACAGCTGGCAGCAGGTCTGGAACCTGGTGCGTCAGGCCGACCACCCGGCCCTGGGCGTGTTGCTGGACAGCTTCCATACCTTGTCGATCAAGGGCGATCCGAGCGGCATCGCCGAGATTCCCGGTGACAAGATCTTCTTCGTGCAGATGGCCGACGCGCCGCTGCTGGCCATGGATGTGCTGGAGTGGAGCCGGCACTTCCGCTGCTTCCCCGGTCAGGGGGAGTTCGACCTGGCCGGTTTCCTCGCACCTATCATCCGCAGCGGCTACAAAGGTCCGCTGTCGCTGGAGATCTTCAACGACGGCTTCCGCGCCGCGCCGCCGCGGGCCAATGCCGCCGACGGCCTGCGCTCCTTGCTTTACCTGGAAGAGAAGACCCGCAAGTTGCTGGAGAAGGACCCTGTGCCTTCGGCCAACCTGGACGCCCTCTTCGCGCCGCCGCCGGCCAGCCGCTACGACGGCGTGGAGTTCCTCGAGTTCGCCGTGGACGAGGTCCAGGGCGCCCGGCTGGCCGGTTGGCTGGAGCGCCTGGGCTTCGCCCGCGCCGGTCAGCACCGTTCCAAGGATGTGAGCCTGCTGCGTCAGGGCGACATCAACATCGTGCTCAATGCCGAACCCTATTCCTTCGCCCATGGCTATTTCGAGGCCCACGGCCCGTCGCTGTGCGCCACCGCCCTGCGGGTCAAGGACAGCGCCAGCGCCCTGGAGCGCGCCCGCGAGTTCAAGGGGCAGCCCTATCGCGGCCTGGTGGGCCCCAACGAGCGGGAAATCCCCTCCGTGCGCGCGCCGGACGGCAGCCTGATCTACCTGGTGGAGCAGGCCCCCGCCGGCCAGACCATCTATGACAGCGACTTCGTCCTCGACCCCGCGGCCAGCCAGGGCGGCCAGTTGCAGCGCATCGACCATATGGCCCTGGCGCTGCCGGCAGACGGCCTGGACAGTTGGGTGCTGTTCTACAAAAGCGTGCTGGACTTCGAGGCCGATGATGAAGTGGTACTGCCAGATCCCTATGGCCTGGTGAAGAGCCGCGCCATCCGCAGCCGCTGCAGCAGCATCCGCCTGCCGCTGAACATCTCGGAGAACCGCAACACCGCGATTTCCCATGCGCTGTCCAGCTACCGGGGTTCCGGCGCCCACCATATCGCCTTCTCCTGCGAGGACATCTTCGCCGAGGTCAGCCGTGCCAAGGACGCCGGCGTGCCGCTGCTGGACATCCCGCTGAACTACTACGACGACCTGGCGGCGCGCTTCGATTTCGACGACGAGTTCCTCAGCGAACTGGCCTACTACAACGTGCTCTATGACCGCGATGCCCAGGGCGGCGAGCTGTTCCACGTCTACACCGAGCCGTTCGAGGGGCGCTTCTTCTTCGAAATCCTGCAGCGCAAGAACGGCTATGCCGGCTATGGCGCGGCAAACGTCGCGGTGCGCCTGGCGGCCATGGCCAAGGCGCGCAGCGGCGCCATCGCCAAGGCCAAGCTGTAGACCGCGCGGAAGCCTGGCACCGCATCTGTGCCAGGCTTCCTTACGGCCGCCGCCCAGCCCATAATCGATCCAGTTTCCGCTGGCCGTGAGCCCAAGATGACAATAACTGCCGACCTCCAAGAACTGCCCACAGAGGCTCCCCGCAAAGGGCGCAAGAACAATCCGGAGAAAACCCGCGAGAACATCCTCCAGGCGGCCATCGCCGAGTTCGTCCAGCAGGGCCTGTCCGGGGCCCGAGTGGACGCCATCGCCGAGCGCATGCACACCTCCAAGCGGATGATCTACTACTACTTCGGCAGCAAGGAACAGCTCTACGTCGAAGTGCTGGAAAAGCTCTACGGCGACATCCGCAGCACCGAAGGCAAGCTGCATCTGGCCGAACTGGAACCCCGCGAAGCGATCCGCCGCCTGGTGGAGTTCACCTTCGACCACCATGACCGCAACGTGGATTTCGTGCGCATCGTCAGCATCGAGAACATCCACTACGGCGAGTACGTCAAGCAGTCCAAGGCCATTCGCTCCATGAGCACCACGGTGCTCGATGCCCTCGGCGAGATTCTCCGCCGCGGCGAGGCCGAGGGCGTGTTCCGCCCCGGCCTCAACGCCCTGGACCTGCACCTGCTGATCAGCTCTTTCTGCTTCTATCGCGTCTCCAACCGCAATACCTTCGGCGAGATCTTCCAGATCGAGCTCACCGACGAGCAGGTCAAGGCGCGGCACAAGGAGATGATCTGCGAGTCGGTGCTGCGTTACCTGCAGGCCTGACCGCGTCCGTCGCCAAGGCAAGGCCCGCCAGGTAGCCGAAGGTCATTCCCGGTCCCAGGGTGATCCCGCCGCTGGGGTAGTGCCCACCCATCACGCTGGCCATGTCGTTGCCCACCACATAAAGGCCGGGGATGGCCTCGCCCCGGTCGTCCAGCGCCCGCGCCGAGGCATCGGTGCGCAGTCCGGCAAAGGTGCCCAGGCTGCCGGGTACCAGCTTCACGGCATAGAACGGCCCCTGGCGAAGCGCCGCCAGAGATGGATTGGGACCGTGCAGCGGTTCGCCCTGGGCCTGGTTGTAGGGCGACGCGCCGCGTTGGAAATCCGGGTCGATGCCGCGCTCGGCAGTGGCGTTGAACGCTGCCACGGTGGCTTCCAGTTGCGCCCCGTCCATGCCGCATTGGCGAGCCAGTTCGACCAGGGTGGCAGCCTTGTACAGGTAGCCGTTGCGCACATGGCGGCCGGTCGGGAAAGGGAAGGGGCGGGCCCAGCCGATGCCGTAGCGGCGCTGCGCGCGGTGGTCGCAGATCAGCCAGGCGGCCGGTTCTTCGCCGGCCGGCGTGGCACGCAACAGCGCATTCATGAAGTCGTGGTAGGAGTCGGCCTCGTTGGTGAAGCGCCGGCCATCGCGCAATACGGCGATGAAGCCCGGCTTGGCGCGCTCCATCAGGTGCGGGAAGCCGCTGAAGCTGCCGTCGGCGCGGGGGACCCGCGAAACCGGCGCCCAGGCGGCGGGGCTGGACAGGTCTTCGGCGACCCGGGCGCCCACGGCTTCGCCCAGTCGCAGGCCGTCACCGGTGTTGCTCTTTGGCGCGGCGGAATGGTGCTCGTGGCCGAACAACCGGGCGCTGCGCTGGCGGTCATGGGGAAAGCCGCCACAGGCCAAGACCACGCCGCGACGGGCCATCACCTTCACCACACGGCCATCCTGTTGCAGTTCCGCCCCCGTGATGCGTTCACCGTCCCGCAGCAGGCGCCTGGCGGCCGCGCCGGTCTCCAGGCTCACCCCCAGATCGAGGGCGCTGCGCAGCAGGCGCGCCACCAGGGCATTGCCATTGACCAGGTGCAGGCCACGGCCATGCAGCAGGCGATCACGCCAATGCCGTAGCAGGCGGCCGGCGACGTAGAGGGCCGAGCGCGGCGAGCGGCCGGCATTGAGAAAATGCGCCAGGTCCGCGCCGCCCGCGATACCCATGCCGCCGAGGCTGATCAGGTCCAGAGGCGGGCGCAGGGCCTGCAGCCAGGGGCCGAGCCGGCGGCCGTCATAGGGCAGGGCGCAGAGGGAGCGGCCGCCGCGCACGGCGCCGGGCGAGTCGTGCATGTCCGGCATGCGGCTGCCGGACTGGAACTGCACCTGGGTATTGCGCTGGAAGAAGTCCACCATCTCCGGGCCATGGCGAAGGAAGGCGCGCAGGCGTTCATCCAGCTGCTCCACGCCCAGTTCGGCGCGCAGGTAGCTTTCCACCGCTTCCTCGGCGTCCTCGAAGCCTTCGGCCCGGGCCAGGGGATTGCGCGGAATCCACAGCCAGCCACCGGACCAGGCGCTGGTGCCACCGAGGTGGCCGGTCTTTTCCGCCACCAGCACCTGCAGGCCCTGGTGCGCGGCGGTGACCGCCGCGGCCAGGCCGGACGCGCCGGAGCCGATCACCAGCACATCGCAGTGGTGTTCGACCATGGTGCTCACTGCAGCGGCGAGAAGGCGGTGGGGCGCATCAGGCGCGAATCGAGATGCACCACGGCATCCAGCTCCTTGTTCAGGCGGCCGAACTCGGCCCAGCGCGGGTCCGCCGCCATCTTCGCGCGGCGCTCGGCGCGATCGTCGAGGCTCTCGTGGGCCCAGATGTGCACCACCTGATTGGCCTCGCCGAACTCGGTGGTGAAGAAGCCCACCAGCTTGCCCAGGTGCTCGGTCTGCAGTTCCAGGCAGTGGCTGCGGTAGAGGGCCAGCCAGTCGGCCAGTCTGGTGGGCTTGATGGTGTAGGTGCGCAGTTCGTAGTACATGGGGATTCCTCAGCGTTGGGATTGCAGGTGCTTGGCGGCATGGCAGGCGGCCAGGTAGCCGAAGGTCAGGCCCGGGCCGATGGTGATACCGGGGCCGGGGTAGGTGCCGTCCATGATCGAGTTCATGTCGTTGCCGGCGGCGTAGAGACCGACGATGGGCTGACCCCGGCGGTCCAGGACATTGGCATTGGCGTCCGTGACCAGCCCGCGGGCCGAGCCCAGGTCGCCGGTATGGATGCGGATGGCGTACCAGGGCGCGCGGACCAGCGGTGCCAGGCAAGGGTTGGGCTGGTGGTGCGGGTCGCCCAGGGACTGGTTGTAGCTGGTGGCGCCCTTGCCGAAGTCGCGGTCCACGCCGGCACGGGCATCTTCGTTGTGCCGGGCGAGGGTGGTGGCGAGCCCTTGCGTGTCGACCCCGAGGACCTTGGCCAACTGCTCCGGAGTATCGGCGCGGAACAGGTAGCCGGCGTCGATCAGGGCGCTGTTGTCCACCGGGCTAGGCCGCGCCAGGCCCATGCCATAACGGCCCATGGCCTCGGCATCGCAGATCAGCCAGCAGGGCGCATTGCCGTCGCGCTGCATGGCCTGGACGAAGCTGTGGTAGGAGTTGGCCTCGTTGGTGAAGCGCCGGCCCGCGCGATTGACCGCGATGATCCCCGGCTTGGCGCGGTCGGTGACCAGGTGGGGGAAACGCTCCAGCTCCCCACCGGGCCGCCGCAGTTGCGAAACCGGCGCCCAGAAGAAGTTGGCCGCCATGCCTTGGCCGGTGGCTGCGTCGACTTCGGCACCCAGGGCCAGGGCGGCGCCATCGTTGGTCGCCGGCGACATGGTCAGGTGGTCGCTGCCAGTATCCGGACGGAACTGCGCGGCCTGCTCGCCCGCGGCGAAGCCGCCCATGGCGCAGACCACGCCGCCACGGGCATGCAGGTCGAGCAACTGGCCGTCCTTGCGGACCCGCACGCCGCAGACGCGGCCCCGGTCGAGTATCAGGGATTCGGCGCTGCAGTCCAGCCAGAGCTCGACACCTTTAGCGAAGGCGGTGGTGGCCAGGCGGGCGATCAGGGCATTGCCCACGGTCAGGCGGGTGCCGCGCTCATGGCTGAGGCGGTCGCGGCCGTAGCGGGCCAGCAGCTTCAGGCAATGCCAGAGCGACCTCGGCGAGCGACGGAAACTGAGGAAGTGCTGGATATCGACGCGGTTCACCATCATGCCGCCGAACAGCAGCATGCCCTCCGGCGGGCGGCGCAGGTCCTTGAAGCGTGGGCCCAGGCGGCGGCCGTCGTACTCCACCATCTCCAGGGCACGGCCGCGGTCGGTGGCGCCTTGTTCCAGCGGGTAGTAGTCCGGCGAGAAGGGCCGCAGGGCATAGGCCAGTTCGCTGTGCTGCTCGAGGAAGCTCAACGCTTCGCGTCCACGGCGGATGAAGGACTCCACCAACTCGGGGTTGTAGCCGGGACCGATGGTTTTCTTCAGGTAGGTGCGGATCGCCTCGGGACTGTCCTGGATGCCGGCGGCACGGGCCTGGTCGCTGTCGAAGATCCACACGGCGCCACCGGAAATGGCCGAGGTGCCGCCGAATTGGGTGGCCTTTTCCACCATCAGCACCTTGAGGCCCTTGCACGCGGCGGTGGTGGCCGCGGCGAATCCGGCGGCGCCGCTGCCCAGGACGATGAGGTCCCAGGTCCCCACGATGTTTTCCGCCCGGGGCGGCTGCACGGCTGTGTTCATGGCGCGTTCCTCAGGCTTCCAGCGGCATCACGCCCATATGGGCACCGAGATTGCCCATCTGCGCGCGGGCCATTTCCGGACCGGTCTGGATGCGGCAGCCGAGGTCTCGGGCGAGGGCGAGGAAGGGGGTGATCACCGGGCTGGTCACCACGTCGGCCACCAGCGCCTTGGGAGAAAGGCTCTCCAGCAGCACGCCCGGCAGCGGCAGTTCGCCGGTATCGCCCATGCCCACCGGAGTGGCATTGACCACCAGGTCGAAGGCACCGAGGCCATCGTAGGCATTGCCGACCGTCATGTGCGGGAAGGCGCCGCGCAACACGCCAGCCAGGCGTTCGGCACGGGGCTGGTCGAGGTCGGCGATCACCAGTACGCCCACGCCGGCCTCGCAGAGGCCGTAGGCGATGGCCGCGCCAACGCCGCCGGAACCCACCACCAGGGCGCGTTTGCCGGATGGCTCGAAACCATGGGCGCGGGTGGCCTTGAGGAAGCCTTCGCCGTCGACGTTGTCGCCCAGCAGCCGGCCATCGGCCTCACGGCGGATCACGTTCACCGATCCCAGTGCGGCGGCGCGGGCGCTGAGCTGGTCCAACTGGCCGGCCAGCACCTGCTTGTAGGGCACGGTCACCACGCAGCCGCGCAGGTTGTTCCAGCCGCGCAGGGACTGGATGAAGGCGGCGAGGTTCTGCTCGGCCATGTCCACGGCGATCATCGCCAGTTCCTGGCCATTCTCGGCGAACCAGGCGTTGAAGTTTTCCGGCGATTTCACCTGGGCGATGGGGCTGCCGATGATGGCCACCAGTTCGGTCGAACCACGGATCATGTTGATCTCCTGGGCTTGTTGTTGTGCCGGCAGTATTGCCAGCGGCCAGGGGGCAGCCAACGGATCCGAAGGCCGTTTTGCTTGATGATCGCAACAGCTCTGCGATAATCGCACTAATCGGCGAAATCAGTCCGTACGGGCGAACACGCAGCACATAGAGGGCAGGGCAGAGCGGATGAAGACACCGGTGATCCACCAGCGCGACCTGATCGCAGGACTACAGAAGGGCCTGGCGCTGTTGCAGCTGTTCAGCGACGAGCATCCGCGCCTGTCCGTGCCCCAGGCCGCCGCCATGTCGGGCCTGACCCAGAGCGCCGCGCGGCGTTTCCTGCTGACCCTGATCCATGAAGGTTTCGCCGAGACCGACGGCCGTCATTACTGGCTGACCGCCAAGGCCCTGCGCATCGGCCAGGCCTATGTGGATTCGGCACAGCTGCCGCGCATGCTGCGGCCCATCGTCGAGCAGGTAGCACGGACCACCCAGGAGCATGTGTCGGTGGGGCTGCGGGACGGGGATGACATCGTGCACATCGTCCGCAGCCGCTACAGCCATATCGCGTCGCTGTCGATCCGGCCGGGCTCGCGCATGCCCATGTACTGCACGGCCAGCGGACGCATCTGGCTGGCGTCGTTCTCGCCGGAAGAACTGGACGCCTATTTCGCGCGCGTGCCGCTGCGCCAGCTGACGCCCTATACGCGAACGGGCATCGAGGAACTGAGAGAGGAATTGCAGAAGGTGGCCACCCAGGGCTTTGCCGTGGTGGACCAGGAATACGAGGCGGGGATGTGCGTGCTGGGCGTGCCGCTGACCAACCGCAAGGGGGAGTTGAAAGCCAGCCTGACCATCACCACCCACGCATCGCGCATGAGCGGCGACGAGATGCGTCAGCGCTACCTGACACCCCTGTACGAAGCACAAGCCTTGTTGAAGCCGGTGCTGGATTGAGGGGTGTTGTGACGCCCACCTTGGAATCCATTTCGTAGGGTGGAAATCCCTGTGAGGGATTTCCACCGCGAGGGTCCGAGCCGGGGCCTTGGTGGATAGAAAAGCGCTATCCACCCTTGGGCTGGAGGCGACCATTCGGGGAATCGTAGGGTGGAAATCCGCGTGGCGGATTTCCACCGTCCGGGTCAGCCATTCATGCTGGCGAAGTGTTCCATCATGCGCTGGGCGTCGGCGCTGCGGCCGCTGAAGAGTTCGAAGGCTTTCACCGCCTGGAACACTGCCATGGTGCCGCCATCCAGGGTGCGGCAGCCGATGGCGCGGGCGTCGCGCAGCAGCTCGGTTTCCAACGGGAAGTAGATGATCTCCGCCACCCACAGCTCGGGACGCAGCAATTCGGCCGGCACCGGGGTGCCCGGCAGCTTGGCCATGCCGATGGGCGTGGTATTCACCAGGCCATCGGCCTCCAGCATGGCGCTGGCCAGGTCGGCGCCCAATTGCGCGCGGCCGGCGCCGAAGTGCTGGTTGAGGCTGTCCACCAGGGCCTGGCCACGGACAGCGTCGACTTCGAACAGCGTCAGCCGCTCGACGCCCTCGACCAGCAGGGCATGGGCCACGGCGGAGCCGGCGCCCCCGGCACCCATCTGCACCACCTGGCGCCGCTGCACATCCGGCAGGCCACGGCGGAAGCCTTCACCAAAGCCCAGGCAATCGGTGTTGTGGCCGACACGCTTGCCATCCTTGAGCACCACGGTGTTCACCGCGCCAATGCCGGCGGCCTCGGGGGAGAGTTCGTCCAGCAGCGGAATGATCGCCTGCTTGCAGGGGAAGGTGATGTTCAGGCCGGTGTAGCCCATGCGCTCGGCGGCGCTGAGCAGGTCGGGGAGGGCGGAGCTGTCCAGCTTCAGTTGATCCAGGTCGATCAATCGGTAGAGATAGCGCAGCCCCTGGGCATCGCCTTCATGCTCGTGCATGGCGGGGGTGCGGGAAGCCTGGATGCCGGCGCCAATCAGGCCGGCGAGCACTGCGTTCTGGTGGTTGGACATGGTGCTCACCCCTTGTTGAACAGTTGGCCGAAGTGCTGCAGCGCCAGGCTGTAGCCCTGGCTGCCAAGACCGCAGATCACGCCTACGGCGATGGCGGAAACGAAGGAGTGGTGGCGGAATTCCTCGCGCTTGTGCACGTTGGACAGGTGCACCTCGATCACCGGCAGCTCGCTGGCTACCAGGGCGTCGCGGATGGCGACCGAGGTGTGGGTCCAGGCGGCGGGGTTGATCAGGATACCGGCGCAGCGACCGCGCGCCTGGTGGATCCAGTCGATCAGTTCGCCTTCGTGGTTGGTCTGGCGGAAGTCCACCTCGAAACCCAACCCGGCGGCCGTGCGGCTGCACTGGGCGGAGATGTCGGCGAGGGTTTCATGGCCGTAAGTGGCGGGCTCACGGGTACCGAGCATATTGAGGTTCGGGCCGTTGAGGACCAGGACAGTGCGAGTCATTACAGCGATATCTCCATTGTTGTTCTGGCCCGGCCGGTAAGCCGGGACGGTCTGACAATGAAAATGTACTAACTAGTTAATTAGGTCAATTTGCCGCACCGTGTTCTGTGCGATTACCGGACAGAACCAGGCCCCGTGAACCGGGGCCTGGATATCGGCAAATGCAAAGGTACCTCGGCCGGGCACGCGCCTTGCGCGCGCCACTGGCCCGGCCATTGCGATTTCCCGGGAGAATGGCTCGGCGCTACTTATTCGGCTACCGCTTTCACCGGCCCCCGGTAGTAAGGCAGGTTGTCGATCCGAGGTTCATAGAGGCCAGCCGACACACTGTTTCTGACATGCGCCGCGATCTCATCCATGCGAGCGAACCAGACGCCGCCTTTCTCCATCATGTATTCGATCAGTTTCGTGACTTCATGCCAGCGCGACAGGCGACCGGAGAGGAACGGATGCCAAACCGGTATGAACAGGCCCCCGTATTCCCAGGCAGCATCGAATTCTGCCTTGAACACCTCGACAGCCCGTTGAGGCGACTGAATCGGCATCTGAAAATCCAGGTCGATGCTGTGCATGTACTGCGGCCAGTCATCCAGGGCCCAGCTGGATGGAAGCTCCACCAACTCTCCTGCCGAGCTGCGCAGCAGATAGGGAACATCATCCCCCATCAATGAAGCGTCATACGTGAAACCCCGTTCGATCAGCAGGTCAGTGGAATGCTCCGACATGTTGTACAGCGGGGCCCGCCAACCCCGAGGTGCCTGCCCGGTGAAGCGCTTGATGGTGTCGCAGCCGCGATCGAGCCAATAGGCCTCTTCTTCTCGGCTCAACTCATTCGGGTGCTCATGTATATAGCCATGGTGGGCAATTTCGTGGCCACCTTCGACAATGGCTTCAATTGCCTTGGGGTACTGCTCGATGCACCAGGCCGGGATAAAGAAGGTTTGCTTGATCTGGAAGCGCCGGTAGGTTTCGACGATCCTTGGAACAGCCACGTTTGGCCCGTAGTGCAACATTGAAATACTGGCAACGCGTGTCGCTGAATCCTTGGGGTGTGCGATGTGAAGAATGCTGTCTGCATCCATGTCAAACGTGAAGGCTACGGCACAGCGTGCGCCATTTGGCCAGGAAATGGGGTTGCTGATCATGTTTGATCGCTCCTGCATGTAATCATTTTCGACGATTACGACTTGGGACTTCAGAAGTCGAATGGGCTTTCCCGCGGCGGGCAGTATTCAGGGAACTATCAGTACTCGTGATCGACCAGCCAGTTGGAGTAATGCTCCAGGCCTTTTTCCAGGGTCCATTCCGCCCGATATCCCAACTCCCGCTCCGCGGCACCAAGATCCCATTCCCCTTGTCGATCCAGATGCCAATGACCGCCGCCGATTTCGATACTGGCGTCGGGAATCAGTTTGCGGATTACATCTACGGCCTCATGCAGCTTCCAGGGGCGATCGCCAGCGATATTGAATACGCTGCCATTGATACCTTTGGCTTGCGCTGCCAGCAGCACGGCACGCACGACGTCTTCGACGTGAATGTAATGGAAGCGATGGTCTCCGCCGCCGGGGAGGGAGAACTTCTCGCCACGATGAACGGTCTTGAGGATGTCCCTCAGGACCTGCGGCATCTTGTTCTCAGGGCCGTAGACTTCTGCGATCCGCAGCGAGATGACTTCCATTCCGTAGAGCGCGTTATAGACCCGGCCGAAATGCTCGGTGGCGAGCTTCGTGACGCCATAGGGAGTAGTGGGGTTGGCCGGGGATCGCTCATTGACCACGCCGTCGATATGCCCATATACGGTTTCGGAGGAAAAATTGACGAGTTTCTTGATCCCCGCCAGCCGCATTGCTTCGAGCAAGTGGATCGTGCCGTCGATATTCGCCGCCACAGTGGTAATGGGAAGGTCGATGGAAAGATCGGGGTGCGACATGGCGGCAGTGTGAATGACACGATCAACGCCGAATTGTTGGATTGTCTTGACAATCCTGGGGATGTCGAAAAGTTCACCCTGTACCGATGTCATGAATTCCGATCTGGCTTCCGAGTAGTCCCGGTTGTAACTGACCACCTGAACTCCCTTCTCACTCAGCCTCTTGGTGAGATACCGACCAACGTAGCCCAGACCACCAGTAATCATTACAGCGCTCATCTTGTATTCCTTTTATTGTCAATCGGATCGGAGCATTTCTTGTAATTGGGAAAAGCTGATTCACTGAAACTCAGTCGCGATGCGGCATATCAGATCGCGGTTCCACCATTAGGGCTGATCACCTGTCCCACCATGTAATTACCCGCCGGACCGGCGAGGGCTTCGACCATGGCGGCAATTTCTTCCGGCTTGCCGAACCGCTTCAATGGAACTGCTTCGCGCGTTTCATCGTTGTATTCGATGGTGTCGTTGATCAGCATGTCCGTCTCGATAGGACCCGGCGCCACCGAGTTCACCAGGATCCCTGACGGGGCAACTTCCTTGGCAACGGCCTTGGTCAGCGCGATCACCCCACCCTTGGAGGCGCAGTAGGCTGCGTAGGTCGGAAACCCGATCAATCCCAACTCGGAGCTGATATTGATGATTCGCCCTTCACCGCGCGCGAGCATGCCCGGCAGTACTGCCTGCATGCAGGCCCAGGTACCGCCGAGGTTGGTGTCGATCATCTGTTTCCACTGTGCCCAGGTCGTCTCTGCCACGCTGGCCGAAACCAGTCGCCCGGCATTGTTTACCAGGACATCGACCCGGCCGTAGCGACTCTCCGCCGCGCGGATGACCCCGGTTGCCGCCTCGGGATCGCTGATATCAGCTTGAACGGCGATTCCATCGCCACCGTTTTCCTGGGCAATGCCTATCACTGCATCCAACTGTTCCCTGGAGTCGAAGTAGTTGAGTACCAGGTGATCTCCAGCCAGGGCAAAACGCTTGGCTGTTGCCAGGCCGATGCCTCTTCCCGCACCGGTGATTACTACAACACGTTTCATGAGTTCACCTTCTGCTTGTTCAAGACAACAGTGTTTGATTCGCCCCTCGGAAATTGACGAGGGGCGTCATCTGCGCGCAATTCTGCTGGCCGTCTGAAGTTTCTGGTGGAGTCAGCGCGGCCACAGGGTTGAATGACTTTTGAGATCTGGAGTTACGGCTGGGCTTGTTCTTGTGGAATGCCAGTTCGCACGGAGGCGCGCGGCCGACACAACACAATCATTACGCCAGAGAGGATCGTCAGTGCCCCAAGGTACCAGGCGGTATATAGGTCTTCCGGCGATACAGGGTTCGCTCCCGCGGTATATCCAATGTATCCAAGTACCAGGATGGCGAGAGATGCCGGAATCGAAAGTAACAACGCAATCGCGGTACGCAGGCGCCGCCAGGTCATGACAATGAAGGCTGCGATCGCGGCCATGTAGGACATCACCAGGGTGATGGTCACTACATCGTAGTACCACACGATCTTGTCCAGCGGCTTCCACCAGAGCAGTGCGATGGCCACAGCGGAAACGATGACACTGGCCAGCCAGGGCGATTTCGAATTGTTGACCGACCGGAGTGCAACCGGAAGGTGTCCTTCCTCACTCATGCGGTAGAGCGTACGGGCAGCCGCGCTGGAGGAAATCTGCATTCCCGCGCAGGCCGATGTGATCACCACGAACAATGCGATCCAGGCCATGGCCGGCGGAAGGTAGACATTCGCGACGGCTGCGATCGGTCCACCGTTGCCATCTTCGATGATTGCAGCCAGTTCATTTACCGGCACTGCGAACTGCCAGCCGATGGCTGCGAGGCTGTAAATGACGAATGCCGAGGTCAGTACGAGCAGCATCGCGCGCTGGACAGTGCGAACCGGAACGCGTGACTCCTCGATATAGTTGATCGCCGAGTCGAAGTTGGCGAGCATCCACACGCCGAACAGCACGGCCGGACCTATTGCGGACCAGCCACCGGCGGCCTCCAGCGAGTACATGGAAGTAACCGATAGATCCTGGACCTGTGGATCGATGATCCCCATCAGACCAAGACCCGCCACGACGCTGATTTCGAAGATCAGGAAGACGCTGGCTACTTTTGCAGTCGCATTGACACCATTACAGGAAATGGCCAGGAAGGTCAGGACCATGCAAGTCCCGATCAACTTTGCATTGAGCGGTCCGGCCAGCGCCGGGATCAGCGCCTGTATGTACTCGGATCCGATTACGGCGCACATTGCCATTACGGCCGTGCATGCAACCGCATAGGCCCAGCCCAGAACTGTCCCTACATTGGAGTGTAGAAATCGTGAGGTGAAGGTGAAAACCCCACCCGCTGATGGCGCCTGTCGCGTGAGCGCGATCATGCAGAAGGCCATTACCAGCATCGGAAAGAAGTAGGCGATCAGAATGGCCAGCGGTGCCTGGTGGCCTGATATCGAGTAGAGGATCGACATCGAAGAGGCGGCGATCCAACCTGGCGCATTGAAGCCAAGTGCCGAAAAAGTTACATCCCTGGTATTGAGTGTGGCTTTGTTGAGGGCGGTATCAAGTTCGCGAACGGTTCCATTTCTGTCGTAGCCTATTATTTCGTGTAATTTCATTTTTCAGGCTCTGATTGATAGCTATAGGAAATATTGTGGCGCTGTACAACCAAGAATTGGTCGAGCTTTTTATGATCCAGCTAAGCAGAATGTGAATTCTTTAAACCTGAGCAGCTGTAGGCGCAATCATTTGCCAATGATCTGCCGATGCTTTTCTATTGGTCTGGCATGCCTCCAGATGAAATTTACAGTCAGATTGAATATTGTTGGGTATTTGCCTTGTGGGTCAAAAATGAGGTGAAATAATTTCGAAATCGTTTTCGGATGCAAGTTTCAAGTTACGCCAAGGCTGATGTGTCCGGGCTGGCCTTCTGCAACAGTCAGATCAATTGATTACGTCGGATAAATAACTTGAAAGGGCCGGGTGGGCGCGGCTTTCAAGTGCTTTCGAATACTCTGAGCGGGCTTGGGCGAGTATAGGAGCCAGTCAAAAATATCTACCATCAACAATCGCCGATACTTACATCTGAGCAGGCGAAGTAAGCGGCTTGTGGAATAGGCGGGCTGGCAGTCGCTTCGGCGCTGTGGTCCGCTACTGCTCAAAGCCGTCGTCAGCTGATACCTGCCTTCGGTGTCGCAATGGGCCTGGGCGCTTCCGGGGGGGGGGGCAATGAATTGTGGGGGCGATTTCATTCGCTGACCGGACCGAAGGGCCGGCCCGCGAAATATCAGGGGGACGCTGCGCGTCCCATTGCGAATGAATTCGCCCCCACAGGAGCCAGTACGACTTTCATCTCAACGACGAGTGATCACCACCTCCACGTACTCGCTGGGCACGATGAGCGAGTCGGGCCCTGCGCGGTTGTAGCGTTCCAGCAACTCGGTCAGGTCCCGCTCCAGGGCCGACGCGCCATCGACGGGAAGGGCGGCGAAGGCCTTGTGCACCGGCCCGTACCAGCTACGGAACACCTCGATGAAGTGTGCAGCCGATTGGTAGCGGAAGTTGAACAGGCGACGGGCCACCGAGATTTCCCGGGCGCTGTCGTCGAACAGTTCGCGCAGATGGCTTTCGACGCCCCAGAGGGACGGCGGCTGCACCCCGGGAGGCGGCGGCAGGTGGCGGCCAAGGGTCTTGAACAGCTGGCCGATGAAGCCTTCCGGTGTCCAGTTGGCCAGACCGATGCGCCCGCCGGGGCGGCAGACCCGTGTCAGTTCGGCGGCAGCCTGGGCCTGATCGGGCGTGAACATCACCCCGAAGGTGGATAGCACCACGTCGAAGCTGGCGTCATGGAACGGCAGGGCTTCGGCGTCGGCAGGCTGGAAAGTCACCTCCAGGCGCTCGGCCTGGGCGCGTTCCCTGCCACGCTCCAGCAGTTCCGGCACATAGTCGGTGGAGGTCACCCGGGCGCCTCGGCGTGCGGCGGCCAGGGTCGCATTGCCGTTGCCGGCGGCGACGTCCAGCACGGTTTCGCCATGGCGCAGGTCGCAGGCCTCGGCCAGCAGTTCGCCGACCAGTTGCAGGGTGGTGCCGATCACGGCGTAGTCGCCGCTGGCCCAGGAGGCCATCTGCCGGCTTTTCAGTGCGTTGAGATCAGTAGCGATGGTCATTTCGGGGCTCATTCGGCGGTGGTCGGGTCGATGATCGAGCTGATGCGGGAGATGCGATTGGCCGGGAAACCGCCCTGACGGGCATGTTCCCTGACCACCTCCTCGCTGGCGGCGATGTACACGCAGTACAGCTTGTCGTCGGTGACGTAGCTCTGGACCCACTGCACCTCTGGTCCGATGTCTCGGAGCACCCGGCAGGACTTCTGCGAGATGGCCTTGAGGTCTCGTTCCGTGAGTTTTCCAGCGTCCGGTATCTCTCTTTCAATGAGGAACTTGGGCATGGTGACCTCGTTTTTGTTGGCTAGCGGGCACGCCTTGGGTGGATTGGGCAGCAAGGGGCGTGCAGGGAAACTATCCGCCTACGGCAAAGCGACGTCCTGTCCGAGCGTCGGCAAGGCTTGTCCGATCGTCCGTGTTAACGGCCATTTATCCGGCCAGCCGCTGCAAAAAAGCCCGAGCGCCCAGAATTTCAGGAATGCCGCCTGAGGTGAGGGTGATGGACGCTCTCTCGGAAACCCTGCGCGTCGTCCGTCTGGTCGGCGCCATCTTCATCAATGCCCGGTTCAGTGCGCCCTGGTGCTACCAGTCGCCCCGCGCCGATTCAGTAGCCTCCTTGCTCGAGCCCGGGGCCGAGCGCGTGGTGATCTTCCACCTGATCACCCAGGGGGAATGCTTCGTCGAACTCGGTCGCGAGCGACCGATGCACCTGGTCGCGGGTGACGTGGTGCTGTTTCCCCAGGGCGACGCCCATCGCATGACATCCCAACCCGGCCTGGCGCCCGCCAGCGGCGCGCGGCTGGACCAGGTCCTGTCGCGCCGACCACGGCAATTGGCCTACGGCGGCGGCGGTCCGATCACTCGCCTGGTCTGCGGCTACATGGCCTGCGATGCACGGCTGGCGGAGATTCTCCTGGCCGGCCTGCCATCCCTGGTGCGGGTCAACGTGCGCGACTCCAGTGCCGGACCCTGGCTGGAGGCGTCGGTGCGCTATGCCCTGAGCGAAGCCAAGTCGCCCAGGCCAGGCGGAGAGGGGGTGCTGGCCAAACTCGCCGAGGTGCTGTTCATCGAGGTGTTGCGGCTCTACATGAACGAACAGGCCGAAGGGCGTACGGGCTGGCTGGCGGGGCTTGGGGACCGGATCGTTGGCGCGGCCCTGAATGCCTTGCACCGGTGTCCGGCGCAGGCCTGGACCCTGGAGGAGCTTGCGCGTACCGCCGGCACCTCGCGCTCGGTACTGGCTGAGCGCTTCCAGCAACTGGTGGGTAGCTCGCCCATGCAGTACCTCACCCAGTGGCGGATGCTGCTGGCGGCCAATCTCCTGTGTCGCAGCAATGCGCCCCTGGCGCGCATCGCCGAAGATGTCGGCTACCAGACCGATGCTGCTTTCAGCCGTGCCTTTCGCCGGGAGTTCGGCGCGCCACCCGCCGCCTGGCGGCGCAACCAGCTACGGCGTCAGCCGGCGGGCTAGCTCAGTCCATCTGGTTCAGTCCATTGCGGCGTGGGATTCCGGCTTCACGGCACTCTTGGGCGGCTTGCGCAGGAGCAGCAGCAGGGGCAGGGCGGCGAGGGTGACGAACATCATCAGGCGGAAATCCTGCAGGTAGGCCAGGGTCGCGGCCTGGCGGGTCACCTCGGCGTTCAGCGCCGCCAACCCGGCGGGGCTGGAAAGGTCGATGGCGCCGCTTTCCGTGGCCTGGGTCAGCGCCTGGTTGAAGGGGGTCATGAAGTCGCTGAAGACGGCGTGGTTGCTCTGGGTGCGCTGGGCCAGGTAGCTGATCACCACCGAGATGCCGATGCCGCTGCCGACATTGCGCATCAGGCTGAACAGCGCGGTACCGTCATTGCGGTAGCGCGGCGCCAGGGTGGAGAAGGTCAGGGTGGACAGCGGCACGAAGACCAACCCCAGGCCGAAGCCCTGGACCACCCCGGTGCGGATGATGTCGTAGGCGCTCACCTCGGCGGTGAAGTAGGTCATCTCCCACAGGGACTGGGCGGTGAGCAGTAGGCCCACGCCGATCATCCAGCGCGGGTCGATGCGGGTGATCAGCCGGCCCACCAGCATCATCCCCAGCATGGTGCCCACGCCCCGCGGGGCGAGCAGGTTGCCCACGTCCAGCACCGGGTAGCCCATCAGGTTCTGCATGAAAGGCGGCAGCAGCGTCATGCTGGAGTACAGCATGATGCCGATCATGAAAATAAACAGCAGGCCGATGCTGAGGTTGCGGTCCCTGAACATGGCCGGTTCGATGAAGGGCTGGCGGTGGGTCAGCACATGGACGATGAACAGGTAGAGGGCGAGGCCGGCGAGCATGGCTTCGATGAGGATTTCTCGGCTGTGGAACCAGTCCTGGGACTCGCCGCGATCGAGCATCAACTGGAAGGCGCCAATGGCCAGGGCGAGCAGGGTGAAGCCGGGCAGGTCGAAGCGGCGTTCCCGCTCGATCGGGGTTTCCTTGAGGAAGGCCGCCAGGCCGAACCAGGCCAGCAGGCCGAAGGGCAGGTTGATGTAGAACACCCAGCGCCAGTTGTAGTACTCGGTGAGCCAGCCGCCGAGGCTGGGGCCGAGGATGGGGCCGACCATCACCCCCACGCCCCAGATGGCCATGGCCGAGCCGTGCTGTTCGGTGGGATAGGTGTCCAGCAGCACCGCCTGGGACAGCGGCACCAGGGCGGCGCCGAAAACACCCTGGAGCAGGCGGAAGAGCACGATTTGCTCCAGGCTCTGGGCCGCGCCACAGAGCATGGAAGTGATAGTGAAGCCGACGATGGACCACATGAACAGCCGCTTGCGGCCGAAGCGCGCGGCGACGAAACCGGTCAGCGGAATGCAGATCGCAGCGGCGACTATGTAGGAAGTCAGCACCCAGCCGATCTGGTCCTGGGTGGTGCCCATGCTGCCCTGCATGTGGGGCAAGGCGACGTTGGCGATGGTGGTGTCCAGCGCCTGCATGATGGTGGCCAGCATCACCGAGACGGTGATCAGCCAGCGGCGCGAGCCGGCATCACCGGCGTTGGTCGCGTTCATCCTGGTCAAGGCAGCAGGCTGGCGAGGCTGCGATGGTGGCCGGTGTCGATCTCCACCACGGCACTGAGGCCGGCGCGCAGGGGCGGTTGGTCGGCGCCGGGTCGCAGGTGGATGCGCACCGGCACGCGCTGGGCCACCTTCACCCAGTTGCCGGTGGCGTTCTGCGCGGGCAGCAGCGAGAACTCCGAACCGGTGGCGGGGCTCAGGCTTTCCACCTCACCCTGCCAGGCGCGGTCGGGATAGATGTCGAAGCGCACGCCCACCTCCTGGCCGGGGCGCACATAGGTCAGGTCCTTCTCCGGGAAGTTGGCCTCCACCCAGAGGTTACCGTCCGCCACCAGGGTCATGGCGGTGTTGCCGGCGCTGATGTACTGGCCGGGCTGCGGCACCTTGCTGACGCTGCCGGGCAGGGATGCGTGAACGGCGGTGCGCTGCAGGTCCAGCCTGGCCTGCTCCAGCTCCGCCTGGGCGCTGAGGTAGCTCGGGTGTCGTTCGATGGGTTGCGCGAGGCTACCGCCGAGGCTTTCGGCAATGCGCTTCAGGTCGTGCTCGCGGGCGTCGATTTCCTGGGCGGCGACCTGGGCGGCCTGGCTGGACTCGTCGAGCCGGGCGGGGGAGAGGTAGCCCTTCTGCGCCAGGTTGGCCTGGCGCTGCAGGTCTTTCTCGGCGAAATCGTGACGGGTGCGGGCCAGGGCCAGTTCGGCGGATTTCTCCTGGTAGCTGGCTTTCAGCGCCGCGAGATCGGTGCGTACCTGCGCCAGCCGCGCCTCGGCCTTGGCGACGGCGATGCGGAAGCTGGCGGGGTCGATGCGGAACAGAATCTGGCCGGCGGCAACCTGCTCGTTGTCCTTGACCAGCACCTCGGTGATGGTGCCGGACACATCCGCGCTCACCGGCACCTTATCCGCCTTGACGTAGGCATTGTCGGTCTCCACGTAGCGGCCGCCGTGAAGGTAGGCGGCCAGGCCCAGGCCGACCACCAGCAGGGGCGCCACCCCCATCAGCAGCAAACGCTTGGCGCCCGCTCGGGAGGTGGTCGGCGCTTCCTGTTCCGGAACGATGACTGTGTGGGTGTTCATGGCGTTGCCGTTCCTTGTGGAATCAACGGGAGGACAGGTTTTCGCGCAATTTGCGCAGCGCACTGGCCAGGACCATCGCTTCGGTCTCGCTGATGCCCTGCAGCGCCGTGACATGGATGGCGGCGCCAGCGGTGCGGATATCGGCCAGCGCCTTGTCGGCCTGCTCCCGGAGGTACAGGCGGTAGGCCCGGCGGTCGTCCGGGTCCGGGCGGCGCTCCACCAGTTCGGCCTGCTCCAACTGGTCCAGGAGGCGGGCGAGGGTGATGGGCTTGATCTCCAGTCGCTCGGCCAGCTCCACCTGGCGGCAGCCTTCATTGCGCGCGACATGGGCCAAGGCGCGGGCCTGGCTGAGGGTCAGCGAGCTGCCGGTCAGGTTCTGTTCGAAGGACCGGCGCATCAGGCGGGAGACGTCGGCGATGAGGAAGCCGAGGCTCTCTTCAAGGGCGGCCATGCTAAGGGCTCCATATAATAAGCGTTGCTTACTATATGGCCGTGACCGGCAAGTCGTCAAAGGACCATTGAGTGGCGACAGTACGGCCGTGAACGGGCGGCCGCCAAATTTGGATGCTGTTTCCTGTGGGGGCGATTTCAATCGCTAAGGGCTGCGCAGCAGACCCAATGGAGGTCCGTAGGGCAGCCCTTCGGGCTGCACAGCGATGAATTCGCCCCCACATGAAGAGGGGCCACCCAGTGACGCGGCTCAGCCGTGCCGCGCGCGGCTGGCCTGAACTACTCGATGGGCCGGCACGCGCAATTGCGCCAGCAGGTACTCGGCGAACTCCGGCGAGAAGGGTTGCAGGGCGATGGCGCGTTCCATGCAGCCCAGCCAGGCGCCGCTGAGGGCTTCGTCGATGGGCCATTGGGCGTGGAAGGAGGGAATGGCGATGGAGCCGTACTTCTCGCTGAACAGCTTGGGCCCGCCCAGCCAGCCGCTGAGGAAGCAGGCGAGCTTGTCCCGGGACAGTTCCAGGCTTTCCGGGTGCAGGCGGCGCAGGTCGGCGGCTTCCGGCAGCTCGTCCATCAGGCGGTAGAAGTCATCCACCAGGCGGCGCAGGCCGTCGATGCCGCCGGCGGCCTGGTAGGAAGCGTCGCCGGTGCCGAAGGGGGGCGTGGTGCTCATGGAAGGGACCGTGCGGATTTCGAGGCGGGCATCATACCCGCCGCGTCACCGGTTGTCCGGCCGGCTCGTCGTCGCGTTCCTCGCGGAATTCGGTGGGCTCGGCGCCGTTGGCATTGAGCTGGAAAATGCGTGACGGGCGGCCCTGGGCATCGAAGAACACCTGGCCGAGCCCGGCGGAGTTCCACAGTCGCTCGCCGACCTTGCTGTGCTCCGGTGTACGCGGCACCACCTTCATCGGGCGGCGCTTGGTGAACCAGTTCAGCGGCGAGCGCGGCGAGTAGAGCCAGCGGTTGAGACGGTCGAACACATCCAGCAGGCGCCGGGGAAACTCGTTCTTGATGCCGCTGCTGGTGATCTGCCAGATCTTCGGGCCCTGCTGGCGGTGGCGGATCAGCACCTCGTAGACGAAGGAGTAATGCACGTCGCCGGAGAGAATCACGTAGGAGCCCGGTGTACGCGAGTGGCGGAAGATGTTGAGGATCACCTGGGCCGAGCCACGGTGGGCCATCCAGTTCTCCGCGTCCACCAGCAGCGGATGGCCGAAGGCGCTGAACACCCGCTGCACCGTCTCGATCAGCTTGACCCCGAATACCGGGGCCGGGGAGACGATGATGGCCGAAGGGTGGTCCAGCAATTCCTGCTGCAGTTCGCTCAGTGCTTCCCAATCCAGCAGGCCGGAGGGGCGCTTGAGATTGATCTCGCTTCGCCAACGGCGGGTGCGGGTGTCCAGCACCAGCAGCGCCGGCGTGGTAGGCAACACATACTGCCAGCGGTTGAAGCTGAGCAGGCTGCCGATCAGCCCGTCGAGGGACTGGCTGTCCAGGTGGTTGTCAGCAGCCGCGGTGGCGGCCAGGGCCTCGGCCTGGTCCAGGACTTCGGCGAAGGCATCGGGGTTGTTGCCCCAGCCCTGGCAGAGCATGTAGGCGAGCAGGGCGTTGCCGATGATGCGCCTGGAGAAGGGATGACCGTAGGCGGTCAGTTCCCACTGGGCGGAGAGGTTCCAGTCGTCGGTGACGTCATGGTCGTCGAAGATCATCAGCGTCGGCAGGTGGGCGAATACCCGCGCGACGCCGGGCAGCCCGGCACGGAATCCCTCCAGCCGCGCTTCCTCCAGGCGGTAGCGCTCGGTTTCCTTCGGCCCCAGGGCCGGCATCCGCGTTTCGATCAACGTCCAGGGCACGGGCGACCAGACCAGCAGGTACATGGCCAGCATCTCGGCCAGGGTCACCAGGTGATTCTCGGCGTTGCTGCTGGTGAAGATGGGTTTGCGGGCGCCGCCGAAGAAGCGTTCGCGCAGGGTTTCATTGCTTTCCAGCGCCGGCAGCAGGTCGGCTCGGTGGTAGTAGTTGGCGGGATGGCTGTAGAGCGCCGCGCTGTCGCTGACCACGGCGCCCTCCAGCCGTTCGCCGAGGAGGCCCAGGCGTTCGATCAACTGGTGGATGGCCCGCAGCATGGGACCGGCCACATCATCGGCGTAGACCTGGTCGCCGCTCTGCATCAGCAGGGCGGGGCGCTGCTCGGGGGCAGGACTGGCGGCCAGCAGGCGGTCGGCGCAGAGCAGGCCGTCGTGCGCCGGGTAGTGGGGCTTGCGGCAGGAACCGTGGAGCAGTTGGTCGATGCGTGAACGCAGCACGAAGCTGGGCTGCTGCGTCTCGCCGTAGACCAGGTGCGGCCCCCAGTCGGCGATGCCCTGGTCATCGATCAGCAGGTCGTAGTCGATCTGCTGGTCCTGCGGCAGCGGACTATCCAGGCGCAGGTCGATCAGGTGCAGGAAGGCATGCCGGCCGAAGGGAATCACCCGGCAAGCCTCGCCTTCCAGCCGATGGTCGGCGCTGTCGCCGTTCACCCTCAGCCGCAGTACGGGCGCGAGCCGGCGCGTACCCACCAGCCAGAGCACCAGGCGCCGGGTTTCGAGCCGGCGCAGCATGGGGCCGGCAAGGACGGAGGGGAGGTTTTCCTGGGGGAAGGCTGCGGACATCGGAACAACGGGCCATATGCGAACGAGCGCAACAGGATAACGCGAGTGGCGGCGGCACTTAGAAAGGGCTCGAAAAAAACTCGCCCGGGTAGGGCGTGCAAATCCATAAGGCGTGAAGGTCCGCTGCGCCGACCAACTGCCCAGTCATCGTCGGTCGGCCGGGTACCTGGGCATTTCGCGAATGAATTCGCTCCTGCAAGGGCGGAGAGGGTCGGGGGGAGGGACAGGGGTCTGCAAGCGTATCTGCCTGTATCCGTCCCGGCTTCAGACAAGGCGCCATGCAAAAGGCCCCCGTTCCGACACATCGGCCACACGGCCGCCACCTAGGTTGAAGCCTCCGCAGCAATCCAGCCAAAGGAGAAAGACCATGCGCTACATCCACATTCTCACAACCGTTACGGCATTCGCCGCGCTCTCGGGCCTGGCCCAGGCCGGAGAATCCGCACAGGCGAATGCCAGCTGGAAGAACGGCATCCACCGTACCGACCTGGCCAAGCAGGACATTCATGTCCATGGGCAGGAAGTCATCCAGGCCCGTGTCGATATCGATCCGGGCGTCGCATCACCCCGGCATTCCCATCCGGGGGAAGAAGTGGCCTATGTGATCAGCGGAACCTTCGAGTACCGGCTGGAAGGCCGCGAACCGGTGATCCTCAAGGCCGGTGATTCGCTGTTTATTCCTGACGGGGTTCCCCATGTGGCGAAGAACGTCGGCGGGGAGAAAGCGTCCGAGTTGGCGACCTACGTCGTGCGCAAGGGTGAGCCGTTGCTGAAGCTGGAGGAATGACAGGTCCGCAGGATGGACTGGGCGGCGCGCCGATACCCATCAATGCAGTTGCCCGGGGCGTGCCGTGCGCTCCGGGCAATCCGCGCCGGGGCGAACGCTCACGTCGCCTGCCGCGCCGCGCGGGCGAACTCGATGAAGGCCTTGAGCGCCGCCGGCACCTGGCGGCGGCTGGGGTAGTAGAGGTGCAGGCCCGGGTAATAGGGGCACCAGTCTTCCAGTACCTGCAGCAGCCGGCCGGCTGCAATGTGCTCGTCCACCATCTGCTCGAACACATAGGCCAGGCCGGTGCCCTGCAGCGCCGGGCCGACCATCATGCCGACATCGCCCAGGGTCAGCGGGCCGTCCACTTCGATCTCCAGTTGCAGGCCGCCGCGCTCGAACTCCCAGCGGTACAGGTTGCCGCTGGGAAATCGATGGCGGATGCACGGCAGGCCGTGGAGGTCCTGGGGTTTCTGCGGCACGGGATGGTTCTCGAAGAAGGCGGGCGAACCCACCACCACCGAACGCATGTAGGGGCCGATGGGCAGGGACACCATGTCCGCCTCCAGGCGCTCGCCGAAACGCACGCCGGCGTCGAATCCGGCGGACACCACATCCACCAGGGCGTCGTCGGCGGAGATTTCCAGGCTCACATCCGGATAGGCCTCGAGAAAGCGGCTGGCCAGGGGCAACAGCACCAGTTCCGCGGCGGCGCGGCCGGCACTGATACGCAGGGTGCCGGAGGGCGTGTCGCGAAACTGGTTGAGGTCCTCCAGGGCGTCGTCGATATCGCGGAAGGCCGGTCTGATACGCGCATACAGGCGCTCGCCCGCTTCGGTCAGGGCCACGCTGCGGGTGGTGCGGTTGAACAGGCGTACCCCGAGGCGATCTTCCAGGGCGCGCTGCGCATGGCTCAGGGCTGAAGGGGAAAGGCCCAGCTCCACGGCGGCCCGGCTGAAGCTGAGGTGGGCGGCGATGCTGAGGAAGACGCTGAGGTCGGCGGCGGAGACGGGTTTCATTGATGAATCCTGTTCAAAAGCCCATGCCATTTTCCTGGGATTATCACAGGAGTAATTGAACTCTAGAGTGACGTCAACTCACCAGATAACCCGCGCGGTGCGGGTTCCCACAGAGGAGGAGTTGAAATGCGTACCTGGTTCATTACTGGAGCTTCCCGTGGTTTCGGCGCCCTGATCGCAGCGAAGGCCCTGGAGGCCGGGGATGCGGTGATCGCCACCGCCCGCAAGCCGGAAGACGTCATCGCCCGCCTGGGCGAGCATCCCAACCTGCTGGCCGCGCGCCTGGACGTGACCCGCGAAAGCGAGGCCCATGAGGCGGTCGCCGAGGGCATCAAGCGCTTCGGTCGCATCGACGTGCTGCTGAACAACGCCGGCTACGGCATCCTCGGCGCGGTGGAGGAAACCAGCGCGCAAGAAGTGGAGCGCATCTACGCCACCAACGTCTTCGGCCTGCTCAATGTCACCCGCGCCGTACTGCCGCACATGCGCCGCCAGCGCTCCGGCCACGTGATTAACATCTCCTCCCTGGGCGGCTACCAGTCCTACTACGGCTGGGGCGTATACGGCTCCACCAAGTTCGCCGTGGAAGGCATCAGCGAGGCGCTGCACCAGGAACTGGCGCCGCTGGGCATCCAGGTCACCGTGGTCGAGCCAGGCTTCTTCCGCACCGATTTCCTCGATGACCAGTCGCTGGTGAAGACTGCCCTGGAACTGCCGGACTACGACGAAACCGTGGGTGCCATGCGCCGCTTCGCCGAAGGCGCCAACCATGCCCAGCCGGGCGACCCGAGCAAGCTGGCCGGCGCCATCCTGGCCCTGGTCGACGCGCCCAACCCGCCGCAACGCCTGCCGCTGGGCAGCGACGCGGTGCAGCGCATCGCCGACAAGCACCGCCAGGTGGAAGGCGAGGTCGCACAGTGGCAGGCCCTGTCGATGTCCACCGACTTCGACGCCTGAGCCGGTCCGATGACCGGCCGCCGGGCCACGCCCCGGCGGCCGGTTGACGAACTACGCTGTAGGACGCATGGACATGATCTAGAGTGTGTTCCCATCCCAATCGGCAAGGAGGCCACCATGCCCAGTCTTCCCATGTATTTCCCCACGGGTTTCTCCCTGTCCCAGGCGCTGCAATGCGCCAACCTGGTGGAAGCCGCCTACGACCAGTACGACCAGTGGCTGCAGCAGGACAAGCCGCGCAAACCCCAGGACTTCAACTGGCAGCAGCCGAGCATGACCGGCTGGAGTTTCTCGGCGCCGGTGTGGAGCATCCTCAGCGAGCTGCATTACATCAACGAATCCGAGCCCTTCGGTTTCGCCGCCAGCGATCCGAACGGCGAGGTCTACCTGGTGTTCCGCGGCACCGAGTCGGCCCAGGACTGGGTCGACGACCTGCAGGTCAAGCAGACCACCTACCCCTGGAAGACCGACGTCGGGCTGGTCCACGACGGCTTCCTCAAGCTCTACACCTCGCTGCGCGACCTGGCCCTGCAGGCGGTCGACGGCCTGCAACCCTCCGGCAATCTCTGGGTCTGCGGCCACAGCCTGGGTTGCGCGCTGTCCAGCCTGGCGGTGCTCGACCTGCAGGCGGCGTATCCGGACCAGCCGCTGCAGCACTACAACTTCGCCAGCCCACGGGTGGTCGCGCCGGATTTCGCCGACTACTACAACAGCCTGGGTGTGGCCACCTACCGGGTGGTCAACGACAGCGACCTGGTGCCGGAGGTGCCGCCGGGGGTCACCGACAAATGGGTCTACCAGCACCTGGGACTGGCCATCCCCTTCACCGCCAGCTACACCAGCGTGGAAGGCGACCACAGCCTGGCGGATTGCTACCTCTACGCGCTGAACAACCCGAACGCGCCGATGAACGGGTAGTCTGCGGATTTCCTCAGCAACCGCCCCTCAGGTGGTCTGGGGCGAGTGACAGGTAGGGTGCGCCGTGCGCTCCAGCGGTCGACGGTCGCGCGGTGGCCGATCCCGCAACGGGTGCGCACGGCGCACCCTACGAGAAACCCAGTGCCGGCCTGATGGCACGGTTCGCCCGTACAGGTTCCCTGCCGCCTCCGCGATCAACGCGAAGATATCCGTCGGACGCGAAAACTGCTCCGCCTTTTGCGCCAGCTTCTGCCGCTGTTTCCGCGCCTGGCCTGCCTCTAGAGTCGAGACTTCGCCTCCCCAGGATTGAGCCGCCATGTACAGCACGCTCGCCACGCCTTTCGACCCTCGAGGATTCCAGTCGCGGATCTATGCCGGCGATATCCTCCGGTTCGGCCAGTCGCCTGCCATGGCCGCGCTGGTGACCGTCACCCGCGAGCTGCTGGAAGCGCATCTGCACCCCTTCAGGCCGGAAGAGATTCACCGGCACCTTTCCCATGGCGAGCAGACCCGCTGCTTCGCCCAGTGTCAGCGGGAGTTCGCCGCCGCACCCGAGGTACGCCTGCTCTGGCGTGAACTGCTGGAGGGACTGGGGTTGGACGCGGAGGGTGTTGCCTGCGACCGCCTGCACCTGCGTTTCCAGCCCCATCAGGAGCCCGGCCAATCGGCGCCCCGCGCGCGGACCACCGCCACCATCGCGTTCCACCGGGATACCTGGGGCTCGAATCTCTACGGCCAGGTCAACTGGTGGGCGCCCATCTACCCGATCACGGAGCAACGTACCTTCGCGATCTACCCGGAGCTGTGGCGAAAATCCGTGCCCAACACCAGCGCGGGCTTCGACATGCAGGCGATCCTGCAGCGCTCCCACCGCGACGGGCGCAACGCGGTGGATGCCGACGAAGCCATTCCCCATCGGCTCGACGAGACGACGGAGGAGGGCGTGCCGGTGTTGCTCGAACCGGGCGAGCTGATCGCCTTTTCCGGCGCCCATGCCCACGCCGGCGTGGGCAATGGCAGTGGTTTCACGCGCATCTCCTTCGAGACCCGCACCTTGCTGATCCAGGACCTCAAGGACGGGCGTGGCGCGCCCAATGTCGATGGCTACGCGCCCTGGATGACACCGGGGCTGTTCCGTCGGCTGAGCGACGGCAGACGGCTGGACGAGCTGCTGGGCTGCCGGTTCATCGAGCCCTACGTGGCGTCCTGAGCGTGCATCGGTCGGAAGTTCAGGCGTCGGTGTTTTTCACCGACCCGCCGAATATCGACCTGGCCTCGGCGAAGCATTGCTCGGCAAGTGCCGAGCGCGGCTCGGTACGGCGCAGCACCAGGCCGAGCGGTGCGTGGACGGCAGCCTCGGCGATGGGCAGCACCCGCAGGTGTTCGCTCAGGTCTTCCAGGCCGTTGGCCAGGGGCATGATGGCGCAGCAGATGCCCGCGCTGACCGCCTGGACGAGCTGGAAGGTGGATTCGCTTTCCAGCAGCGGATGTGGGTCCAGGCCCCGGCTGCGGAAGCAGAGGTCGATGGACTGGCGGAAGTGCATGCCCGTGGTCAGCAGCCCGAGTGGCAAGCGGCCCAGGGTTTCCCAGTTCAGTTCCCGCTCCTGGAAGGTGAAAAAGCGGGTGTCATGCAGCAGGCCCATGCGGGTCGAGGCCAGTTCGATCACTTCGAAGTAGCTGGTGTTGACCTGGTCCAGGTAGCACAGCCCCAGGTCAAGCTGATTGCGGCTGAGGCCATCGATGATCTGTTCCGAACTCAGTGACGACAACTGGAAGCGCAGCTCGGGATAGCGCTGCGTCAGGGGCTTGATCAGGTGCGTGGGGTTGAAGCTGGCCAGCGGCACCATGCCCAGGCGCAGGCAGCCCACCAGTTGGCCGCGGCAGCTGGCGGCTTCGGCCTGCAGGCCATCGTGGGCCGCCAGCAGCGTGCGGGCCCAGGCGAGGATGCGTTCCCCGGCCTCGGTGAAACCTTCGAAACGCTGGCCGCGTTTCACCAGCACCAGGTTCAGTTCGTCCTCCAGGTTGCGCAGGCGCATCGACAGCGTGGGCTGGGTGATGTGGCAGAGCGCGGCGGCCCGGCCGAAGTGGCGGGTCTGGTCGAGGGCGATGAGAAACTTGAGCTGCTTGATGTCCATGGCGCTACCTGGCGAGCGGAAGGGGGGTGAAGAGGCATGTTTTCCGGCGCCCCGGGTCAATCCAGTCGGTCGGGCCGATCGCGCGTGAGGCGCGACAACGTGCGATGGCGATACCCGGCACGGTTGGGCTTCGCGGGCTCAGCGCCAACCTACGACAACACATAGTCCACCGGCTCCAGCACCGGTGGCAGTTCCCGATGGCCGAGTGCGCCAAGGATTTCCCGCTCGATGGTGCGCACCATGGCGTCGGTGGGCAGGTCGTTCTCGTCCCGGCCGAAGGGGTTTTCCAGTTCGTCGCCGATGGCGTCCAGGCCGAAGAAGGTGTAGCTGACGATGGTGGTGAAGATCGGCGTGACCCAGCCCAGCGGAACGGCCATGGCGAACGGCAGCAGGATGCAGAAGATGTAGATGGTGCGGTGCAGCAGCAGGGTGTAGGGAAAAGGCAGCGGCGTGGACTTGATTCGCTCGCAGGTCGCCTGGGCCTCGGTCAGGCCATTGAGATGCTGCTCCAGGGCGATGGCGCGCCATTCGCTGACCTCGCCTTGCCGGGCCAGTCCGATGCACTGCTGGCCGATCCGGCGCAGGATGCCGTCGCTGATGTTGAGACCCTGACCACCCTCCACGCCGGCCACCCACTGGCTCGCGGCGGCGGCCTCGTCCTCGTCGCGCAACCTGGCGTTGAGCGCATGGGCGTATCCGCAAATCTCGCGTAACAGGGATTCGCGCAGGCGGTCGTTGCCGATGGCCAGGCTCTGACGGGTGAAGCCGCGGATCTCGAGAATCACCCGGCCCCAGGCCTTGCGGCCTTCCCACCAGCGGTCGTAGCAGGCGTTGTTGCGAAAGCTCATGAAGATCGACAGCGACAGGCCGAGGAGGGTGAAGGGTGTCGCCTCGACCCGTACGAACCAGTCGGGGTGGAGTGTGCCCACCAGGACGATGAGGGACGCCAACAGGGTGATCAGCAGGCTGCGCACGGCGATGCGCCGGGCGATGGAGCCCTTCAGGGAAATCAGGACGTTCAGCAGGTTGGGTTTGGGACGAACGATCATGGTTGTCGCGCCAGTCTGTCGTGGAGGGGGGGTCAGCCGCCGGTCATGTTCATGAAGCGCAGCACCTGGACTTCGTCGTTGACCTGGAACTGATGGCGCCAGGGCTTGATCCGCATGGCGTCGACGATGGCCTGCTCCAGCCGCTGCGGGTCGCCCGGGTGAGCGCGCAGCACGGCTTTCAGATCCACCGCGTGCTCGTTGCCCAGGCACAGCAGCAGGCGACCTTCGACGGTCAGGCGCACGCGGTTGCAGCTGCCGCAGAAGTTGTGGCTGTGGGGCGAAATGAAGCCCAGGCGGATGTCCGGGGCCTCTGCCAGGCGCCAGTAGCGCGAGGGGCCCTGGGTGGATTCGGCCGACTCGATCAGGGTGTAGCGCTCGGCGATGCGCGCGCGCACCTCGTCGCTGGAGCAGAACGACTCGCCCCGGCGGTGCTCGCTGATGGCGCCCAGGGGCATTTCCTCGATGAAGGAGATATCCAGCTGGCGGTCGATGGCAAAGCGCACCAGGTCGTTGGTCTCGCCGTCGTTGCGGCCCTTGAGCACCACGCAGTTGAGCTTGATATGGCGGAAGCCGGCGTTGCGCGCGGCATCGATTCCGGCGATGACGCTGGCCAGCTCACCGGTGCGGGTCAGCTCGCGAAAACGCTGCGGGTCCAGGCTGTCGAGGCTGATATTGAGCCGCGACAGACCGGCGTCAAACAGCGGGGCGGCCAGGCGGGTGAGCTGCGAGCCGTTGGTGGTCATGCACAGCTCGCGCAGACCGGCCAGATTGGCGATGCGCCGGCACAGCTCGACGATGCCGCTGCGCACCAGGGGTTCGCCGCCGGTGAGGCGGATCTTGCGGGTGCCCAGGGCGACGAAGCGTTCGGCCAGCAGGTAGAGCTCGTCCAGGCTGAGGATGCGTTGACGGGGCAGGAACTGCATGTCCTCGGCCATGCAGTAGACGCAGCGGAAGTCGCAGCGGTCGGTCACCGACATGCGCAGGTAATCGACCTTGCGGCCGAAGCCATCCACCAGGTGCTTGTGCGACATGATTGCCTCGTCGGGTGCGTGGAACAGGGCGGCCTGCCGGTGGCCATGGAACCTGTCATTGAGGCGGGAAATTAAGCGGTGGCGGGCGCGACGTCCAATCGCTATTTGCGACTGCTTGATCGATGGCATCTATCACGCATGAAAGCCTCTAAGTCGGTACTTTTGAGCTTTGCAAGATGGTCATAGAGGATCTCGATGAGATCGTCATTAATTGCGATTGGACGGCCTGCCGCGAACGGCCATAGCCTGAATACGAACCCAGGTTTCCAAGGCTGATTCGACACTCCCGCGAACGCGCTGGACGGCGCGTCGGACATTCCGCCCCCAGGGCGGACCCTTCACGGTCATTTTCCATAGGTGCTGTCGCGACTCGGTTCGCGACTCAGCGCCACGGGCTTGCTCGGCCCGGAAAAAGCCGCGAAGCCGGAGGTGGGAGCAGGGCCAGCCGGGATTGCCTGTACGACCTGCGTGCTGCGACTAGGAGAACCCCCATGAGCCTCGAAGATCACATCAAGCCCTATGATGGCCCGGCCGCCGGCTGGGGTGCGCTGAAGGCCGTCACCCGCACCTGGCTGGGCAGCGAGAACGCGCTGAAGAACATCCGCGTGATGCTCAAGACCAACCAGAACGGCGGCTTCGACTGCCCCGGCTGCGCCTGGGGCGAATCGCCCGAGAACGGCATGGTCAAGTTCTGCGAGAACGGCGCCAAGGCGGTGAACTGGGAGGCCACCGGGCGCAGTGTCGCCCCGGCGTTCTTCGCCCGCTACAGCGTCAGCCAGCTGCGCGAGCAGAGCGACTACTGGCTGGAGTACCAGGGCCGCCTGACCCATCCGATGCGCTATGACGCGGCCACCGATCACTATGTGGAAACCAGCTGGGACGAGGCCTTCGCCCTCATCGCCAAACACCTGAAGGCGCTGGATTCCCCCGACCAGGCCGAGTTCTACACCTCGGGCCGGGCCAGCAACGAAGCGGCTTACCTGTACCAGCTGTTCGTCCGTGCCTTCGGCACCAACAACTTTCCCGACTGCTCGAACATGTGCCACGAGGCCAGCGGTGTGGCCATGGGCGAAAGCCTGGGGGTGGGCAAGGGCACGGTGGTGTTCGACGACCTCGGCCAGGCCGACGCCATTTTCGTCATCGGCCAGAACCCCGGCACCAACCACCCGCGCATGCTCGAACCCCTGCGTGAGGCGGTGGAGCGGGGCGCCCAGGTGGTCTGCATCAACCCGCTGAAGGAACGCGGGCTGGAGCGCTTCCAGCACCCGCAGCATCCCATCGAGATGCTTTCCAACGGCTCCGAGCCTACCAGCACCGCGTACTTCCGCCCGGCGCTTGGAGGCGACATGGCAATGTTCCGCGGTATGGCAAAGTTCCTTCTGCAGTGGGATCGGGAGGCCCGGGCCAAGGGCGAGCCACCGGTGTTCGACCAGGTTTTCATCGCCGAGCACACCAGTGGTCTGGACCAATACCTGGCCGAAGTGGATGCCACCAACTGGGAGCAGATCGTCGGGCAGTCGGGGCTCAGCCAGGGCGAGATCGAGCTGGCCGCGCGCATGTACCGCAAGGCCGAGCGGGTGATCATGTGCTGGGCCATGGGCCTGACCCAGCACCGCCACTCGGTGCCGACCATCCAGGAAGTCATCAACCTGCAGCTGTTGCGCGGCAACGTCGGCCGCCCGGGTGCCGGGCTGTCCCCGGTGCGTGGCCACAGCAATGTGCAGGGCGACCGCACCATGGGCATCGACGAGCAGCCGCCGGCGCGCTTGCTGGATGCCCTGGAGCGCCGCTTCCGGTTCAAGGCGCCGCGGGAACACGGCCACAACGCCGTGCTGGCGATCAAGGCGATGGAGGAGGGCCGTGCCAAGGTGTTCATCGCCCTGGGCGGCAACTTCGCCCAGGCCACCCCGGATACCCCGCGCACCCACGCCGCGCTGCAGAACTGCGAACTGACGGTGCAGATCAGCACCAAGCTCAACCGCAGCCATCTGACCGTGGGACGCGAGGCGTTGATCCTGCCGTGCCTGGGCCGCACCGAGATCGACCTGCAGGCCGAAGGGCCGCAAGGCGTCACCGTGGAAGACACCTTCAGCATGGTGCATATCTCCCACGGCCAGCTGCGGCCGCGTTCGCCGCTCCTGCGGTCGGAACCGGCGATCATCGCCGGCATGGCCGAGGCCACCCTGGGCAAGCACCCCATCGACTGGTCCTGGGCCATCGCCGACTACGGGCGCATCCGCGACCTGATCGCCGACACCATTCCCGGCTTCGCCGACTTCAACCGGCGCCTGGCGCATCCGGGCGGCTTCCACCTGGGCAACAGCGCGGCGGAGCGTGTCTGGAACACCGCCAGCGGCAAGGCGCAGTTCACCCCTTGCGAGCTGCCTCGGCAACTGGTCAACGAGACCGTGCTGGAACGTGGCGACAGGCCGGACCTGATCCTGCAGACCATGCGTTCCCACGACCAGTACAACACCACGCTCTATGGCCTGGACGACCGTTATCGGGGCGTGTTCGGCATGCGCCATGTGGTGTTCGTCAGCGCCGAGGACATCCAGCGCCTGGGCTTCCAGCCCGGGGACAAGGTGGACCTGGTGTCCCTCTGGGACGATGGCCGCGAACGCCGGGCGCCGGGCTTCACCCTGGTGGCCTACGACATTCCCAAGGGCCAGGCGGCCGCCTACTACCCGGAAACCAACCCGCTGGTGCCGCTCGACAGCTATGGCGACCGCACCTTCACGCCCACCTCGAAGTTCATCGCCATTCGTGTCGAGAAGCCCAGCGCCGACGGCCTGATCACCTCGTCGGTCGCCTGACCCCTTGGCGGGGCCGGCAACGCCTCGCCAGTGACGACACCTCATCATTGCAGGGCGCTCACGGGCGCCCATGAGGAAATTTCCATGCTCAATCCCGAAGCGCTTGACCTGGCGCGGATCCAATTCGCCTTCACGGTCTCGTTCCACATCATCTTTCCCGCCATCACCATCGGCCTGGCCAGCTTCCTGGCGGTACTCGAAGGGCTCTGGCTGAAGACCGACCACCCGGTCTACCGAGACCTGTACAGGTTCTGGTCGAAGATCTTCGCCGTGAACTTCGGCATGGGCGTGGTTTCCGGCCTGGTCATGGCCTACGAGTTCGGCACCAACTGGGCGCGCTTCTCCGACTTCGCCGGCAGCATTACCGGTCCGCTGCTGACCTACGAGGTGCTCACCGCCTTCTTCCTCGAAGCGGGTTTTCTCGGCGTGATGCTGTTCGGCTGGGACCGGGTAGGGCGCGGCCTGCACTTCTTCTCCACGGTGATGGTGGCCATCGGCACCCTGATCTCCACCTTCTGGATCCTTGCTTCCAACAGTTGGATGCAGACGCCCCAGGGCTTCGAGATAGTCGATGGCCGGGTGCTGCCGGTGGACTGGTTCGCCGTGGTGTTCAACCCGTCCTTCCCCTATCGCCTGGCGCACATGGCCATCGCCGCCTTCCTTTCCACCGCTTTCTTCGTCGGCGCCTCGGCGGCCTGGCACCTGCTGCGCGGGCGCGACACACCGGCTGTGCGCAAGATGCTGTCCATGGCCATGTGGATGGCGTTGATCGTGGCGCCGATCCAGGCGGTGGTGGGCGACGCCCACGGCCTGAATACCCTTGAGCACCAGCCGGCGAAGATCGCCGCCATCGAGGGGCACTGGGAGAACCACCCCGGCGAGGCGACCCCACTGATCCTTTTCGGCCTGCCGGACATGGAGGCGGAAAAGACCCACTACAGCCTGGAGATTCCCTACCTCGGCAGCCTGATCCTGACCCATAGCCTGGACCGGCAGATCCCGGCGCTGAAAAGTTTCCCCAAGGAGGACCGGCCCAATTCCACCGTAGTGTTCTGGAGCTTCAGGATCATGGCCGGGCTGGGCATGCTGATGATCCTCACCGGCCTGCTGGCCCTGCTGCTGCGCCGCAAGGACGCGCTGTACCGGCACAAGGGCTTCCTGCGCCTGGTGCTGCTGATGGGGCCGTCGGGGCTGATCGCGCTGCTGGCCGGCTGGTTCACCACGGAAGTCGGCCGGCAGCCCTGGGTGGTCTACGGCCTGTTGCGCACCGTCCATGCCGCGTCGGAGCACGGCGTCGCTCAGCTCAGCCTGACCCTGGCGATCTTCGTGGCGGTGTACTTCTCGCTGTTCGGCGCCGGCATCGGCTACATGATGCGCCTCGTGCGCAAAGGTCCCCAGGGCGACCACGCCCCGCTGGACGTCACGCCGCGCCGGCCGCTCTCGGCCACGGGCCAGGACCTCGAACACGGCCTGCAGGCCGGCTGATCTGGAGTAGCGAATCATGGCAATTCAAGGTATCGACCTGCCCTTCATCTGGAGCGTGATCATCGCCTTCGGCCTGATGATGTACGTGATCATGGACGGCTTCGACCTGGGGCTGGGCATCCTTTTCCCTTTCATTTCCGACGCGGACGAACGCGATGTGATGATGAACACCGTGGCGCCGGTCTGGGATGGCAACGAGACCTGGCTGGTGCTGGGCGGCGCGGCGCTCTACGGCGCCTTCCCGCTGGCCTACTCGGTGGTGCTGGAGGCGCTCTACCTGCCGCTGGTGCTGATGCTGGCGGGGCTGATCTTCCGTGGCGTGGCCTTCGAGTTCCGCTTCAAGGCCCATCCGCGCAAGCGGCACATCTGGGACAAGTCCTTCATCGGCGGCTCCCTGGTGGCGACCTTCTTCCAGGGCGTGGTGATCGGCACCTACATCGCCGGCATCCCGGTGGTGGACCGCCAGTTCGCCGGTGGACCGCTGGACTGGCTGGCGCCGTTCCCGCTGTTCTGCGGCCTGGCGCTGATCGTCGCCTACGCCTTGCTCGGCAGCACCTGGTTGCTGGTCAAGACCGAGGACATGCTGGAATCGCGTATGCGCCACTTCAGCCGCCCGCTGGCCTACCTGCTGTTGCTGGCCATCGTGGTGATCTGCGTGTGGACGCCGAGCCAGCACCGGGAAATTGCCGCCCTCTGGTTCGGCGGCGACCATCGCGTGCTGTTCGGCCTCATAGCCCTGGGCGCGGTGGCTGCAATGGCGGGGCTGCAGCGGAGCCTGCGCCGCCGTCATTCCCACCTGCCATTCATCTGGACCCTGGGGCTGATCTTCCTCGGCTTCCTGGCCCTGGCCGTCAGCGTGTGGCCGAAGATCGTGCCGCCCTACATCGATATCTGGCAGGCGTCCTCGCCGCCCACCAGCCAGCTGTTCGCCTTGATCGGCACCCTGTTCATCCTGCCGATCGTCCTGACCTACACGGTGTGGAGCTACTACGTCTTCCGCGGCAAGGTGCGGGTGGGGGATGGGTATCACTGACCGTTGACGCAGTTGGGTTTCCTCCGGATTTCCTCCGGGCTACCGTAGGTTGGCGCCGAGCGCAGCGAGGCCCAACGAGATTGTTGGGCTTCGTTCCTCAGCACCAACCTACGGCAGGCCTTCGGCCTGCTTGGCGAATGAATTCGCCCCTACAGAAAACCCTGGAGCCCTGTAGGGTGGATAGCGCTTTTCTATCCACCCGCTTGGCGATGCAAGACACCGATGGTGGAAATCCCCATAAAGGATTTTCACCCGCGCTGCGGGTAGCCCGGATCAAATTCGGCGCAGGCTGGAATATTTCCCCCTCACCCCAGCCCTCTCCCTCAGGGAGAGGGGGATGGTTTGCGCATCGGCCCACGTGCGTCGTTGCAGGCCATGAATGGGCTTCAGGATTGCTCAAAGCATCAGGCGCGAGTCACCCCTCTCCCTTCAGGGAGAGGGAAGGGCACGATCACAGACCCAGTTCGGAGAGGCCCGGATGGTCGTCCGGACGGCGGCCCAGGGGCCAGCGGAACTTGCGCTCGGACTCCTTGATGGGCAGGTCGTTGATGGAGGCGTAGCGATTGAACATCAGGCCGTTGTCATCGAACTCCCAGTTCTCGTTGCCGTAGGAACGGAACCAGTTGCCGGAGTCGTCATGCCATTCGTAGGCGTAGCGCACGGCGATGCGGGTGTCGGAGTAGGCCCAGAGTTCCTTGATCAGGCGGTACTCGAGTTCCTTGGCCCACTTGCGGGTGAGAAAGGCCTTGGCTTCGGCGCGGTTGTTGGCGAACTCGGCACGGTTGCGCCACTTGGTATCCAGCGTATAGGCCAGGGATACCCTCTCCGGGTCGCGGCTGTTCCAGCCATCTTCGGCCAGGCGAACTTTGAGGATGGCGGAATCGCGGGTGAACGGGGGAAGTGGCGGACGAACTTCAGCGTCAGAGGACATGACCAGTCTCCAATACAAATAGAGGTTCAAAGTTTGAAGTTGCCCGCTCGATGACTTCCTTATTTCGACAGAAGACCGCGCGCTATATCCTGCGCGTTATCCGCTGAATTGAAATCGCCGAGCACATGGGCAACGGTAATGGCGCCGTCGATCAGGAGCAGAAACTGCCTGGCCAGGGCATCCGGATCATCGGCACCATATTCCTGGCAAATCCCGCGTACGAAACCGAGCAACTTCTCTTTGTGCTCTTTGGCAACCTGGCGGACGGGGTCCAGAGGATCACCCGTTTCACCCGCGGTATTGATGAAGGCGCAGCCCCGGAAACCCGGGGAGACGAACCAGTCCTTGAGCACGCTGAAGATCTGCAGCAATCGTGCCTCGGGGGTTTCAGCCTTTTCGACCTCGGTCCTGAACCAGTTCATCCAGCGCTCGTCGCGCCGTTTCAATACCTCTGCTACCAGTTCGTCCTTGGTTCCGAAGTATTTGTAGATACTCTTTCTCGCGACGCCGGAAGTCTTGACCAGAAGATCCATGCCCGTGGCATTGATACCGTTCCTGTAGATCAGGTCTTCGGCGCTTTCGAGAAGTCTTTCTCTGACATCGGAAGTTGATTTGCTGTCCATGTGAGAGATGGTAGAACGATCGTTCTCCACGAGCAAGCCTCTTTTCTGGAAAAGGTATGAACGGTCATCTCGATAAATGACGGGAATGATTCCATTGCACTCATCGATCGCTGCGAGATTCTACGCCGGCCCCGTGCGGCCAGGCCGGGCGGAGGGGAGGGCTGCCGGTTAGCAGCGTCTATACTTGCCTCGAACCTTGCCAGGGGGGTAGAGGCCGAGCTTCCGCGTGTTGTGGAGGCCGGAACAAGGGTTATCTTGCACTGCCGATGACCGTCGCACGCTTCAATAGCGCACGAGCATCAGGAACGAGGCGACGGGAACATGGCGATAGCAATTATCCTGGTCATCATCGTTGTTGCGTCCGTGCTGTTTCACTTCCTGGCGCCCTGGCACCTGACCCCGGCTGCATCCAACTGGGGCTCGATCGACACCACGCTGTTCATCACCCTGGTCATCACCGGTGTGTTCTTCATCGCCATCGTCGGTTTCATGGTGGTGGCGATCATTCGTTTCCGTCACCGCCCAGGCTCGCGCGCCGCCTACGAGCCGGAAAGCCGCAGGCTGGAATGGTGGCTGATCGTCGTCACCTCCCTCGGCATCATCGGCATGCTGGCACCGGGGCTGGTGGTCTACAGCGACTTCGTCCAGGTCCCGAAGGACGCCTACCCACTGGAGGTGGTCGCCCAGCAGTGGCAGTGGGCCTTCCGCTTTCCCGGGCAGGACGGCCAGCTCGGCCGCTCCGACGTCAAATGGGTGAATGCCGGCAATCCCCTCGGGCTCGACCCGGAGGACCCGGCCGGCCAGGACGACGTGCTGATCACGAACAACGAGGTGCGCCTTCCCCAGGACCGCCCGGTGAAGGTGCTGCTGCGTTCCAAGGACGTGCTGCACAACTTCTACATCCCGCAGATCCGCGGAAAGATGGACATGGTGCCGGGCATGGTCTCGCATTTCTGGTTCACCCCGACGGTGGCCGGCAAGTACGAAATCCTCTGCGCGGAGTTCTGCGGGGTAGGGCATTTCAATATGCGCGGCAACCTGGTGGTGGAATCGCCGGACCGGTTCGAGCAGTGGCTGGCCGCCCAGCCGACCTTCGCCCAGACCCTGGCCGCCGCCAGCAAGGCCAGCCCGGGCAGCCTGATCGAGAAAGGCCGTCAACTGGTGGAAACCCATGGCTGCCGGGCCTGCCACAGCCAGGATGGCAGCGCCAGCCTGGGGCCGGGCTGGAAGGACCTCTACGGACGCGAGGAGAAACTTGCGGACGGCAGCGGCGTCAAAGTCGACGAGGCCTACCTGAAGGAGTCCATCCAGGATCCCAAGGCTCGTCTGGTGCAAGGCTATCCGCCAGTGATGGTGCCCTATACTTTCAGCCAGGATGAGCTGACCGCCCTGGTCGCTTTCATCCGGTCGTTGAGCGCCGCCGGGCAACAGGAGCAAGGCGCCACCGGTACAGGTGGCGACATCGTGGCGCAGGGGCAGCAATTGGCCCAGTCCCTGGGTTGCCTGGCCTGCCACAGCGTGGATGGCAGCAAGGGCGTGGGGCCGAGCTGGCAGGGGCTGTTTGGTCACCGCGTGACGCTGGCCGACGGCAGCCAGGTCGAGGCGGACGAGGCCTACCTCAAGGAGTCCGTGCTGACACCGGCCGCCAAGCTGGTCCAGGGATTCCCGCCGGTGATGCCGGCCTTCACCCCCAGCGACCCGGAGCTGGACGCCCTGATCGCCTTCATCAAGTCCAGGGCGAACCCCGACGCCACCAAGCAGGAACCGGCGCCGTAGAACCTGAGGGATCTCCGACCCGTTACGGAGGGTTTCCGATGGCCCAAGTCGAGCACGCCGAAGCCGATGCGCTGCACGAGCCGACGAGCTTCTTTACCCGCTACATCTGGAGCCAGGACCACAAGGTCATTGCCATCCAGTATTCCCTGACCGCCATCTCCGTCGGCCTGGTCGCCCTGGTGCTGTCCGGCCTGATGCGCATGCAGATCGGCTTCCCCGGCAGCCTGGAGTTCATGGACGCGAGCACCTATTACCAGGCCATGACCATGCACGGGATGATCATGGTGATCTACCTGCTGACGGCGCTGTTCCTCGGCGGCTTCGGCAACTACCTGATCCCGCTGATGGTGGGCGCGCGGGACATGGTCTTCCCCTACGTCAACATGCTCAGCTACTGGTTCTACCTGCTTTCGGTGCTGGTCCTGCTGGCCAGCTTCTTCGTGCCGGGCGGACCCACGGGGGCGGGCTGGACCCTCTATCCACCCCAGGCCATCACCCAGGGCACGCCGGGTACCGAGTGGGGCATCGTGCTGATGCTGGTGTCCCTGGCGATCTTCATAGTCGCCGCGACCATGGGCGGCCTGAACTACGTGACCACCGTGCTGCAGGCACGCACCCACGGCATGACGCTGTTCCGCATGCCGCTCTCGGTGTGGGGCATCTTCATGGCCTCGATCCTGGCGCTGCTGGCCTTCCCGGCGCTGTTCGTCAGCGCGGTGATGATGCTCTTCGACCGTCTGCTGGGCACCAGCTTCTTCATGCCGGCGCTGATCTCCATGGGGCAGCCGCTGAACCACCAGGGCGGCAGCCCGATCCTCTTCCAGCACCTGTTCTGGTTCTTCGGCCATCCGGAGGTGTACATCGTCGCCTTGCCGGCCTTCGGCCTGGTGTCGGACCTGATCAGCACCCATGCGCGCAAGAACATCTTCGGCTACCGCATGATGGTCTGGGCCATCGTCGCCATCGGCGTGCTGAGCTTCGTGGTCTGGGCCCACCACATGTACGTCAGCGGGATGAACCCCTATTTCGGCTTCTTCTTCGCCGTCACCACCCTGGTGATCGCCGTGCCCACCGCGCTCAAGGTCTACAACTGGACCCTGACCCTCTGGCATGGCGACATCCACCTGACGGTGCCCATGCTCTTCGCCCTGGCCTTCATCGTCACCTTCCTGGTGGGTGGGCTAACCGGGCTCTTCCTTGGCAATGTGATCGTCGACATTCCGCTCTCGGATACCTATTTCGTCGTGGCGCACTTCCACATGGTCATGGGGGTGGCGCCGATCCTGGTCGTATTTGGCGCCATCTACCACTGGTTCCCGAAGATCACCGGACGGATGCTCAACGACACCCTCGGCAAGCTGCATTTCTGGATCACCTTCCTCGGCACCTATGCCATCTATTTCCCCATGCACTACCTGGGCTTCCTCGGCATGCCGCGGCGCTATTACGCCTACCCCGGATACGAGTTCATCCCGCAGTCGGCCCAGGACCTCAATGCCTTCATCACGGTGGCGGCACTGATCGTGGGCGTGTCCCAGTTGCTGTTCCTGGTCAACCTGGCCTGGAGCACCTTCAAGGGCCGCCCCGCCGGCAGCAACCCGTGGAAGGCCGCCAGCCTCGAATGGCAGACCCCGGACACGCCGCCGGTGCACGGCAACTGGCGGGAGAAACTGCCGGTGGTCCATCGCTGGGCCTATGACTACAGCGTGCCGGGTATCGAGCAGGACTTCGTGCCGCAGACGGTTTCCGAGGAAGAACTGCAGCGCCTGCGCGAGGCCAACGGCAAGGCCACCTCGACGGAGAAACGGCCATGAGCGCACAACTCTGGAAGCATGCTGGCGGCGCCGAACCGGGGGGCTGGAGCCCGGGCGAGTCCCATGGGCCCGAGGCGCCGATCCATGACCGACGCAGGACCGCCAAGGTCGGCCTGGGTGTTTTCCTCGGCGTGGTGACCTCGCTCTTCCTGCTGTTCCTGCTGGCCTTCGTCGCCCGCTCCCAGGTGTCCGACTGGCGGCCGCTGACCGACCCGCTGGCGCCCCTGGCCCATCCCTGGATGCTCTGGGTGAACACCGCGCTGCTGGCCCTGGGCAGCGCCAGCCTGCAATGGGCCAAGGTGTCGATCGGACGCAATCAGGCGGGCACGGCGACCCTGGCCTTCCTGCTCGGTGGTGGCTTCGCCATCGCCTTCCTCGGCGGGCAGCTCTGGGTGTGGCAGCAGTTCGCCGCCTGGGGCTATTTCGTCTCGGGCAATCCGGCCAACAGCTTCTTCTACCTGCTCACCGGCCTGCATGGTCTGCACCTGGCGGGCGGCCTGGTGGCCTGGGGCGTGGTTGCGCAACGCCTGCTGCGCCACGGCGCCATGGAGCGGCTGCGCACCGGCATGGAACTCTGCGCCTTCTATTGGCACTACCTGCTGGGACTGTGGCTGGTGCTCTTCGCGCTGCTCACCAGTACGCCGGAAACCTACCAGGCCATCGCGGCCTTCTGCGGATTGAGGTAACGCCATGGCCACATCGACGCGGGAGACCCCGGCCGGGAACCCATCGGCCTGGCGGGGCATAGCCCAGGACTGGTCCTCGGATCGCGATGCCTTCAAGCAGGTGCCCTGGGGCAAGGCGATGATGTGGATCTTCCTGCTAAGCGACACCTTCATCTTCACCTGCTTCCTCACCGGCTACATGTCGGTGCGCATCAGCACCACTGCCACCTGGCCCAACCCCAGCGAGGTCTTCGCCCTCAACATAGGCGGCGCCCACATCCCGCTGATCCTGATCGCCATCATGACTTTCGTGCTCATCAGCAGCAGCGGCACCATGGCCATGGCGGTGAACTATGCCTATCGCCACGACCGCGTGCGCAGCGCCGCACTGATGCTGACTACCGCGGCCTTCGGCGCCACCTTCGTCAGTATGCAGGCCTTCGAGTGGAGCAAGCTGATCGCCGAAGGCGTGCGGCCCTGGGGCAACCCCATGGGCGCGGCGCAGTTCGGTGCCTGCTTCTTCATGATCACCGGGTTCCACGGCCTGCACGTGTCGGTGGGGGTGATCTATCTCAGCACCGTGGCCTTCAAGGTGCTGCGCGGGGACTACGAGAAGCGCGGGAACTACCAGATCGTCGAGATCGCCGGCCTCTATTGGCACTTCGTGGACCTGGTCTGGGTGTTCATCTTCGCGTTTTTCTATCTGTGGTAAGGGCAGGGGAGTGATGCAGATGGCGCATGCGCAAGGTCAACAACACCCGATCAGCCTGTACCTGAAGATATGGGGGCTGCTGTTTATCCTCAGCACCCTGTCCTACCTGGTGGACTACTTCCATTTCGTTGGTCTTTTCCGCTGGTCGATGATCATCATCCTGATGCTGTTGAAAGCGGGGCTGATCGTCTCGATCTTCATGCACATGGCATGGGAGCGCCTGGCGCTGGTCTACGCCATTCTGGTGCCGCCGCTGTGCCTGCTGGTGCTGGTGGGGCTGATGGCCGCCGAGGCGGACTACGTGTTCTTCACACGCGGACTGTTCCTTGGCCAGTAGCCCCACGGTTCCCCCGGAGGATTGCTAGATGGTCCGCTTGAACTGATGCCAGCGGTGCAGCCAGGCGACTATCCAGTGCGGTGAAGCCGATCCCGTTCCGGCCAGCCGCAGCTGCGGGTGGTGAACGATGATCCGGTCGAGAGTGGATTCCTGCTCCGGCTCCACATCGACGAAGAAGATGTGTTCGCCTTCCTTCACCTTCTCTTTCAGATTGCGGAAGTGCGCATTGGGCACCTGAATGCCGAAGAAGCCGCCTTCCCAGATGCAGAAGCCCAGCACCACCACGGCCAGGAACACGAAAGGCACCCAGCCTGCCGGCGTATCGGTCCAGCCCGCCAACCAGGCACCCAGCAGGATCAGGGCGGCCAGCGGCACACCGATCACCGCGCCGATTTCGCCGGAGTGGACGACGTCCTGCTTCATGAAGGAATTCACATCATGGAGATGGTGCTGTTCAACGTCCGCATCCCTGTCGCTCAATACATGGATCTGCTCGGTGTTGATGCCGTTGGCCTCGAGCTCGGACTCAACGGTTTCGAGGTCATCGAGATTGTCACTGATGTAGTAGTGCCGATTCATGACACACCTCCGGGCGCTTGCTCAAAGTTGTCGGCCGTCCCCCGCAACAGATGGTTTTATTCCTGGTGGTTATCCTCGAAACATCAATAGAAATTCAGGGTTCTTTCACCGGGAAATTATAGCACCCGGACTTTTTTGCAATTCCGCGAGCCCTTGCCACGCGCGGCTTTGGCGATGGCTGACGCATTCGCACTGCGGGGCTTGTCTAAACTGGGGATTGAACATCAGGCGCGGCAACGCCCAAGTCAGGAGGTCGCTAGATGAATACCTTGACCATCAAAAGCTGGTGCAAGCCCCAGGGGGCGGAAAAGTCCATCCCGATGGGTGATCTTCATTTCCACGTCAACGACTCCGATCACCTGCGGCTCGAAGCGGCGGAAGAAAGCCTGCAGAAGTCCCACGAGCGGGAAGTGATGATCGACGCCGACATGGAACACATGGAATTGATCACACCCGCCGAATGCGGCTCGCTGTCCGACCTGCAGTTCCGCGTCTACCTGAGCAAGGGCGACGAGCGCGGGCAGTTCCACCTGGTAGGGCATCGGGAGAGCGACGGCAGCCTGGTGTACACCAATTCGGTGATGATCGATCAGCTGGGGTAGGGCGCGATGCAGCCCGGACCGGCGCCCGGTCCCGGTCCGGGGCCTTTCGATTGTCCGCCGCGGCAATCCCGATCATCAATTTCCAATCTGGCTCGCCGATCGGTGCGTCGTCATTCCGCGCCGCCATGAAGCCCCACTGATCCATTCGAGCAATACCGATCTGCCCCTGCCGCTTCACCCTGCCTCCGCACAGGCCATTCACTTCTGTGCGACAGGATCAATCAACTGTCATTTTCGATCATTGAGCCTGTGTATTTAGGACCGTATCGTCCATTGCCACTGACCTGATCAGTGAATGGATGTGCGGCCGGGAATCGCCTGATTCACCTCCATCCCTTCGCGGCCCTCGACCCGGGTTCGCGCCTGGCCGCATACCTCTGACCGGACTTCCAGAACAAGAACAACTGAAGGGGAACAGCATGTCTGAGCTGAAACTGCATCCCAAGGCGGCTGCTTCGCTGCACCGCTGGCACACCATGGTCGCCCAGGGCGATCTCTCCGCCCTGCCCGAACTGCTGGATTCGAACGCGGTGTTTCGTTCGCCCATGGCGCATACACCCTATCCTGGCGCCGAAGTGGTTTCGACCATTCTCAATACCGTGATCAAGGTCTTTACTGACTTTTCCTATCACCGCGAATTGGTTACGGGCGATGGCCTCAATGTGGTGCTGGAGTTCAGTGCCCGTGTCGACGGACGCGATCTGAAGGGCATCGACATGATCCGCTTCGATGAAAACGGAAAGATCGTCGAGTTCGAGGTGATGGTCCGTCCCATGAGCGGACTGCAGGCCCTGGGCGAAGAGATGGGGCGGCGCCTGGCCCCCTATCTGGCCGCAGCCAAGGCTTCAGCCTGAGGACCATGTGGGGGAGCGTCAGGCTCCCCCGATCATTTTCAGGAGGTGTGCAGATGAAGCAGACAGCCGAGTTCGACCTTATCGTCTACGGCGCTACCGGCTACACCGGTCGGCTGGTGGCCGAGTATCTCAGCCAGGCCTATGCCGATGGCGCCAACTTGCGTTGGGCAATGGCCGGCCGCGATGCCGGCAAGCTGGCCATGGTGCGCCAGGAGATCGGCGCGCCGACCGATACCCCCCTGGTGGTCGCGGACATTGGCGACCCTGCCAGCCTGCGGGCGATGGTCGGGCGTACCCGCGTGGTGCTGACCACCGTCGGGCCCTACCAGTTGTACGGCGAACCGCTGGTGGCTGCGTGTGCCGAGATGGGAGCCGACTATGTAGACCTCTGCGGCGAGCCCGCCTGGATGCGCAAGATGATCGACACCTACGGCGAGGCCGCAGGTCGTAGTGGCGCGCGTATCGTCTTTTCCTGCGGCTTCGACTCCATTCCCTTCGACCTCGGCGTGTTCTACCTGCAGCAGGCCGCACGGCAGCGCTTCGGCGCCCCGCTTCCGCGGATCAAGGGCCGGGTACGCAAGATGAAGGGCACCTTTTCCGGCGGCACGGCGGCCAGTCTCAAGGCCACCCTGGCGGCCGCCAAGGCCGATCCACAGGTACTCCGGTTGCTGGGCGATCCCTTCGCCCTGACACCCGGTTTCAATGGCCCGCCCCAACCCGCCGCGGACCGCCCGGCCTACGACGACTCCCTGGGCAGCTGGGCGGCGCCGTTCATCATGGCGGCCATCAACACCCGTAATGTGCACCGCTCCAATTTCCTGCTGGGCCACGCCTATGGTGAGGACTTCGCCTATGACGAGATGCTCCTTACCGGCCCGGGCGAGCAGGGCAGGGCGACCGCCGAGGCGGTGGCCAGCGACCGTTCCCTGGCCAGCGACAAGGCACCCAAGCCCGGCGAAGGCCCGAGCCGGGAGGAACGGGAGAATGGTTTCTACGATCTGCTGTTCATCGGCGAGATGGCGGATGGGCGTACCCTCCGGGCGAGTGTCGCCGGCAAGCGCGACCCGGGTTACGGCTCCACCTCGCGGATGATCGCCGAGGCCGCCCTGTGCCTGGTTTGGGAAGCCCAGGAAACGCCAGGCGGCATCTGGACCGCGGCGCCGGCAATGGGCGAGAAACTGATCCGGCGGCTGACCGAGCGCGCCGGGTTGACCTTCAGGATGGAGGCGTGAGGCCCAATGGCAACCACGACTGTGCGGGACTTCCTGGTCGACCGTTCCGACCTGGCGCGCTGCGAACTCCGGGAGACATCGCTCGCCCCGGATTCCCTTGAACCGGGGCAGGTGCTGCTACGAGTCGACCGCTTCGCCTTCACGGCCAACAACATCACCTACGCAGCCATGGGTGAAGCCATGCACTACTGGCGATTCTTCCCGGCCCGGGAGGGTTGGGGGATCGTCCCGGTGTGGGGCTTCGCCGAGGTCCAGGCCTCGCGCTGCGAAGGGGTCGAGACGGGCGAGCGCTTCTACGGCTACTACCCGATGTCCACGCACTTGCTGGTTACCCCGGTGCAGGTGAAGGAGGGTGGCTTCGTCGATGGTACCGCCCACCGTCGGCAACTGCCGATCATCTACAACCAGTACCTGCGCTGTACGCGCGACCCGCTCTACAGCCAGAGCAGTGAAGCCTTGCAGATGTTGCTACGCCCGCTGTTCACCACTTCCTTCCTGCTCGACGATTTCTTTGCCGACAACCGCTTCTTCGAGGCCGAGTGCCTGGTGCTGACCAGCGCCTCCAGCAAGACGGCCATCGGCATGGCGTACCTGCTGCATCACGAGCGCGTCCGGCGCGATCGACAGTGCGAGATCGTCGGCCTGACCTCGCCGGGACACCGGGCGTTTGTCGAGGACCTGGGCTGCTACGACCGGGTACTCGATTATGGCCAGGTGGCCGAACTGGACGCTGGAACGCCAACGGCGACCGTGGATTTCGCCGGCAATGGCGAGCTGCTCGGTCGCCTGCACACCCACCTTGCTCCGCAGTTGCGCTTCAGCTGCCTGGTGGGGGCGGCACACTGGGACCAACGCCGTGGTCTGCCCAAGGAGCTACCCGGTCCGGCGCCGCAACTGTTCTTCGCGCCCGCGCAGGCCGAACACCGCTTGAAGGAGTGGGGTGGGGCGGTTTTCCAGCAGCGCCTTGCCGAGTGCTGGCAGGCCTTCCTCGGCTTCGCAGGGCAATGGCTTCTCGTCGAGCAGGGCGCGGGGGCGGATGCGGTCGAAGGCGTGTATCGGGAAATGCTGACCGGCCGCGCCAGCCCGCAGGCCGGCCATATCCTGTCGTTAGCGGTGGATCCCAGTCGGTAGACCCTGTGAATGGCCGGGCCAAGGACATTTCGTAGGCTGGTGCTGAGCCTGCGAAGCCCCGCGATGTGCGGGTTGTTGGGCCTCGCTGCGCTCGGCACCAACCTACGGAATCCGAGGTGGTCACGCTCCCTTCCAGGGTCAAAGGCAAGTCCAGGTTCCAGGAACGTGGATCCTTACTCCTGCTTCTGTCGCATCTGGACGAACAACGCTTCCACCTTTTCCCGTGCCCAGGGCGTCTTGCGCAGGAAGGTCAGGCTGGATTTGATGCTGGGGTCGCTTTTGAAGCAGCGGATGTCGATGCGCTTGGCCAGCCCTTCCCAGCCATAGTGGGCCACCAGTTCGTTGAGCAGCTTTTCCAGGGTGATGCCGTGGAGCGGATTTTTCGGGGGCTGGGTCATGGCGTGTCTTGATCGGTGGCTGGTGAAAGGTGGGCACTATGTGCGCTTTTGGCCATAAGTTGAAGCCGGACCGATAACCCGAGGCGCTGCCGAAAGCCGGCAGCGCCTGTGTCCCTGCTCAGTACCGGCCCACTGCCGTCTCGGCAAGGCCCTCCTCGCGTTCGGCGCTCTGCGGTGACCTGGCGCCCTTGGCCGGCCAGGCGCCCGGGTCCAGGTCGAGGTCGGCGAAGCGGCTGGGGTCGAACAGCGGGGCCTTGATGCCGGCCTTGCGTTGCGCGTCGTAGTCCTGCATCACCCGCAAGCCGACCTTGAACAGCAGGGCCAGGGCGAGCAGGTTGACCAGCGCCAGCAGGGTCATGGTGATGTCGGCGAAGGCGAACACGGTGCCCAGGTCCTCGATGGCGCCCCAGAAGATCAGCACAAGCACCAGGGCGCGGTAGCCGATCACCAGCGGCCGTTTGTTGCCGAACAGGAAGCGCAGGTTGTTCTCGCCGAGGTAGTAGTTGTAGAGGATCGAGGTGAACACGAAGAGGGCCAACGCCACGCTGATGAAGGTGCGGCCCCAGTCACCGACCACCGCTGCCAGGGAGTCCTGGGTCAGCACCAGGCCATCGCCTTCGAAGCCGGGGGTGTAGAAGCCCGAGAGCAGGATCAGCAGTGCGGTGCAGGTGCAGATGACGAAGGTGTCGAAGAACACGCTGAAGGCCTGGACCACGCCCTGGGAGGCGGGATGGTCCACCTTGGCGACGGCGGCGACATTCGGCGCACTACCCAGACCCGCCTCGTTGGCGAACACGCCGCGCTTCACGCCCATCACGATGGCACTGCCCACCAGGCCGGAGAACGCCTGGTCGAGGCCGAAGGCGCTGCGGAAGATGGTCAGCAGCATGTCGGGCACGTGCTCGAACTGCACCACGATCACGTACAGGGTGACGCCAATGTAGGCGAGCGTCTTCAGCGGCACCAGCAGGTCCGACACGGCGGCGATGCGTTTGATGCCGCCGATGAACACCAGGGCCAGCAGCACTGAAAGTGCTATGCCGGTGTAAGTGGTGGAGAAGCCGAAGGCATTGTTCAGCGAGTGGGTCACTGCATGGGATTGCAGCCCGTTGAAGGCGAAGCCGAAGGTGACCAGCAGCAGGGCGGCAATCAGCATGGCCAGCGCGCGGCTCTTCAGGCCGTACTGGATGTAGTAGGACGGGCCGCCACGGAACTGGCCGTTGGCGTCGCAGCGTTTGTAGAGCTGCCCCAGGGAACACTCGAAGTAGCTGGTGGACATGCCCACCAGTGCCGTCAGCCACATCCAGAACACTGCGCCGGGGCCACCCAGGGTGACGGCGACGCCGACCCCGGCGATATTCCCGGCGCCGACCCGGCCGGCGAGGCTGAGCATGAGCGCCTGAAAGGAGCTGATTTCACCCGCGCTCTTGCGCAGGCTGTCGCGGAACACGCCGAACATGTGGGGGAAGTGGCGTATCTGGACGAAGTTGGAGCGGATGGTGAAGTAGGCGCCGAGCCCTACGATGAGCACGATCAGGACCTTGCCGGAAAGAAAGGCGTTGAGGGTTTCGAGCATGTGAGTCTCCTCGTTCTTGTTCTGCTGGAGTGTTTGCACAAGGCGTACGGAGCCGCTGCGACCGGCGGGCCGGGCGCAGGGAAATCCGTCAGCGATGGAAGGGTCGATTGGCCTGCGTCAGCCGGTGGCGCAGAAGCGTTGCAGGTGGGCGATGCGTTCCCACATGGCGGTGGGGTTGGAGTACATGGGGAAGTGGCCGCAGTTGCGGATTTCGGCCAGGTGCACGCCCTGGCTCTGGATGTAGGCCAGGTAGGACAGCGAGGTGTTCTGCTCGCCATACATGAACATGCGCGGGAAGGGCAGGGAGAGGAACTTGTCCATCAGCTCGCCGTGGTCGGACAGCTCCACCATTGACTCGAAGATCCCGCGCACCGCGCCAGCACGCACCTTGTGGCGCAGGCTGGCGGCGTAGAGCGCGCTGGCGTAGGCAGGGGCATGGCGGGTGCGTTCGATGAAGTCCTCGAAGAAGCGCTCGGCGTCGTCCTGCGGGTAGTCGTGGATCTGCCGGCTGAGGAAGCAGTCTTCCGGGGCGATATTGCCTTCGATGTCGACGAAGCTGAGTACTCGATCTGGGTGCTGGTGGGCCAGCAGCAGCGAGGTGAGGCCGCCCATGGAGTGACCGACCAGATGGAAGCGCTGGATGCCGAAGTGTTCCAGCATCGCCAGGGCGGTCTTGACCAGGAAGGGGATGGAGATGCGCGACAGGTCGGCGCAGGTGGTCTCGCCGCATCCCGGGGCGTCATAGGCGAGGAAGGGGTGCCCATTGAACGCGGCGTATCGGACGACGTCGGCATAGTCCTCCTTGGTGGAGCCGAAACCGTGGAGGAAGACGATGGGCGCCTTGTCGCCGTCGCGATGCAGGGCGGCAACCCGCAGGTCGACCCCGGCGATGCTCAGCGGCACGCAAGAACGGATGAATTCTTCTTGTTTGGACACGTTGGCGGCTCCTGGGAATTGGCGTTGGCGCAATGCCCTTCACTCTCGGGTCAGGCGATCCTTCTGTAAATTCCTAAGGTGGTAAGCCATCCATATGCTGAACCTATGGATTCCAGCTGTGCACAGGAAGTGTGGGGGCGATTTCATTCGCCAAGCAGGACGTAGTCCTGCCGCACTGCAAGTAGGAGCGAGCTCTGCTCGCGAACGAGTCCCCTTCGCGAGCAGAGCTCGCTCCTACGATGGATTTGGCCAGCCTCAACATTCAACGCAGGCAGAGCCATATCAATCGCGAATGAACGCGCTTCCACCCATCAGGCTTTCGTCGAAAGCTGCGCCACCATCGCCTCCACAAGCGGGTTGGCCCGCGCGGCATTCCACACCACGGCGGTGGTCACCACGCTGAGCTTGGGCGTCAGAGGCTTGAGCACCACATTGTCCGGCGCCAGTTTCTTCATCGAGGCGGGCACCAGGGCGACGCCCTGGCCGCAACTGACGAAGGCGATCTGCGACGCCACCGAGCGAACCTCGTGCAGCACGCGGGGGTTGAGGCCGTTGGCCTTGCACACGCCGATCAGGTAGTCGAAATAGTTCGGGCTGACCTGCCGTGAGGACATCACCAGCGCCTCGTCCGCCAGGTTGGCAAGGGTCAGGCGAGTGCGGGCGGCGAGGGGGTGGTCGCGGGGAATGGCCACGGCCAGACGGTCTTCGGTCAGCGGCACGGAGCGGATGTCCTTGCCCAGATTGCCTTCCAGCCGGGCGAAGGCAAGGTCGATATCACCGGACTCCAGGGCGGGGATGGCTTCAGCGCTGTCGATCTCGCGCACGGCGACGGTGATCTGCGGATGCTCGGCCTTGAAGCGGTCGATCAGGGGCGGCAGCACATCGATCATGGCGTTGGTGATGGCGCCGATGGTCAGCACCCCGGCCTGGCCGGACACCGCCTCCAGCACCGCCAGCTCCAGGCGCTCCAGCTGGTCGGCGAACTTGCGCACGGCGGGGAGGATGGCGGCGCCGACCGGGGTCAGCTGCGCGCCCCTTCGCGAGCGTTCGAACAGCTTGATCTTCAGGGAGTGTTCGAGGATCTGGATCTGCTCGGTCAGCGGCGGCTGGGACATCCCCAGGCGCTTGGCGGCGCGGCTGAAGCTCTGCTCCTCGGCCACCGCGAGGAACAGCCAGAGGTGCCGGATCAGGCGAAAGTTGATCATGTTCTTTCCATAGGTTGGGCATATGGGAGCCTTACTTGATCAGGAATATACCTATGGTACGCGGCTGTCGATACTCGGGGCTCCACACAACAAGGTCCGCTTCCCATGAACGCAACCAACCCCCTCACTCGACTGTCCGCGCTGGACACCAACACGGTGTCGGACGCGTTGGACTTCCTCGGCCTGCCCGGCGCCACTGTCGGGCTGCGGCCGCTCTGGAACTGCCCGAAGATCGTCGGCCGCGCCAGTACCGTGCAGCTGGCGCCCAAGCAGGACGCCGCGCCCACCGTTCACCTGATCACCCCGGTGGTGGCGCGCATCGAAACCGATGACCGTGTACTGGTGATCGCCGGCGGCGTGGAGGGCATCTCCAGCTGGGGCGACATCCTCGCCAACGCGGCCCGCCGGAAGGGCATCCGTGGCTCGGTGATCGACGGATTCAGCCGCGATATCAAGGGCAGCGAAGCGATCGGTTATCCGGTGTTCGGCCGTGGTGTGACCATGATCAGCGCGCGCAACCGTCTGGTGCAGGTGGATGCCGGCTGCACCGTGACCGTGGCAGGCGTGACGGTGAAGGAAGACGACTACGTGATCGCCGACGAATGCGGCACCGTCTTCGTACCGGCCGAGGCCATCGAAGACGTGCTCGACCTCGCCGAGCGCATCGACCGGCGCCAGGCGGGCATGGTGGAGGCGGTGAGGGCAGGGCGCTCGGTGGAGAGCGTGATGCATGACAGCCAGTTCGAAGCCATCAAAGCGGAGGCCCAATGATGATCCTTGAAGACAAGGAACTGGTCGCCCTGTTCGAGGGCCTGGATACGCCGGCGGTGTCAGATGCCATGGACAAGCTGGGCCTGCCCGGCCAGTGCCTGGACATCGCGCCCCTGGCCGATTACCCGCAGGTCACCGTGGGCCCGGCGTTCACCGTGCAATACGTTTCCGCCAGCACGCCGCCCGGTACCGTGGGCGACTTCATCGACGATGTGGCGCCGGGTGATGTGGTGGTGATCGCCAACGGCGGGCGCACCGACTGCACCGTATGGGGCGACATCATGACCCAGTACGCCCTGGCCCGCGGCATCGCCGGCACCGTGATCGACGGCGTCTGCCGCGACGTGAACAAGGCCCTGGGCGAAGGCTACCCGCTATTCACCAGGGGGCGCTTCATGCGCACCGGCAAGGACCGCGTCGAGGTGGTGGCGGTGAACCAGCCTGTGAGTATCGGTACGGCACGCGCCTGCGCCCGCGACATCGTGGTCGCCGATGCCAATGGCGTGGTGGTGGTGCCCCGTGGCCGCGCCCGTGAAGTCGCCGAATGCGCACGGCAGATCGAGCAGGTGGAAGCTCGGATCCGCGAACAGATCGCCAGCGGCAAGACCCTGAAAGAAGCCCGCGCCGCACTCGGCTACCACGACCTGCAGAGGAAATCCTGATGAGCGCCAACTTCGAAAGCACCATCGCCCAGCGCGCCCAGGCGCTCGGCAGTTCCACCCTCTACGAAGCCTCCGGGTTGCCGACCGCCGTCGACCCGGCGATTCGCCCTCTCTGGCGCGGCGCCTTCATCGCTGCCCCGGCCTTTCCGCTGGAGTGCTCGCCAGGGGACAACCTGGCTTTGCACCTGGCCCTGGAGCGCGCGCCGAAAGGCAGCGTGCTGGTGGTGGGCACCGGCAACTTCGTGGCCGGCTACTGGGGCGAGGTGCTGACCGTGGCGGCCCAGGCGGCGGGCGTGGTCGGCCTGGTGATCGACGGCGGCGTGCGTGATATCCAGGCCATCGAGAAGCTCGGCTTCCCGGTGTTCTCCCGTGGCGTGTCGGTGAAGGGCACGGTCAAGGCCACCGCGCCTTCCATTGGCGAATCGATGCCGTTCAATGGCGCGCAGGTCGCACCGGGCGATCTGGTGGTGGCCGATGACGATGGTGTGGTGATCATTCCCCGGGCCGAAGTGGAGCGCACCCTGGCCGAGGGTGAGGCGCGCGCTGACAACGAGGCGCGGATGATGGCCGCCCTGCGTGCCGGAAGCACCACCGTCGAACTGATGGGCCTCAAGCGCCAGGAGGTGGGCCAGTGAGCCGGGACTTTCAGGGCCTCAATCGCCGTCTTGCGGTTGCTCAGCCCTCAGCAACTTATCGAATCATTGATCGTGTCGCCGCACGCCGCGCGGAAGGCGCCCGCATCATCTCCCTGTGCGCTGGAGAGCCCGATTTCGATACCCCCGCGCATATCCGCGAGGCCGCCATCGCCGCGATAGACGCGGGCCACACCCGCTACACCCAGGTAGCTGGCCTGCGCACCCTGCGCGAGGCCATCGCCGCCAAGTACCGCGACGAGAACGGGCTGGCGGCTGGCTGGGAAAACACGCTGGTGTGCAGCGGCGGCAAGCAGGTGATCTACAACGCGCTGGCCGCCACGCTGAACGAAGGGGACGAGGTCATCATCCCGGCGCCTTACTGGGTGAGCTACCCGGAGATGGTCCAGCTGTGTGGTGGCCGATCGCGCATCGTCACCTGCGGCGCCGACAGCGGCTTCAAGCTGACGCCACAGGCGCTGCAGGGCGCCATCGGCCCGGACACCCGTTGGCTGATCCTCAACTCGCCTTCGAACCCCACCGGTGCGGTGTACAGCCGTGAGGAACTGCGCGCCCTGGCCGAGGTATTGCTGGAACATCCGCAGGTGCTGATTCTCTCGGACGACATCTATGAACACCTGATCTTCGACGCTGCCGAGTTCCACACCCTGGCCCAGGTCGAACCGCTTCTCGCCGAACGCACCCTGACCATGAATGGAGTCTCCAAGGCCTACGCCATGACCGGCTGGCGCATCGGTTTCGCCACCGGCCCGCGCTGGCTGCTGGAGGCCATGGAGAAGCTGCAGGGGCAGCAGACTTCCGGGGCCTGTTCGATCTCCCAGCACGCGGCGGTGGCGGCACTGAATGGCCCCAAGGACTTCATTCGCGAGAGCCGCGAAGTATTCCAGCGCCGCCGGGACTTCATGGTGGCGATGCTCAACGACACCCCCGGCCTCCAGTGCGACCTGCCGGCGGGGGCTTTCTATGCATTCGCCGACTGCTCCGCGCTGATCGGCAAGGTGTCGCCTGGCGGTCGTGGGCTGTTCAGCGACGAAGACGTGGCCCACGCCCTGCTGGACGAGGTCAATGTGGCGGTGGTGCCGGGCAGCGCCTTTGGCCTGGCCGGATACATACGCATCGCCTATGCGCTGGATGATGAGTCGCTGCGCGCGGCCTGCGAGGCGATCCGGAGCTTCTGCCTGAAGGCGAAATAGCACACAGCCAGTAGGATGGGTAGAGCGGAGCGAAACCCATGCTGTCGGATTGATGGGTTTCGCAAGCTCGCGGAACGCCGCCCGACCCATCCTACAAAGCTGACTCGGTGTGATGGGTGAGGTCTCTACTGTGGGAGTGATTCATTCGCGATGGTCTTCGCCGGTAATGCATTTCGATCACTCCTGTACGACTCCAACCTCCTGTCGCAATGCCGCCGCCAGTGCCCGAAAAGCGTCCACCAGCAACCCGTCATCATGGGATGCATTACTGACGCTGGCTCGCACGAACTGGGGCACCGCCGCCCGGCCCACTGCGAAAGCTTCAGCCGTTGAGATCAGGTAGTCCTTCGATTTCAGCTCTGCCTCCACATCCGAGGCGCGCCAGGGCTCCGGTACTTCGATCCAGAAATGCGGGCTCTGTGGATGCGTTCGGTAGTTCAGCCCCTCCAGCATCTCCTGTACCAGCGCCTTGCGCCGCTCTATCTCGCATATCTGCTGGTGCAGCAACTGCTCCGCGATACCATTTTCGATCCAGTCACTGGCCAACTCCATCGCCAGCGGTGTGGCCATCCAGCAAGATCCGCGCAGGGCCGCCGCCAGCCGCCCCACCAGCGCCGCCGGAGCGTGCAGGTAGCCCACGCGCAGACCCGCCGCTACCGCCTTGCTCAGGCCACTGATCAGGATGCTGCGCTCTGGCGCGCAGTGGCTCAACGGCAGCGGTCGGTCCTCCAGCAGAACAGCGTGAGCCTCGTCCTCGATAATAAGTAGGTTGTGTTCCCGACATAGTTCGGCAATTGCTTGTCGTCGCGTAGGCGACATCACCGCCGTCGTGGGGTTCTGTAGGGTAGGGGTGCAATAGAGGGCGCTCACCCGGTTGTGCCGACAGAGATCGTCCAGGGCTGCCGGGACCAGCCCTTCATCGTCCATTTCAACACCCAACAGCCGGATGCCCAGCATGCGCGCGGCGGTGATCAGGCCGGGATAGGTGAGTTGCTCGGTGACGACGGTATCGCCGGGTCTCAGCAGCGCCATCAGCGTACAGAGCAAGCCGTGCTGGCCACCGTTGGTGCACAGCACCTGCTCTGTCCGCGGCTGGAACTTGCCGTTGGCCAGCCAGTGGGCGCCATTCTGGCGGTGGCGCGGCAGGCCCTGTTCCGGGCTGTAGACCATCAGTTCGTACAACCGCTGTGGATCGCCGGCCAACTGCAACAGGCTCCTGGCGAGGAAGGCGGTTTCCTGCCCCGGGATATGCATGTTGCGGCTCATGTCGAAATGCCCGTTCGTCTCTTCCGTAGCGTTGCGAAAGCCCTCATCCCGCTTGTGGGCGAGCTCGCGGTGAAGCACGAAGGTCCCGTCGCCCACCCTGGCGATCACCAGCCCCAGGTGCTCCAGTTCGGCATAGGCGCGGCTGACCGTACCGGCGGTGACGCCCAGGCGATCGGCGAGGATGCGATGGGGCGGCAGCTTGCTGCCGGCCTCCAGGCTGCCGCTGCGAATCTGCTTCTCCATTGCATCGGCCAGGCGCTTGTACTTGGACCCCTGGCCCGACTCCAGCGCATTTTTGAGTAATGACAGGGTGTCATTAATTGGATTGACAGCCATTTCAAGTCCAAATAGCGTGAATTGATCGCACAAATCTAGCAAATTGGATGCATTGATATCATGTCAATTCTAGAGTCCACCACTAATCTGGCCACGACAAAATCACCCTGGTTAGCCGGATTGGTCAGCGCGCTCCTGTTTCTCATTGTCTGCGTCAGCTGGGGCACCACCTGGCTGGGCATCAAGATCGCCGTGGAAACCGTGCCGCCGCTCACCGCCTCCGGCCTGCGTTTCCTGATCGCTTTCCCGCTGTTTCTCGGCTTTGCCCTGCTGCGAGGCGACTCGATCCTCTTTCCTCGACGGGGGCTGGGCTTCTTTACCTTCGTGACCCTGTGTTACTTCGGTTTGCCGTACTACCTGTTGAACTACGGTGAGTTGCATGTTTCTTCGGGGCTCACCGCGCTGCTGTTCAGCTGCATGCCGGTATTCATCCTGATCTTCTCGGCGCTCTTTCTCCGCGAGCGAATCTACCTGTCCCAGGTGCTTGGTATTGCCATCGGATTCGGCAGCCTGTTCATGATCCTCCGTAGCCAGGGCATGAACCTGGAGAGTTCTGGTTTCGGCGGCGTGCTGGCCATCCTTGCCGCCGCACTTATGCATGCGCTGTGCTACGTGGTGACCAAGCAAAGGGGCACTGAGATCAGCGTCATCACTTACAACACGCTGCCCATAGGTGTAGCCGGACTAATGCTGTTCCTCATGGGGCTCGCAATTGAGCGGCCAGACTTCCTGGCCATAAGCGCTCGATCCTGGGGGGCGCTGGCCTACCTTGGGCTGTGCGCCTCGGTGGGCGGCTTCATCGTCTATTTCTTCCTGCTTAAGCGCATGAGCCCGGTGGTGCTGTCGTTCGTCTTCATCATCTTTCCAGTGTTTGCCGTCATCATCGGCGCCTGGTACGAGGGCCAACCAATCTCTTACGACCTCGCGGTCTTTTCCGCACTTCTATTGGCCGGCTTCGCCATCACCAAGGTGCCGCTGGAAAGGTTCCTGCTGAAGGGGGAATAACAACTTGGCCTATAAGTACGCGAGGACGGAGACAAGGTGCTGTTCCCGCGCTCCCCCGCATCCACTGATGGGTATCGCTTCGCTCCACCGCATCCTACGCAGGCGGAATCCGTTACCGGGATTCCACCCTGGGCGCTACGAAGTCTGAACTTGTGGGAGTGAGTTCAATCGCGAAAGGACGGCGGATCTTCGATCTGCAATCGCGATCGGGGCTACGGATCGCTCCCACAGGCAGTCGGCGCCGTCAGGAATCCAGCCATTCGCGGAGCAGCGAAAGCGTCCGTTCCGGCATTTCCAGCGGCGGCAGGTGCCCGCATTCCGGCAGGATTTCCAGGCGCGAGCCGGCGATGCGCTCATGCATCAGGCGTGCCTCGGCAACCGGAGTGAGCTGGTCGTCGGCGCCTACCACTATCAGGGTCGGGACGCGGATATCCGCGAGCAGGGGCAGGGAATCGGCGCGGTCGATGATCGCCTGCTGCTGGCGGATGAAGCCTTCCTTGCCCACGGCCGCCGCCATCTGCTGCACCGTGGCAGAGACATGGGAGTCCAGCCAGCGCGGATGGATCAGGCGCGGCATCAGTTGCGGGCTGACGCCGATGAAGCGGCCGCGATGGGCCAGCTGCAGCAGCCCCCGGCGAGTGGCGGCGCGTTCCGCCGAGTCGAGGCTCGCCATGGTGTCGAACAGGGCCAGGCGCAACACCCGCTCCGGCGCCTGGCGCATGATCTCGAAGGCGACGTAGCCGCCCATGGACAGCGCCGCCAGGGCGAAGCGGGGAGGGGCCTCGTCGAGCACGCGCCGGGCCATGGCGCCGATGCTGTCGTCCTGGCTGAGGTCGGCGATGTGAGTGTCCACGTCCGCGGACAAGGCGTCGGCCTGTTGCGCCCAGAGGCGCTCATCGTTGAGCAGACCCGGCAACAGGACCAGGGCGGGAAGGTTCGCTTGCATAGGGAACTCGAAGGGGTTGCGTGACAAGCCGGGGCCGGGCGCGCACCCGCCCCGGGGATTCAGAGCATGTGGCCAGCCCAGATGTTGCGCTCCACCAGGTCGGCGATGATCTCGATGAATGATTCGCCGACGAACCTGGCGGCGGGGCTGACCCGGCGGTCGGCCGGATAGACCAGCACCAGCCTGCGCGTCGGTTGCGGGTCCACCAGCGGGGCGGCGCTGAGGGCGCCATTCTGCACCTGAGCATAGATGGGAGCCAGCGGCAGGATGGTCAGGCCGAAGCCATTGCGCACCAGGTCGATCATGGCGCCGAACGAGTCGGCCTCGACGTTGCAACGCAGCTTGATCTCGGCCTGGCGCGCGCAATCCTCGACTATGTTGCGCAGGCCGTGGCGGTTGCTCGGCACCACCACCTGGCTCTCCTTGATGTCGGCGAAGCGCACCGGGGTGTCCAGGCGCAGGCCCGCGTCGGCCGGCCCGACCAGCATCAGGTTCTCCATCATCACCGGCTGGATGCGCAGGGTGTGCAGCGGTTGCGGGTCGTAGGACAGCGCCAGGTCCAGCTCGCCACGCTGCAGCCAGTCCAGCAGGTAGCCGCTGAAGGCAGAGGAAAAGCGCACCGCCAGGTGCGGGTGCCCGTCGCGGATCTTGCGCACCAGGGGCACGGTGATGATCTCGGCGACGGTCGGCGTGGTGCCGATGGTGACCGTACCTCGATAGGACGATCGCCCGCCCGTCGCCGTGGTGCGGATCGACTCCATCTCCTCGAGGATGCGCGAGGCATGGGCCAGCACCTCGCGGCCGATGTCGGTGATCACCATGCCCCGGCCGTGGCGCTCGAACAGGTAGGTGCCGAGCTCCTGCTCCAGCTGGCGGATCTGCCGGCTCAGGGCCGGCTGGGCGATGTGCAGGCGATCGGCGGCCTTGCTGAGGCTGCCCAGTTCGGCGACGTGGATCAGGGTCTTGAGCTGAACGATGTCCATCGAGGAACCATTGGCGAGGGGCAGATGACGCGCCGGGCCCGGTCGGGAGCGGCTGCGCTGAAAGTGTAATGCCATTCGCTGCGGAACAAACCCGCACTTCCCCTTGCGAGGCAATCCGCCGTTGCCGCGAAAGGGGCGCCAGGGCCCTGTCTTCGGGCCTTGGCGGGCGAGCGATAGAATTTGGGTATAGCTGATAGATGCAGGCGCGGCTTATTCGCCAGCCCCGGCTGGCGTAGCGTGGTTTCCGTGAGTATTCGCCGCTCCCCGGGAGCAGGCACAAGACAACAATAAAAGCTCGAGGGCATGCCCGATGACCTGTAACGCCGCTTCACTCCCTGTCCCGTTCTTCCGAGCTTGTGGGCTCGCCCGTATTCCCGCCCAGCATCCACCGACCTGACTACCGGCATCCGTTCGCTCGCCGATGCAGCGCTGATCCCGCGTTCCATCGCCCGACAATCCGCAGCCGAGCATTGCGAGCCTGCCCCGTGGCCAGCGCTCAGTCCCGGCTCGCCTCGAAGAAAGGACAACAACAATGACCTCACCCGCTTCCGAGCCCCTCCGCGCCGCCAACGACACAAGCCCGAAGTCGGCTTCCAGTCGCGCCCGCTCCATCCTCGGGGCCTGCTCCGGCAACCTGGTGGAGTGGTACGACTTCTTCATCTACGCCTACACCTCGATCTATTTCGCCGCAGCCTTCTTCCCCAAGGGCGACCAGACCACCCAACTGCTGGCCACCGCCGGGGTGTTCGCCGTGGGCTTCTTCATGCGGCCGCTGGGAGGTTGGTTGTTCGGCTGGATCGCCGATACCCGGGGCCGCAAGGTCTCGATGATCATCTCGGTATTCCTGATGTGCGCCGGCTCCCTGCTGATCGCGCTGATGCCCACCTACGACAGCATCGGCATCGCCGCACCTGTCCTGCTGCTGATCGCCAGGCTCATCCAGGGCCTTTCGGTGGGCGCCGAGTACGGCACGGGAGCCACCTACATCAGCGAAATGGCGACTCCCGGGCGGCGCGGTTTCTTCGGCTCGTTCCAGTACTTCACCATCATCGCCGGGCAGATCCTAGCGCTGCTCACGGTGGTCGTCCTGCAGCAGACCCTGAGCAAGGAAGAGCTGACCGAGTGGGGCTGGCGCATTCCATTCTTCATCGGGGCGCTGAGTGCGATCGTGGTCGTCTACCTGCGTCGCGCGATGCATGAGAGCGCCTCGAAAAAGGACATGCACAGGAAGGAGGCCGGCTCGCTGAAGGGGCTGTTGATGCACAAGCGCGCCGTGGCCCTGGTGATCGCCTTCACCATAGGCGGCTCGCTCTACTTCTATACCTTCACCACCTACATGCAGAAGTTCCTGGTGATCTCGGTGGGGTTGCCAGCCGAGACGGTGAGCTTCGTCATGACTGCGGCGCTGCTGTGCTTCATGTGCTGCCAGCCGTTCTTCGGCATGCTCGCCGACCGCTTGGGGGTGAAGACCCATATGCTGCTGTTCTCGGGCATCGGCATGCTGATGGTGGTGCCACTGCTGTTCGCCCTGCGCTCCGTTGGCAATCCCTATGTCGCGTTCCTCCTGGTGTTCACCGGCCTCGTCGTCGCCTCGCTCTACACACCCATCTCCGGCCTGGTGAAGGCCGAACTCTTTCCGGCATCCGTCCGAGCGCTTGGGGTGGGCTTTCCCTATGCCATCGGCAATGCGCTGTTCGGTGGTACGGCGGAGTACGTGGCGCTGTCGTTCCGCTCCCAGGGCCTGGAGACCTGGTTCTTCTTCTACGTCGCCTGTGTGCTGGTCGTGACGTTCATCGCCTCGCTGCTGATGCCGGACCTGACCCGCTACGGCTACCTCGACGGTACTGGCGAAATCGAGCAGAAGACCGGACTCAAACATAGCGGAGCCATTTCCAGCGCTCACTCCTGAGCTATGCCGAGCGGGCATATCTCATTGAAAAAAACGGTAGTCGTCGCTGACCGCCACGCCCCTCAGAATCGAAAAAAACACAGGGCATCAAGCCTTTCGGAGACAAGCATGACAACACCCGAAATCGACTGGCAGGTGGACGTGTTCAACGTCCTCAAGGCGCACGACGTCAAGCACGTGGTCTACGTACCGGACGCCGGCCACTCCGCCGCCATTCGCATGTCCATCGCCGACCCGGACATCCATGACGTGGTGCTGACCACCGAGGAAGAGGGCATCGGCTACCTGGCCGGCGCCTGGCTGGGCGGCGAGCGTGGCGCGCTGCTGATGCAGTCCAGCGGCGTGGGCAACTGCATCAACAATCTGGCCCTGCAGGTCTGCGCACGCTTCCCGCTGCTGATGGTGGTGACCATGCGTGGCGACTGGGCCGAGTTCAACCCCTGGCAGAACCCCATGGGCCAGGCCACCGAAGCTTCGCTGAACCTGATGGGCGTGATGACCTGGCGTGCCGACGATCCCAAGGACGTGGCGCCGCTGCTGCACGGCGCCGCCACCATGGCCTTCAATGGTGATTCCGCTACCGCGCTGCTGCTGGGCCAGCGCCTGATTGGAGAAAAGAAATGGGTCAAGTAAGCGCCAACCACATTCTCGACCGCCGCGAAGTCGTCAAGACCCTGCTGGCCGACCGCAACGACGTGTTGGTCGTCACTGGCCTGGGTTCGGCCTCCTACGACGTGATGGCCGCCGGCGACCACGACAACAACTACTACCTCTGGGCCGCCATGGGCAGTGCGACGATGGTCGGACTGGGCATTGCCAAGGCGCAGCCGGACAAGTCCGTGGTCGTCGTGACCGGTGACGGCGAGATGCTGATGGGCTTCGGCTCCCTGGCGACCATCGCCCTGCAGAAACCGGCGAACCTGACCATCGTGGTGCTGGACAACGGTCACTTCGGTGAGACCGGCATGCAAGTCAGCCACGCCGGCCATGGCATCGCCCTGGACCAGGTGGCGAAGACCTGCGGCTTCGGCTGGACCGACGAGATCCGCGACATAGACGGTGTGCATCAGCTGCGCGAGCAGATCGGTGCCCGCAACGCCGGGGTCAAGTTGGCCACCGTGAAGATCAAGGCGGAGAACCCGCCGCGCGTGCTGCCGCCGCGTGATGGCAGCTACATCAAGAACCGCTTCCGCGCGGCTCTTGGTCACCCGCCCATCTGAACATCGAGAGGTGCCTTCCATGTCGAACCTTGAGCGCTTCCAGAACCTGGTCGATGGCCAGTACCGCACCAGCAGCACCGGGCGCTGGCTGGCCACGGCCAACCCCTTTACCGGCGCCGAGTGGGCCGAGGTGCCGCAGTGCGGTGCCGAGGACGCGACCCTGGCCATCGAGGCTGCGCACCGTGCCTTCAGCAGCGGACCCTGGCCGAAGCTGTCGGCCACCGCACGAGGCAAGCTGTTGCGCCGCCTGGGCGACCTGATCGCCCGCGATGCGGAAAAGCTCGCAGCCATCGAGGTGCGCGACAACGGCAAGCTTTACGCCGAGATGCGGGGCCAGCTGCGCTACCTGCCGGAGTGGTTCTATTACTTCGGCGGACTGGCGGACAAGATCGAAGGCGGCGTGCTGCCCAGCGACAAGCCGCAGATGTTCTCCTACACCAAGCGCGAGCCCTTGGGTGTGGTGGTGGCCATCACCCCCTGGAATTCGCCGCTCATGCTGCTGACCTGGAAGCTGGCGCCGGCGCTTGCCGCCGGCAACACCCTGGTGATAAAGCCGTCCGAGTTCACCTCCTGCTCCACCCTGGCGCTGATGGCGTTGGTGAAGGAGGCCGGGTTCCCTGATGGCGTGGTCAACACCGTCACCGGCTTCGGCCACGAAGTAGGGCCGACCCTGGTCAGCCACCCGCTGGTGGCCAAGGTCGCGTTTACCGGCGGCGATGCCACCGGCGCCGCGGTCTATGCCCAGGCGGCCAAGCACATCAAGCACGTGACCCTGGAGCTGGGCGGCAAGTCGCCGAACATCGTCTTTGCCGACGCCCATATCGAACACGCGGTGAATGGCGCCATTTCCGGCATCTTCGCCGCCTCGGGGCAGACCTGCATCGCCGGTTCGCGCCTGTTGGTGCAGCGCAACGTCTACCAGGAGGTCAGCGAGAAGGTGGTGGCCCTGGCCCGCACCGCGCGTCTGGGCGACCCGATGCTGGAGAGTACCCAAGTCGGCCCCATCACCACCCAGCCGCAGCGCGACAAGGTGCTGCAGTACATCGATATCGCCCGCGAGGGTGGTGCCGAGTGCCTGCTGGGCGGCAAGCGCCCCGAGGCGGCGGAACTGGCCGATGGCTGGTTCGTCGAGCCGACCATCTTCGCCGACGTGAACAACCAGATGCGCATCGCCCGCGAGGAGGTCTTCGGCCCCGTGCTGTCGATTATCCCCTTCGACGATGAAGACGAAGCGGTCAGCATCGCCAACGACACGCCTTATGGACTGGCCGCAGGTATCTGGACCTCGGATATCCGCCGCGCCTTCCGCGTCACCGATCAGGTGCGTGCCGGCACCGTCTGGGTCAACACCTACCGCGCCGTGAGCTTCATGGCGCCCTTCGGTGGCTACAAGCAGAGCGGTATCGGCCGGGAGAACGGCCAGGTCGCGATCGAAGACTACCTGCAGACCAAGAGCGTCTGGGTGAACCTGGCCGATGACGTCCCCAACCCCTTCGTCCTGCGTTGAGGAAAGAACAACAATGAGCATCCGTAACAACGAAGAACTGAATGCGATCCGCGAAGGCGTGCGCGCCCTCTGCGCCGAATTTCCCGCCGACTACTGGCGCAAGATCGATGAAGAGAAGGGCTTCCCCGAAGCATTCGTCGCCGCCATGACCCAGGCCGGCTGGCTGTCGGCGATGATCCCGGAAGAGTACGGCGGTTCCGGCCTGGGCCTGGCCGAGGCCTCGGTGATCCTGGAAGAGGTGAACCACTGCGGCGGCAACTCCGGGACCATCCACGGGCAGATGTACAACATGTTCACCCTGCTGCGAAACGGCAGCGAGGAGCAGAAGCGCTACTACCTGCCGAAGCTCGCCAGCGGCGAACTGCGCCTGCAGTCCATGGGCGTCACCGAGCCCACCACCGGCACCGACACCACCAAGATCAAGACCACGGCCGTGCGCCGGGGCGACAAGTACGTGATCAACGGGCAGAAGGTGTGGATCTCGCGCATCCAGCACTCCGACCTGATGATCCTGCTGGCGCGCACCACGCCGCTGGCCGAGGTGAAGAAGAAGTCCGAAGGCATGTCGATCTTCCTCGTCGACCTGCGCGAGGCCATCGGCAACGGTCTGACCGTGCAGCCAATTGCCAACATGGTCAACCACGAAACCAACGAACTGTTCTTCGACAACCTGGAGATCCCGGCCAGCAGCCTGATCGGCGAAGAGGGCAAGGGCTTCCGCTACATTCTCGACGGCCTCAATGCCGAGCGCACCCTGATCGCCGCCGAGTGCATCGGCGATGGCCGCTGGTTCACCGAGAAGTCCGCGCTGTACGCCCGCGATCGTGTAGTGTTCGGCCGGCCCATCGGGCAGAACCAGGGCGTGCAGTTCCCCATTGCCGAAGCCCATATCGAGATCGAGGCGGCCGACCTGATGCGCTGGCGCGCCTGCGAGGAGTACGACGTGGGGCTGAATGCCGGTGCCGCTGCCAACATGGCCAAATACCTGGCAGCCAAGGCCAGCTGGGAAGCGGCCAACGCCTGCCTGCAGACCCACGGTGGCTTCGGCTTTGCCAACGAGTACGACGTCGAGCGCAAGTTCCGTGAAACGCGGCTGTACCAGGTGGCGCCCATCTCCACCAACCTGATCCTGTCCTATGTGGCCGAGCACCTGCTCGAATTGCCGCGTTCGTTCTGATCCGGCCCGGGAGACTTCAAATGAGCCAACCAGCAGTGCGCCCCCTCGATGACATCACGGTGGTCAGCCTGGAACACGCCATCGCCGCGCCGTTCTGTACCCGCCAACTGGCCGACCTCGGCGCACGGGTGATCAAGGTGGAACGCCCCGGAGTGGGCGACTTCGCCCGGGGGTACGACGAGCGTGTCAGTGGTCTCGCCTCCCATTTCGTCTGGACCAACCGCTCCAAGGAAAGCCTGACCCTGGATCTGAAACAGGGCCTGGCCCTGGAGGTGCTGGAGCGGCTGCTGGAGAAAGCCGATGTGCTGGTGCAGAACCTCGCGCCCGGTGCTGCCGCGCGCATGGGGCTCTCCTTCGAGATCCTGCACGAACGCTTTCCGCGTCTGGTGGTGTGCGACATCTCCGGCTACGGCGAGGGCGGCCCCTATGAAAGGAAGAAGGCCTATGACCTGCTGATCCAGAGCGAAGCCGGCTTTCTGTCGGTGACTGGCGGGCCGGGCGAGGGCGAGATGGCCAAGGCCGGTTGCTCAATCGCCGATATCGCTGCCGGAATGTATGCCTATACGGGCGTGCTCTCGGCACTGATGCTGCGTGAACGCACCGGCAAGGGCAGCCGGGTGGATGTGTCCATGCTGGAGAGCCTGGTGGAGTGGATGAACTACCCGCTGTACTACGCCTACGAAGAGGCACCGCCGCCTCCTCGCGCCGGTGCCGCCCACGCCACCATCTATCCCTATGGACCCTTCCCGGTGGGCGACGGCAGCAGCGTGATGCTCGGCCTGCAGAACGAGCGGGAATGGCAGGCCTTCTGCGAGAAGGTCCTGGGCGCGCCGGAGCTAAGCACGGATGAGCGCTTCTGCGCAAACTTCAAACGGGTGGAGAACCGCGCAGCGTTGCGCGAGATCATCGTACGCACCTTCGCCCAGCTGGACTTCGACTCGGTGATCGGGCGCCTGGAACGGGCGCAGATCGCCAATGCCCGGGTCAACGACATGCAGGGCGTCTGGGATCACCCGCAGCTGAAGGCGCGGGACCGCTGGCGGGAGATCGGCAGCCCGGCCGGCCCTTTGCCGAGCCTGCTTCCGCCGGCCAGCAGCAATGCCTTCACGCCGCGTATGGACCCGGTGCCCGCCCTCGGCCAACACACCGAGGCGCTGCTGGCGGAGCTGGACGTACCTGCCGAGCAGGTGGAGCGGATGCGCCGGGCCGGCATGGTCTGAGCGTCACCCCTATTGCAACCCAACACTGAATTCGAGAGCCCCATGAAGGTACTGGTAGCTGTCAAACGAGTGGTCGACTACAACGTCAAGGTCCGCGTCAAGGCGGACAACTCCGGCGTCGACCTTGCCAATGTGAAGATGTCGCTGAACCCCTTCTGCGAAATCGCCGTGGAAGAAGCCGTCCGTCTGAAAGAAAAAGGCGTAGCGAGTGAAATCGTCGTCGTCACCATCGGCCCGAACACCGCTCAAGAGCAGCTGCGTACTGCCCTGGCCCTGGGCGCCGACCGCGCGATCCTGGTCGAATCCAACGACGAACTGAATTCCCTGGCCGTGGCCAAGCTGCTCAAGGCCGTTGTCGACCAGGAACAGCCGCAGCTGGTGATCCTCGGCAAACAGGCCATCGACAGCGACAACAACCAGACTGGCCAGATGCTGGGCGCCCTCACTGGCTACGCCCAGGGCACCTTCGCCTCCAAGGTCGAAGTCGCTGGTGACAAGGCCAACGTCACCCGTGAGATCGATGGTGGCCTGCAGACCGTTGCGCTGAACCTGCCGGCGATCGTCACCACCGACCTGCGCCTGAACGAGCCGCGCTACGCGTCGCTGCCGAACATCATGAAAGCCAAGAAGAAGCCGCTGGACGTGGTCACCCCGGACGCCCTGGGTGTTTCCACCGCTTCCACCGTATCGATCCTGAAAGTTGAAGCACCGGCCGCCCGTCAGGCGGGGATCAAGGTCAAGTCGGTGGCGGAACTGGTCGAGAAACTGCAAAACGAAGCGAAGGTGATCTGAGATGGCTGTCCTGGTAATCGCTGAACACAACAGCAGCGCGCTGGCCGCTGCCACCCTGAATACCGTGACCGCCGCGCAGCAGATCGGTGGCGAGGTGGTCATCCTGGTGGCGGGGCAGGGCGTCGGTGCCGTTGCCGAAGCCGCTGCCCAGATCGCCGGCGTGGCCAAGGTGCTGGTCGCCGACCATGCCGCCTACGCGCACCAGCTGCCGGAAAATATCGCGCCGCTGGTGGCCTCCCTCGCCGCTGGTTACAGCCATGTGCTGGCGCCGGCCACTACCAATGGCAAGAACTACCTGCCGCGCGTAGCGGCTCTGCTGGACGTCGACCAGCTCTCCGAGATCATCGCCGTCGAGAGCGCCGACACCTTCAAGCGGCCGATCTACGCCGGCAACGCCATCGCCACCGTGCAGTCCAGCGCGGCCGTGAAGGTGATCACCGTGCGGTCCACCGGTTTCGACGCCGCTGCCGCCGAAGGCGGTGCCGCTGCCGTTGAAGCCGTGGCCACCGTGTCCGACGCCGGCAAGTCCGCGTTCGTCGGCGAAGAGTTGGCCAAGTCCGACCGTCCGGAACTGACCGCGGCCAAGATCGTCATTTCCGGCGGTCGTGGCATGCAGAACGGCGAGAACTTCAAGCACCTGTACGCCCTGGCCGACAAGCTCGGCGCTGCCGTCGGCGCGTCCCGTGCCGCGGTCGACGCCGGCTTCGTGCCGAACGACATGCAGGTCGGCCAGACCGGCAAGATCGTCGCCCCGCAGCTGTACATCGCCGTGGGCATCTCCGGGGCCATCCAGCACCTGGCCGGCATGAAGGACTCCAAGGTCATCGTCGCCATCAACAAGGACGAAGAAGCCCCGATCTTCCAGGTGGCCGACTACGGCCTGGTGGCGGACCTGTTCGAAGCCGTGCCGGAACTGGCCAACGCCCTTTGAGCGCATTTCAGGAGCATCCCGACATGAGTGAAATCGACCTGTCCGCCTGGATCGGCCGCTCCGAGGAAACCCATGACCAGATCAGCCGCAACCTGGTCCGTCGCATTGCCGCCACCCTCGGCGAGCCGACTCCCTCCCATGGCGAGGCGTTGCCGCCCCTGTGGCACTGGGCGTTCTTCCAGGCCCCGGTGTTCGAATCCGGCCTGGGTGCCGACGGGCATCCTGCGCGGGGTGGCTTCCTGCCCCCGGCGGACAATCGCAACCGGATGTGGGCGGGCAGCCGCCTGGAGTTCATCGAGCCGCTGAAGGTGGGCGGGGAGGTGACGCGCATCTCCACCATCCTCGACGTCCAGAAAAAGCGTGGTCGGACCGGTTCCCTGCTGTTCGTCACCGTGCGCCATGACCATTTCCAGGACGGCCGCTTGGCCCTGCGCGACGAGCAGGACATCGTCTACCGAGAGCCGACCCCGCCCAAGCTGTCGAGCCCCGAGCAGTTGCCCAGCGGCACATGGCTGGAGACCGTCGAGCCCAGCCCCACACTGTTGTTCCGCTACTCGGCGGTAACCTTCAACGGCCACCGCATCCACTACGACTGGCCCTATGCCACGGAGCGGGAAGGTTATCCGGGGCTGGTGGTGCACGGGCCGCTGATCGCCACCCTGAGTCTGCGTGCCTTCTGCCGTGCCAATCCGCAGGCGCGCCTGCGCCGGTTCTCCTTTCGGGGTGTGCGCCCGCTGATTTGCCCGGAGTCCTTCGAGGTGGGCGGCCAGCTGGTCGGCAGCGGCAAGGCGGACGTCTGGGCGGGTAACCAGACCGGCCTCGCGCAGGTGGGCGAAATCGAGTTCGATTGACGAGGAAGACTATGAGCAAGACAGCCATACGCTCGGCGCTTTTCGTGCCGGCGACCCGTCCCGATCGTATTGCCAAGGCGCTGGCCACAGGCGCGAGCCGGGTGATCGTCGACCTTGAGGATGCCGTGCAGGAAAGCCTCAAGGTGGAGGCTCGGGACAACCTCGAGCGCTTCCTCGTCGAGCATCCGGACGTTGAAATCCTGGTGCGGGTGAATGCGCCGAGCCACCCTCAGCACGAGGCCGACCTGGCCCTCTGCCAACGGCAGGCGGGTGTGGTCGGCGTGATGCTGCCCAAGGCCGAAACCGCCGCCCAGGTTGGCAGGGCCGCTGCCACCGGCAAGCCGGTCTGGCCGATCATCGAGAGCGCCCGAGGGCTCTGGGCCGTCGCTGAGATTGCCGCGGCGGGCGGTGTCGAACGCCTGTCCTTCGGCAGTCTCGACCTGGGCCTGGACCTCAACCTTGCCAGCGGCAGCGAGGCGGCGGAGCAGGTGATGGGGCATGCCCGCTATGCCGTGCTGCTGCATTCCCGACTGGCCGGATTGGCGCCGCCGCTGGATGGGGTCTATCCGGATATCCAGAACGCCGGAGGGCTGGCCAGCACGGTGCGCTTCGCGCGCGACATGGGCTTCGCCGGACTCCTGTGCATCCACCCGAGTCAGGTCGAGGTGATTCACCGCGAGCTGATGCCCAGCGACGCCGAACTCGACTGGGCCCGGCGCGTGCTCGCGGTGGCTGCCTCGGGCGAGGCTGTATTCGTACTGGATGGGGCGATGGTGGATGCCCCCGTGATCGGCCGTGCCCGGAGCCTGCTGGAGCGGGCCGGGGAGTAGCGCATCCGTTGTGAGCGAATGCATTTGAACGTGGCCATGAGTCACCGGCTCGACCTGTTACGACTCACGTCGCTTGGCTGGAGCGACGGAGCCAGCCCGGTAGGGTGCGCCGTGCGCACCAGGGGCTGGACGTCGCGCCGGGCCTGACCCCGGAAGCGGTGCGCATGGCACACCCTACGGTGAGGGCGGGTGCGGGCGTCCTGCCTAGGGGGGCAAAACGCGCCCCGCCTTATCTGGAATCACCGCGGTTGCCTGTGGGTGACCGTCGTCGAGATGGGCGAAGCGGGAAAGGTTCCGGATTGGCCGGAAATCCATCGACGATAGCGACGGGTCCGGAACACGGTGAAAAGCTGTTGCTGCAGCAACGCGACGAGCGGGGAGACCTCAGGCCGCGTGCTTCTGCCGTTGCTCAGCCGCAACAGCTGGTACTTGACCACCGCCATGTTGGCCATGGCACCGAGGGTCTTGTTCTTCCAGGTGATGGGGCGCAAGGCGGGGGCACTGTCGGTGTCCGCGGACCACTCGTGTGGCAGGTTCGGGTTGATGGACAGTGCGGTTGCCATGCCGGCCATGGCGATGCCGCTCTGGATCACACGCTCGGCCACGGCGCGGCGCCTGATACCGCCGGTGACCATCAGCGGCATCCGGGCTACCGCCGCGATGTTCTCGGCGAACTCCAGGAAGTAGGCTTCCCGCGCCAATGTACGGCCGTCGCGAGCCTGGCCCTGCATGGCCGGGGCTTCGTAGCTGCCACCGGAGAGCTCGACCAGGTCGACCCGCAACTCGTTGAGCATGGCGACTACGCGGCGCGCATCTTCCGGGCTGAAACCGCCGCGCTGGAAATCGGCCGAGTTCAGCTTCACCGAAACGGCGAAGTCGGGGGAGACCACCGCGCGCACCTGCCTGACGATATCGATGAGCAGTCGCGCGCGGTTTTCGATGGAGCCCCCCCAGCGATCCTGGCGCCTGTTGCTGATCGGTGAAAGGAACTGGCTCAGCAGGTAGCCATGGGCGGCGTGAAGCTGCACGCCATTGAAGCCGCTGCGCTCAGCCAGTCGGGCGGCATTCACGAAGCGTTGCAGGACCTCGTCGATTTCCACCTCGGACATTTCCCGTGGCACGCCGAACTGCTTGGAGAAGCTGCCCAATTCCAGCGCAACGGCCGAGGGCGCGAGTGTCGGCTGGCCGAGGGCCGCAGGCGTTTGCCGGCCGGGGTGATTGATCTGCATCCACACCTGCGCCCCGCGCGAACGCGAAACCTGTGACCAGCGCTGGAAACGATCGAGGTGGGTGTCGCGCTCCAGCACGACACCGCCGGGGCCGGTCATGGCGCGGCCGTCGACCATGACATTGCCGGTGATGATCAGCCCGGCACCGCCATCGGCCCAGCGCTGGTAAAGGCGCAGCAGGGCTGCAGAGGGCGCATGGTCATCGTCGGCCATGTTTTCTTCCATGGCGGCCTTGGCCAGGCGGTTGGTAATCAGCGTGCCATTGGGCAGGGCGAGGGGGTCGAACAGGCTCATCGTTGGCTCCTCCATTGCGGAGCCAGAACGCTAAGCTTAAAGTCAACTTTAATGTCAAGCGGATCGATGGACCCCATGAAAATCGGCGAACTCTCCAAACGCAGCGGCCTGGCCGCATCCAGGATTCGTTTCTACGAGGCCAAGGGGCTGCTCAGCTCCGTGGCCAGGAAAGCCAACGGTTACCGGGAATATCCGGCGGAAACCTTGCTGATGCTCGACATCATTACCGGGGCGCAGTCAGCGGGTTTCTCCCTCGATGAGATTCGCGGACTGCTCCCGGTAGGCCTTGAAGAATGGAAGCAGGACGAGCTGCTCGAGGCGTTGCAAGGCAAGGTTGCGGACATCGAAGCGATGGAGCGCAAGCTCGCCCTGAGCAAGGCCAATCTGCTGACCCTGATCCGGCACATCAGGGAAAAACCCGAAGGCGTGAGCTGCTTCGACAACGCCAAGCGGATCATGGAAGGCTTGAACGACCCGCGAACGGTCCGGTGAAGGTCAGGCTTGGTTGAGCGGACGCTTGCCCTTGCCAGATGCTGCACCCGCTGACGGGGCGCGTATCCCTCTGTATCCGGTCCCGGTGCCGGGCGACTCGCTTACAAATGATTCTCCCGCTTGATACGTCCCGGATACATGGCCAGGGCGAAATAGCCACACCCGAACGAGGTCAGCCCAGGCGCCTCGCTCCAGGGTTAATCCGCCCTAGTGGCATGACCCGCGTGGCGTGGCCGCGCACAGTATCCGGAGAAGCACCATGTCCCGTTCCCAAATCTCGAACAAGACCCGCATTGGCCTGATCGCTGTTGCCCTGGCCGGCGGCATGAACCTGGCCTCGTCCGCCGCCTTCGCGGTGGAGGCGCTGCCCCAGGGCTACCAGCTCGCCGCGGCCGACAAGGCGGGCGAAGGCAAGTGTGGCGAAGGCAAGTGCGGTGCCGCCGAGGCCAGCAGCGCCAAGGCAGCCGAGGGCAAGTGTGGAGAAGGCAAGTGCGGCGATGCGTCCTTCGCCCGTACCGACACCGACGACGACGGCCGGGTTTCGCGCAAGGAACTGCTGACCGTGGCTCCGAACGGCGAAGCGGAGTTCATCGCGATGGACACCAACAAGGACGGTTTCCTGTCCGAGGGCGAGGTCTACAAGTTCCGCACCAACCAGTACATCTCCAACGGCAAGAAAGTGCCCACCGAGCTGTTCACCAAGCTGAGCCAGGCCAAGAACTGATGCGGCTCCATTGATCCAACGCCGAGCCCCAGGCCCTGGCTCCGCTGGAAATCCCGCGCACCCAGGGCGTGGCGTTCGGCACGCCTGACTGGCGCGCCATGCGAAGCGGGCGCCCGCCGGCTCGTTCTTTCACTTCCAAGGAGTTTTCTCAATGACAGATGTCCTGAAAAACATCATCTACACCGGCCGCACCCGCACCACCGGCGGCCGCGATGGTCACGGCAAATCCACTGATGGCGAGCTGGTCGTAGGTCTGAGCCGTCCCGGCTCAGGTCGGCCGGGGAGCAATCCGGAGCAACTGTTGGGTGTTGGCTGGTCGGCCTGCTTCATTGGCGCCCTGCATCGCGCGGGGCAGAGTCTGTCGATCCGCCTGCCGGAGGATGTGGCGGTGGCCGCCGATATATCCCTGGGCAACACCGCCGACGGCGGCTTCGCCCTGGCGGCGAAGCTGAGCGTTGAACTGCCCGGGCTGGCGACCGAGGACAAGGCGCGACTGGTCGAGGCAGCGCACCAGCTCTGCCCGTACTCCAAGGCCACCCGCGGCAATATCGAGGTGACCTTCGACATTCCCTGAGTGCCCTCGCAAGCAGAAAGCCCGCGTACCTTGCCAGGTGCGCGGGCTTTTTTGAGAGGTTTGCTTGTTGTCCAGGAGTCCAGCTCATTGCCGAGCGGGCGTCGGGTTTCTGTTTCGCCCTCCCGGGCGACTCCCTTTTGCAGTCGCCGGAGTGCCGCCCACCCAAAAGGAAGCAAAACGCTTGCCCCTGCATCCGGGTTCGGCTTCGCCGAACTCCCCTTGCTCCATCGTTCCTCCGGGGGCCCGGCGTGAGGAGCCATCCCTGGCCCCACAAGCCTCTCGCGGCATCCATGCCGCTCGTCCCCCTCTGCAACGATTCCGCTCGGCCTCCTGACGGGGCAGAGTCGCTGCCCCACCATGCTTGCTCAGTTTCAGGCCGCTGTTGGCTTCAGGACTGTTTGTGCCTAGCCGGCGCGAGTCACCCCTCTCCCTCCGGGAGAGGGGCCGGGGGAGAGGGATACATCCGGCTGCGCGGAGCCAACCAATGCCACTCATACGAAATTGGCAATCACGCGTGAACTCAATGTATCCCCGAAACTCCGCCAAGATTCTTTTTCTTGGGCCCTTGCCCGTGTCGTGGCTTGTAGCCTCTGACCAGCCGTTCCGCCCGCTACGGCGCTCTCCAGGGTGCACTAGCACCTCTAGGTTCGGCCGCGACGAACTCTGCAAGGTTAAGGGTAGGGCGCTGAAGTCCGATTCCATCCCTCCGTGCCGGCTGGCGGTCGCCACCGTCGCTTTGTCGCGACAGATATGGATGGGCCGATCACCTGTCCTATCGTCATCTCCAGTTCATGTCCGATAAGGCGCGAACCAGAGTGGCCGTGCAGCCCCCGCAAGACATGCAGTCCGTTCAACAAGCACAAGGGGAGAACCTGTCGTGGAAGAAGCGACGGCAAGGGAAACCGCCAAGACCTATCAATACTGTTCCGTGCAGTTGAATGCCTTTTCCTTGATGCTCGTGACGGCCCTCAGCGCCTTCTGCGGGGGGATTGGCTGGGCGTTGATTCTTCTGGTCGCCAACTGGCTGGGGATGATCACCCTGGATAGATTTGGCAATCACCTGGGGAACTTCCTCTTCTTCCCGATCTTCGGGGCCTTCTCCTCAGCGCTGTTTTCACTCCTGGGCTACCCGATATACAACTGGGTGTGCAGGAACCGCCGTGGCCAGCGCCTGGTGGGCATTTTTCATGATCCCCACAACTGAGCGCGGCCCATAGTTCCTGGCGGGAAAAAGGCGCTATCCACGCGGCGATGCGCGCTGCCCCTCAGGCCGTGGTGCCGAGCTCCAGCTGCGCGCACAGGCCGCCACCTTCGCGGTTGCGCAGGCTCAGGCGGGCGCCGAGGGCCTGGCTCAGTTGCAGGGCGATGGCCAGGCCGAGGCCAGTACCGCCGGTGCTGCGGTTGCGCGAGCTTTCCACCCGGTAGAAGGGCTTGAACACGGCGTCCAGTTCCTCTTCGGCGATGCCCGGCCCGTTGTCCAGGACTTGCACCTGCACCTTGCCATGCCCATCGCGGCGCACTTCCAGTTGGGCGCTGCCGCCGAATTTCAGGGCGTTGTCGATCAGGTTGGTGAGGACCCGACGCAGGGCATGGGGACGGGTTTCCAGCAGCACGCCACTGGTTCCGTCGAGGCTCACCGCCTGGCCGCTGTCCTGGTAGTCGAGGACCAGGCTGTCGAGGAAGGCGTCGAGGTCGATCCGGTACGGGGCCTCGCTGGCTCCGTCCATGCTGCGCGCGTAGGCGACGCCTTCACGTACCAGGTGCTGCATTTCGTTCAGGTCGCTCCAGAGCCGGTCCCGCTCCAGCGAGGTATCCATCTGCTCGACACGCAGCTTCATGCGTGTGATGGGGGTCTGCAGATCGTGGGAGATGGCCGCCAGCAGTTGCATGCGCTCTTTCAGGTAGGCGGCAATGCGGCCTTGCAGGGCGTTGAACGCGCGGGCGGCGTAGGCCACTTCGTTCGGGCCGCGCTCGTCGAGTTCCGGGCCAGGGGTGTCCGGATCGAGGTGGTCGACGGCCCGGGCCAGGCGCGTCAGGGGACGGATCGCCATGCGTACCGCCAGCCAGGTGCAGAGCAGCAGCAGGGCCAACTGCAGGATCAGGACCACCGGTAGCCACTGGGCCACCGGGATGGGTGCGGGGGTGACGTCAATCGTCAGCGGGCGGCCGTCGCTCAGCACCAGGTGCGCCTGGAAGTGGGGGTTAGGTCCGGGAATGTTCTCGAAACGCAGGGCATGGCGCTGGCCGATGGCCCGCTCGATGGAGGTCGCCGCCATATGTGCCCGGTCCATGTCCATGGGTTCGCCGGGCAGGCCGGCATCGAGTCGATAGCGGTAGTTGCGCCGATCCAGCAGCGGCAGCCAGGTGGCACGTTCCTCCGCCGGCAGGCGATCGATCAGTGCCACGGCGGTGCTCACGTCATGCTCCAGGTTGCCGAGCATCACCTCGCGGCCGGTCTGGTAGCGCTCGTAGAACTGCGAGCTGAAGGACAGGCCGTAGGCCAGCACCAGCCCGATCAGGAAGATCAGCCCCAGACGGGCGGCCAGGGTGCTTGGCCAGCGGGGCAGGGCCATCACGGCGTCGGCTCGATCAGTACCACGGGCAGCGAGAAGACGTAGCCTTCGCTGCGCACTGTCTTGATACAGGCGGGTTCGCGGGCGTCGTCCTGCAGGCGTTGGCGCAGGCGGCTGACCAGCAGGTCGATGGAGCGGTCGAACACGTCCGCCTCGCGGCCCTGGGTGAGGTTGAGCAGCTGCTCGCGGCTGAGCACCCGTTGCGGGTGGTCGAGGAAGACCCGCAGCAGGCGGTACTCGGCGCCGCTCAGGGCGACCAGGGTGCCCTCGTTGTCCAGCAGGTGCCGCGCACTGGTGTCCAGGCGCCACTTGCCGAAGCCGATCAACCGGCTGCTCTCACTGATCTGCAGGTTCGGCGGCAACATCCGGGTGCGGCGCAGTACGGCGTTGATCCGGGCCAGCAGTTCACGAGCGGAGAACGGCTTGGTCAGGTAGTCGTCGGCGCCCATTTCCAGGCCGATGATGCGGTCGGTCTCGTCGTTGCGCGCCGTGAGCATGAGGACCGGCGTGGCCTTGTGCTTGCCCACGCGCAGCTCACGGCACAGGCGCAGGCCATCGTCGCCGGGCATCATGATGTCGAGGACGATCAGGTCCACTGCATTGGATTCGAGAAAGGCGCGCATCTGCCGGCCATCGGCCGCCAGGCTGACGCGCAGGCCATTCTTCTTCAGGTAGTTACCCACCAGTTCGCGGATTTCCCGGTCGTCGTCGACGATCAGGATGTGATCGACATGATCCATGGACAAACCTCGCACAACTTGATCAGGGAGCTAGTGTATCGGGCTCGACGACGCTTGCCCGCCGTCCTTTGTATTGCAGTGTATCCAGCGTCGTCCAGATACCTGCGCTTGCACAAACCTTGCGCGTATCCGTCCGTACGAACGGTCGCCGCCGATTGCGGCGCGGCCCGCTGGCGCGTCGGGAGACTTGCCGAATCCATCCCCGTGCGGGGGCGTACAGTGCCACTTCGTTTGGTACCGGGTGCCGGTGGTGTTAGGTTCTTCCCCCGATTCAAGAGCAAAGGACGATCTCGATGCCACCAGCAGGAAAGCGCCATGTACAGTCACTGTTGCTCGCCCTGGCCACCTCGCTCGGCAGCCATGCCATGGCGACTGGCGACCAGGGGCGCATGGATGCCACCGTGCAGCAGGCTGCCGAGGAGGTCATGCGGCAGTACGGCATCCCAGGCCTGGCCATTGCGGTAACGGTCAAAGGTGAGCGGTACTTCTACAACTATGGCGTTGCGTCCAGGGCGACCCACCAGGCCATCACCCGCGATACGTTGTTCGAAGTCGGCTCTGTGAGCAAGACGCTGAATGTAACCTTGGCCACTTACGCCGAAGCCCACGGCAAGCTCTCCCTGACCCGCAGCCCCAGCGATTACCTGCCGGAGCTCAAGGGCAGCAAGCTCGACCAGGTGACGCTGGTCAACCTGGCCACCCACACCGCAGGCGGTTTTCCGCTGCAATTGCCTGATGAGGTCAGGAACGACCAGCAACTGATGGACTACTACCGGTCCTGGCAGCCCCGGTTCGCTCCCGGCACACACAGGACCTACGCCAATCCCAGCATTGGCCTGCTCGGCGCGGTTACTGCCAGGCGCCTCGGTTTGTCCTACGCCAAGGCCATGGAGACCGAACTGCTGCCGAAGCTCGGAATGGGAAACACCTTTATCGAGGTACCGGCGAGTGCGATGCCGCGCTACGCGCAGGGATACAGCAAGGACGACGCGCCGGTTCGGCTGAACCCGGCGGTACTGGCCGACGAGGCCTATGGGGTGAAATCCAGCAGCCAGGACCTGCTGCGCTTCGTCGAGGCGAACCTGGGCCTGGCGGAAGTGGACGCGAACCTTCAACGCGCCATCGATGCCACCCGGACGGGGTACTACAAGCTGGGGGCCATGACCCAGGACCTGATCTGGGAGCAGTACCCGTACCCCGCGGCGCTGGATACGCTCCAGGCAGGCAACAGCAGCCGGATGGCCCTGGAGAGCATGGCGGTGACTGCACTGAATCCGCCCACGCCGCCGCAGGAGGCCGTCTGGGTCAACAAGACCGGTTCGACCAATGGCTTCGGCGCCTATGTGGCCTTCGTGCCGGTGAAGAAGCTCGGCATCGTGCTGCTGGCCAACAAGAACTACCCGAACGAGGAGCGGGTGAAGCTGGCCTATCGCATTCTGGGCCAGCTGGAGTGACGGCACGGGAAGCCCGTGGCCGATGCTGGCCCGGGCTCCCTGGAGCAACCGGCCTCAGTGCGGGGCGCGATTGCGGATGGTCTTGAGCAGGTCGTCGGGGGTGATCTGGCCGACCACGCCGCCGCTGGCGGCGCTGCCCGGCTGCGGCAAGTCGAGGATATGGCCCTTGATCTTGCCGACCACGTGCATTTCGCAGGGTTTGCAGTCGAACTTGAGGGTCAGCACCTCGTCACCGTGCACCAGTTGCATCGGCGCCACCTTGGTGCGCACGCCGGTGACGCCCTTGGCCTGCTTCGGGCAGAGGTTGAAGGAGAAGCGCAGGCAGTGCTTGGTGATCATCACCGGCACCTCGCCGGTTTCCTCGTGGGCCTCGTAGGCGGCGTCGATCAACTGCACACCGTAGCGGTGGTAGAAGTCCCGGGCCTTCTGGTTGTAGACGTTGTAGAGGAACGACAAGTGCGCCTCGGGATAGACCGGCGGCGGCACGCTGACCGCCTTGCGCGAACCGCGCGGGTGGGCGGCGACACGGGCCTCGGTCAGCGCCTCGATGGCTTCGCGGCGCAGGGCCTTGAGCTGGGAGGCGGGAATGAAATACGCCTGCGGAGCATCCAGTTCGATGTCCTTGGCGAAATAGGCGGTGGTGCCCAGTTGGCTGAGCAGGTCACGCAGCTGCTCGAGGGCTTGCTCGGGCTTGTTCGCCGCGCCGAAGGGGCCGTCCAGGCCAACGGTCGTGCTCACTCCTTCTTCGCTGGTGGCGGTCAGCTCCAGGCGCTCTTCGCGCAGGCTGGCCTTCCAGTCGAGCCCTATGCGGCGCTCGGCGGAGGTCTTGAGCAACGCCTGTTGCCAGTTGTGGTCCAGGTTGCGGGAGAGCGGATGGTTCGGGCGCAGGCGGGAGAGGGCGGCCGGCATCTCGTTGGGCTCGACGCGGTAGCGCCAGCGCTTCTCGCCGTCTTCCTCGAATTCACCCTTCAGGTCGGCGATGTTGGCACGGAAGCCCACCACTTCGCGCTTGACCAGGACATTGAGGCCATCGCCGTTGGTGAGCGGCTCATGGGTCACGGCAATCAGGTCGCGCTTGCCGACTTTCTCCACCTGGCCCACCGGCAGGCCGGTGAAGGTCGGCGTGTCGAAGGCGCCGATGTCGATCTTGCGCTCGCTGACGAAGTAGTCGGTGCTGCCGCGGTGGAAGGTCTTGTCCGGGTCCGGCACAAAGAAGTGGTCAGTGCGGCCGCTGGAGGCGCGGGCGAGGTCCGGGCGACCTTCGAGGATGCCGTCCAGGCGCTGGCGGTAGTAGGCGGTGATGTTCTTGACGTAGCTCGCATCCTTGTAGCGCCCCTCGATCTTGAAGGAGCGCACGCCGGCGTCGACCAGGGCGCTGAGGTTGGCGCTCTGGTTGTTGTCCTTCATCGACAGCAGGTGTTTTTCGAAGGCCACCACGCGGCCCTGGTCGTCCTTCAGGGTGTAGGGCAGGCGGCAGGCCTGGGAACAGTCGCCACGGTTGGCGCTGCGGCCGGTCTGGGCGTGGGAGATGTTGCACTGCCCGGAGAAGGCCACGCAGAGGGCACCGTGGATGAAGAACTCGATGGCCGCGTCGGTCTCATCGGCGATGGCGCGGATCTGCTTCAGGTTGAGCTCGCGGGCCAGGACCAGCTGGGAAAAGCCGGCCTTGTCGAGGAACCTGGCGCGTTCCAGGGTACGGATATCGGTCTGGGTGCTGGCGTGCAGCTCGATAGGCGGAATGTCCAGTTCGAGGACGCCCATGTCCTGCACGATCAGCGCATCGACACCGGCGTCGTAGAGCTCGTGGATCAGCTTGCGCGCCGGCTCCAGCTCATCGTCATGGAGGATGGTGTTGATGGTGACGAACACCCGCACATGGAAGCGGTGGGCGAACTCGACCAGCTTGGCGATATCCGCCACCTCGTTGCAGGCGTTGTGGCGGGCGCCAAAACTCGGACCGCCGATGTAGACGGCATCGGCCCCGTGCAGGATGGCCTCGCGGGCGATGGTGACGTCGCGGGCGGGGCTGAGGAGTTCGAGGTGGTGTTTGGGTAAAGACATGGCAATGACATCCGGCACTGGGGCAGGCGCGCATTGTACCGGGCAAGCGTCCGGTGGACACCCTTGGAGTGCCGGATGGCGGGTTGGCGTTCAGCGCGGCCGGGCGGGCGGAATCGAGTAGGTGCCCACGACGTGGGCCACCGGCTCTTCCAGGCCTTCCGAATACAGGGCCACCTCACCCACGGCGAGGGTCTTGCCGACCTTCATCAGCTGGCATTCGCCGATGATGCGCTTGCGCGCCTCGGGCTTGCGCAGGAAGTTGATGGTCAGGCTGGTGGTGACTGCCAGCGGCACGATGCCGATCTCCCCGAGCAGGGCGACGTAGAGCGCCACATCGGCGATGGCCATCAGCGTCGGCCCGGAAACGGTCCCGCCGGGGCGCAGGTCGGACTCGTCCACCGGTTGCGAAACGGTGGCGCCACGGTCACCCACGGCTTCGACCACGACCCGGGTCTGGGGGAATTCTTCGCGGATGAAACGGGCAATGGATTCTTTCTTGTCGGCCATACCGGACTCCCTGGTCTGCACTGTCGCCCGGACGCTGCCACAACCGCGATGGCGATGTCCATGCCGGGTCGCCACGGCATTGACCTGATGCAACATCATTCTCATGTTCGTTGGCTATGCTCCCCGGACGTGGATTCGAAGGGTAGCCGGGATGTCATTCATCGATTCGATCGTCGCCCAGGTACTGGGACTGGAAGTTGGGCTTCATCACGCCTATGCACGCCTTGCCTGCCGTACCGATGACGAGGCGCTGCACGATCTGCGAATCAACCTGCGCAAGCTGCGCAGCCTGCTGCGGCCGATGCGCCGGCTGGAGGCACCCAGGGCGCTGGATGCGGCGGCAGCTGACGTTGGCCGGCTGACCACACCGGTACGGGACCTCGAGGTGCTGATCGGCGAGCTCGAACACCAGGGCTTCCAGGACCAGGCTGAGCGGCGCAAGCACCTGCTGGAGTCGCGCTATGCCGGCATCGAGAGCAGCGTCACGGTACAGCGCTTCATGACGGTGCTGGATGGCTGGCCCGCGCAAATGCGCGAAGCCGGGCGCGATGGCGAGTTGGGACGACTCCGCGAGCGTGTGCGGATTCGCCTGCAACGGCAGTTGCAACGCTTGCGCGAGGCCCTGGCCGATCCGGCGTTCGACCGCCACGCCCTGCGCCTGCTGGTCAAGCGCATGCGCTACGCCCACGAAGCCTATCCAACGCTCTCGCCGATCCCGAATGACGCCATCTACGCCCTGAAGGCCGTGCAATCGGCCCTGGGGGACTGGCATGACCATTTCCAGTGGTGCCTGAGAGCCGAACAGGAAGCGGACCTGCTGGTGCTCAAGGACCGCTGGGAAGTCGCCGGCGCGGCGGAGCTCAATGCTGCCGAGGTCGAGCTTTCGATCCTCGCCGAATGCCTCGCCGGACAGGCTCCCAGGGAGGTACAGGGCACCCTGGCTGCTCCGGGCGTTTCGGGCGCCTGACGCTTCCCTCAACCGGCGATAAACGCGGCGATGTGCGCGGCGCTGGCCTGCGGATACTGCAGGTGGGGCCCATGCCCCGTGCGTGGCAGGGTCACCAGGTGCAGGGTGGGCAGGGCGCCACTGAGGGCATGCCAGTTCTCCACCGGGAAGACAATGTCATGGTCGCCCCCGAGGTGCAGGACAGGCGTCTCTGTCGTGCGCAGCGCGTCCAGCGCCGCTGCCAGTGGAAACATCGGGTTGCGCGGGCCAGCCCCCAGCTGCTGGCCCGCCCATTCATGGGGTACCTCCGGGCAGCGGCCTTCCTGGCGCGCGGCCATGCGCTCGGCGGAGCGGATGGCGGCTTCGCGGCTGGCGGACGATGTCGGCTCGAAGAACAGCTGCACGAAATCCTCGAAGTCATTTTCCCGGCGTGCCAGTTCGTAGAACAGTGCCTCGCCGGTCTTCACCAGTTGGCCGGGTGGTGTCGTGCCTAGCAGCACCAGGTGGCTGACCAGCTGCGGCGCCTGCAGCATGACCACCTGCGCGGCGATACCGCCCAGTGACCAGCCGCCGAGCACGACCTTGCCCAGCCCCAGCGCGGAGATCAGCTCGATGGTGTCGCGCGCCAGCGACGCCGGGTCATAGCTGGGCGTGCCACCGGACAGGCCAAGGCCGCTGTAGTCGAAGACATGGATCTTGAAACCCTGTGCCGCGAGCGCGTCGAGGAAGGCCGGATCCCAGGAGTCCATGACGCCGCGAAAGCGCAGGCACAGCACCATGGGCGTGCCCTCGCCGATGATGCGATAGGCGAGGCGGCGGCCATTGCATTCGACGAACCGGTTGGGCACCTGGCTGGCGGACTGGGTGTTCGGCATGAGGTCGCTCCTGGCAATGCAAGGGTGGCAACCATGCAGGGTAGTTCAGCCGCCGGGCAGCGCTGGAGCAGGCCGCTGCCGCCGATCGGGTGGGTGGCGGCGCGACCCGTTGCAGCCATCCAGGGCCAGGTCATGTTGACCAGCCACCGCTTGCCGGCCCGGCAAGCGCCCTTCACCCGGGCCGGCGCCGCTTGTCACAGCGCCAGGCTGTGGATCAGTTGGGCGGCATCCTGCGGGTCCCGCTGGCACTGGAACCCCAGTTCCCGGGCCAGTTCATGCATCTGTGCATTGGCTGCGGCGTCTACCGAATACATCCGCGTGAAACCATTGCGCCGGGCATTGTCGATAAGGTGACGCATCAGGGAACGGCCAAGTCCACGGCCCTGCCAGGCGTCGGCCACCGTCACCGCGCATTCGCACTGGCCGGCCGCATCCGAGGCGGCGTAGCGGCTGACTCCCACCTCGATGAGCTTGCCGTCCTGGTGCACCAGGGCGACGAAGGCCATCTTGTGCTGGTAATCCACTTCCATCAGGTGGTCCAGCAGGGCGGGGCTCACCTCCTTGATGGCGCCCAGGAAGCGGAAATGCCGGGTTTCGGGAGAGAGGTTGCTGATGAACTCGACTTCCCGCGCCCGGTCTTCGGGGCGCAGCGGTCGGATCAGGACATGGGTGCCGTCGTCCAGGGGCTCGATCCAGTGCTCATCGGTCTGTGCAGCGGGGACAGCGGCGAGTGGCTGCGTACTCTGTTGCGTAGACATGCTGCGAACTCCATTTGGGGAACCTCGGCAGATTTTCACGCCCAACCGGCAGGCACGACTTGACCGGGGTCAAGCGAGGGAAGAGGGCGGCAAACTGCCCAAGCCGGGCCTGGAGAACCCTTGCCACCGGTCAATACGAAGGCGGTTCGGCGGGCGCACGCTGGTTCCATCAACGAGCCGACCCACAGGAGGTCCCGCCATGGCCAAGACCATTTCCGTTCGTTCCACTTCGGCGGCTACGCCGAGGCGGACCGGCCTGCGAGGCTGGGTCGGGCGCCTGCGCGGAACCCTCGACCGGCTGATCTTCCAACTGATCAGGCTGCCCTGCGCAAGTGTCGACAAGGGAACGGAGGCGGACAAGAAGAAGGGGCGGCGCTAGCCGCGTCGGATCGAGGCCCCGGCGTTGCCTCGCCGGTATTGCGCTGATGGGAGGTGAATCCGAGCTGGCCGGATGAAAATTCGGCCAATGCCTTTCCCGAATCGGGAAGCTAGAATTCACCCCATCCCTGTCAGCCGGTCCAGGACGGACCGCACCGGGAGCCTGGGTTGTGGACCAGTTGCTCGAATGACGCGGCGGTACCTGCAGTCCGGAAATGGAACTTTCCGAGTGGTGCCTACGTGAAACGTGATATTCGCCTTGCCGTACTCCTGTTGTTCGTTGTCTGCATGTCGCTGTCGCTGGCGACCGCCTGGCAGATCTGGTCGGCGCGAGCGCGCACGCTGGCCGAAATCGCCACCCACAACCTCAACCTGACCCAGACCCTGGATACCTACGCCGAGGGCATAGTCACCCAGAGCGCCATGCTGCTCCTGGGGCTGGCCGAGCGCCTGGAGACCGAGGGCACCGGGCCTGAGCACATGCGGCGCCTCCATCAACTGGTGGACCGCCAGGAGCACCTGCTGAACCAGCTCAATGGCCTGGTCATCTATGACGCCCGGGGCGACTGGCTGATGTCGTCCAATGGCAGCGTCCCCGAGGGCGCGAACAGCGCTGACCGAGCCTTCTTCATCCATCACCGGGATAATCCGTCCCAGGACATCTTCATCGGCCCACCGATCCGCAGCCGTTCCACCGGCGACTGGGTGATCACCGTCAGCCGGCGGTTCCAGGACCTGCGGGGAGAGTTCGGCGGGGTCATCTCCATCACCCTGGGCATCGAGAATTTCCTGCGCCTGTTCGGCAAGATCGACGTCGGCGATCAGGGGGCCATCAGCCTGGCCACCACCAGCGGGCAGTTGCTCGTCCGCTATCCCTTCCGCGAGCAGGACGTGGGGCGGGACTTCTCCAAATCGCAGAACTTCCTTCGCTACTACTCGGGCGCCAAGTCCGGCACGGCATCCTTCAAATCCGGCCTCGACGGCACGGAGCGGATCTACGCCTTCCGCACCAACGAGCGCTATCCCCTGGTGACCACCGTGGCGCTGGGGCGGGAAGAGGCGTTGCAGACCTGGCGGCAGCAGAGCCTGCTGATCGTCGGGGTCGTATTCGCCCTGCTGGTGATCATCGTGACCATCGGCCGCCTGCTGATCCTCGATATCAAACGCCGCATCCAGGCGGAGGGGTCGCTGGTGGATGCCCGTGAAGACCTGCTTCAGGCCAACCGCCAGCTGGAGGTGCTCGCCGCCCAGGACCCGCTTACCGGTCTGGCCAATCGCCGCTGCTTTGACGAGATGCTCAAGCTGGAGTCGAGGCGGGCCGGTCGGGAAGGCGCGCCGCTGTCGTTGCTGCTTCTCGATATCGATCATTTCAAGGGCTTCAACGACACCTACGGCCATATCGCCGGTGACGAGTGCCTGCGCCAGGTCGGCGAGCAACTGCAGCAGTGCGTCAAGCGTCCCGGGGACCTGGTGGCCCGTTACGGCGGTGAAGAGCTGGCGATCATCCTGCCGAACACCGATTTTTCCGGCGCCCTTGCCGTGGCCGAGCTGCTGGTCGAACGCATCAACGCCCGGGATATCGCCCACAGTGCCAGCCCCCTGGGGCGGGTTACCGTCAGTATCGGAGCCGCCACGCTGCATGGCGCCCAGGCCCAGGGCCGTGAGCTTGAGCTGATCGAAGCCGCCGACCGGGCGCTGTACCGGGCCAAGTCGGCGGGGCGCAATCGCGTGGAAGGCTGAGCGACCGGCCTCGCTGATCGAGGGCCGCCAAGGACGAGCGAGCACCTGCGCCGAGCTCTGCAGCCACCGCCATCATTGGCTATCGTTGCCACGTGGTACTCAGGCACCCGGCTTGGCCAGGGTGAGCTCCAGGCGCAGAGCGGAGCGACGGCCAGCCCTTAGCGAGGCCCCGAATGAGGCAATGGATGAACCCCTGCACCCTGGCCCTGGCAGGCCTTGGCGCCGCACTGCACGTCTACATCGCCACCTTCGGGTCCGCGAACGGATTGGATGCATTCACTGCACCCTTGATGTTCTGGGCCTTTACGCCCTATGTCGTCTGCGTGCTCCTGCTGGCCGCGTTCAGGGCGCAGCTGGTGCCCTTGCTGGCGGTCGGCCTGGTGCTCGTGGCCGACTGCGCGCTGTTTCTCAGCGTCTTCGCCTGGCCGGACAGTGCCACCGCGTCAGCGGAACTTTCGTTCGCCCCGCTGGGCAATCTCCTGGTGTCCATCCCGTTCGGCGTGCTGCTCGGCTGGCTGGCGGAATATCGGGCGCACAAGTAGCCACTTGCGTGCGGCAGGGCTCGGCTATGGGGCGACCGTGCCCTTTGCCGCCACCCGTGGCAGCGTGAAGCAGAACATGGCGCCATGGGGGCTGACGTTCTGCGCCCAGATCTCGCCCCGATGGCGGGAAATGATGTTCTTGCACAGTGCCAGACCGATGCCATTGCCGCTGACCTTGGAGGAAAAGAAGCCGTCGAACAGCTTTTCCTGGTGTCCGGCCTCGATGCCGCGCCCCCGGTCCTCGACACAGAGGATCGCCGAGTCGCGGCTCAATGCCGTGTAGATCCGCAGCCTGCGCTGGGCCAGGGGCAGGTCCATCAATTCTTCGATGGCATTGAAGGCGAGGTTGAGGATGACCTGGCCGATCAGCACCGGCTCGCAGCTCACCAGCAGGGGCATGCTGGCCGGCGTGACCTCGATCCGTACCCGGCAGGGTTGTCCCTTGAGGCTGATGAAGTACTGGGTCTCGGCAAGCACCTCATTGAGGTCGACGACCTGTTCGGCTTGCTCCAGCTTCACCACGTAGCCGCGCACGCTCTTGATGATCAGCGAGGCGTGCTCGATCTGTCGCACGGCACTGTTCAGGCCGAAGGCGACCTGCTCGTTGGCCGGGGCGTTGCGGTCCAGGCGCAGCAGCGCCCCCTCGATGAAATTGCGGGTCGCCGCCAGGGGCTGGCTGAGTTCGTGGGCGATCGCCACGGCCATTTCGCCCATGGCGTTGTGCCGGGCCAGGTACTCCAGTTTCTGTTCGCTGGCCCGGCGCGCCTCTTCGGCGGTCACCTGCTCGGTCACATCGCGGAACAGCAGCAGATGGCCGCGCAGGTCGTCCTCCAGCTCGATGTAGCGGCATGTCGCATGGTGCCAGTGCCAGCTGCCGTCGCCGTGGCGAATGCGGTAGGGGACGCTGTAGGAGGCGCGGCTGGGCGGTTTGCATCCCAGGTTGGCCAGCAGTCGCTGGCGCGACTTGTCATCGCACAGCTCGGTGAAGCTATGGCCCAAAAGGTTCCCCTCGCTGCAGCCGATGAGGCGCAGGCCGGAGTCGCTGATGAAGCGGATGGCGCCGTCGGCATCCAGTACCGCGACCCCTTCCGCCAGATCCTGCATGAAGGTCCGCAGCCGGCTCTCGAAACGTCTCAGGTCGCGCTTGACCTGTTCCTCGCGGGAAATGTCGCGGAACTGCACCATCAGCACATCGCGCTCGGCGAGACGGACCAGGGTGGCGACCGCCTCGGAGAGGATTTCGACGCCCTGCTTGGAGCGATAGCACCATTCGATGGCACGTTGTCCGGTGCGGGCCGCGCCCTCCAGCCAGCGCAGGCCGACCGAGCGGCGGTATTTGGGCGCGCTGCTGGTCATGTCCGGTGCCTTCAGCGGCACCAGTTCCTCCAGGGTGAAGCCCAGCACAGCGAGTGCCGCGGGGTTGGCCCAGAGGATCTCCTTGGTCCTGGCGTCATGCAGGATGATGCACAAGGGCATCGCCTCGATGAGTTTGCGAAAGTCGCTGTCCTGGGGTGTGAACATCTTGCGGCCTCCGAATCGATCCAATCACCGCCTGGGTGGACGATTACTGCTTTATACCCTCAGCCTGCTTCCGGGATGCTCAGAAATTACACGGCCCTGGTTGAGTGTGGGAGAGGCGTAGCGGGGTAGGGTGTGCCGCGCGCACCGGCTGTTGGCAATGGCGCGGGTCTTGATCCCGGACTGCCCCGGGAAAGCGCGATGAACCAGAAAAAAGGCCGGTCAGCCCATCCTGGGCTGGCCGGCCTTTAGTTTGCCCGTTCCATGCTGGGCGACCCGGCCAAGAGGTGCGGCGCGGGACTGGGTGTTCGCCGGGGATGGCGCCCACCCGAGCTCGATGCTGCGGCCGAACCATCGCTGCGTCAGGGGCAGTGGTCCGTGCCGTGGGGAAACTCGAGTGGCAAAGGTACAGGAGGTCGCTTAAACGAAACTTAAAATTGGGCTTCAAGGCCTGTGGCTGCGCTCAGCGACGTCTTCGCTGGTCAGGTTGAGCACTTCGCGCACCAGCATGGCGATGTTGGAGACGCCCAGCTTGTCCTTGATCTTGGTGCGGTGCACATCCACCGTCTTGACGCTGATGTTCAGTTCCCTGGCGATGACCTTGCTGGCCTTCCCATCGACCACCATCATCAACACCTCGCGCTCGCGGCTGGTGAGCTGACTGAGCTTGCCTTGCAGCTGCTTGCGCTGCTCCATGCCAGCATGCACCTGTACGGCGCTCCTGAGCGCCGCCTGGATGCGCTCGAGCATCTGCTGGGGGTTGTAGGGCTTCTCGACGAAGTCGATCGCGCCGTTCTTCATCGCCTTGACCGACATGGGAATGTCGCCATGGGCGGAGACGAAGATGGTCGGCAGGGTGATGCCGCGATCGTTGAGGATTTCCTGCAGCTGGAAGCCGCTGGTTTCCGGCATGCGCACGTCCAGCACCAGGCAAGCCGGTACCTTGGGATCGTAATGGCGGAGGAAGTCCTCGGCGCCGGCATGGCATTGCGCGGCGATGCTCACCGACTCCAGCAGCCAGGCCAGCGAGTCGCGCAGATCCTGGTCGTCGTCGACGATATAAACGAGCGGTGTGCGGGGTTCGGTCGGGGTGTTGGTCACGGTCTGCTGCTCGATCGGCTGGCACTTTCCGGCATAAGGAAACAAGTAGACGACTCGCGGCGATCCCTGTGGGCGATGGTGATCGCCAGAATTCAATGGGACCGCATGCAGGCCAAATCTGCGCCCCTCGCTCCCGGATTGGAAGGGGGCTGGAAAAAGCCCCGCGCCGGGCGGGGCTCATTCCTCAACGCTGCAACCAGGATTCGGCCTCTGCCACCTGCCTGGAATCGAACGTCTTGATCGTCAGGCCCGGAATCAGTGAGCCCTCGACTTCGCTGACGGTCCTTACCCATTTCTTGTCGGCTACGACGGCCATGCGATCGAACCGCCGAATGAAGCGGAACAGTTGCGGGATCCGCGACACTTCAACGGCCATGGCGCCCAGCGTAGGAAGCTCGAACTCGCCGATTCGATAAAGCATGCGACCATGCTCGATGCCATCGGATTTCCGGGTCAGCTCGTCAAGCCCGACACGCATGTCATTGCTGTCGAGCTTGCCGGCAAAGTCGACGTCGATGCGGTTTTCGCCATTGCGTATTACCTGGAACATAGCGTCACCTCCACGGGACTGGAACTTTCACGATACGCCGCCTTCCAGCATCGAAAAAGTGCCTTTTGAGGCCGGTATCGATGGGTATCGCTTCGTTCCACCACATCTTGCGAAGGCATCGGTGCGAGGGCTTATTCTCCGGCTCCTGAGCGCAGGCCTTGGCCCGCTTGGCGACAGGAAGCGCCCCACGAAAAGTCTGCCTCCCAGGGGGCGGCCGGACTCCGCGCCTCATCGCAGGGGCGACAACCTTCAGGCCTCGTTGATCATGTCCAGGAAGGTCATGAGAATGCGCCGCGAACTTTGTGCGCGGAGACAGGCGAGGGTCTCGGTGAAATGACGCTGGCAGTCGACGATCGGCAAGGCGCGCAGCCGTGAATCGAAGCCCAGTTCGGCGGCGGAAATCACGCCTACGCCTATGCCGTATGCCACTGCCTCCAATGCGGCTTCACGCCCTTCGACCTCGATCGCCTTGTTGATCGAAAGGCCCGCCGCCGCCATTTCTTCCTCCAGCGTCAGGCGAGTCACCGACCCCTGTTCACGCATCACCAGCGGCGTGCCGTCCAGGTCTGCGAGGCGGATGGATTCGCGTGTCGCCCAGGGGTGCTCCAGGGACACGAAAGCCACCATGGGATCGCGGCGCAGCGGCAGGGCGAGCAGGCGTTCATCGTCCACGCTGCGCCCCAGCAGGGCCAGGTCGGCGCGGTGGCTGAACAGCCGTTGCAGGACTTCGTCGGTATTGGCCGTTTCGATCCGCACGTCGATGCCGGGATAGCGCGCGCAGAAGCGGGCGACATAAGGCAGCACGTGTACAGGGGCGTCCACCGCGAGGACCAGGCTGCCGGTGGTGAGCCCGCGATAGTCCATCAGCAGTTCGTGGGCGTCGATGCTGATGTCGAAGAGCCGCCGGGTGAGGCCGAACAGCCGTTCGCCCACTTCAGTCAGGCGCACGGAGCGCTTGTCCCGATGGAACACCATCACCCCGTAGTACTCCTCGAGCTTGCGCACCTGGTCGGAAACCGCCGGCTGCGACAGGCAGAGCTGCTCGGCCGCACGGGTGAAGCTGCCGGCCTCTGCCACGGCATGGAAGGCCCGCAACTGGGAATGAGAAATCTGCATGGCGGTGTCGTTTGGATAAGTTGAACTTATTTGAAAATACAACAAATCGATTTCAGCTATTCAAGCCAAATTGTTCTGATGGCTCCCGCGACCTGCCTGACCTTCCCGAATCCGCCATACGGAGATGAAAACGATGCGACCCTACTGGCTCGACCAGGCCCTCAGGACAGAACACTCGGTATCCTGCCCACCGCTCGCGCAGGACACCCGCGCAGATGTCTGCATCGTCGGCGGCGGTTATACCGGCCTCTGGACGGCGATCATGCTCAAGGAGCAGAACCCCGAGCTCGACGTCGTCATTGTCGAGGCGGACATCTGCGGCGCGGGTGCCAGTGGCCGCAATGGAGGCTGCGCGCTGTCCTGGTCCGCCAAGTACTTCACCCTCGAACGGCTGTTCGGACGCGAAGAGGCCGTGCGCCTGGTCCGGGCTTCGGAGGAGAGCATCTATGCCATCGGCGATTTCTGCAAAAAGTACGGCGTGGATGCCGAGTACCGACTCGACGGCACGCTCTACACCGCCACCAACCGGGCGCAGCAGGGCTCCACCGATGGCGTGATCGCGGCACTGGAACGCAACGGCATCAACTCCTTCGTCCGTTGCCCGCTGCCTGAATTGCAGCGTAGGTCGGGTTCGACCCGGCACATCGAGGGCTGGTTCTCGCCGGCGGCCGCCAGCGTGCAGCCGGGCAAGCTGGTGCGCGGCCTGCGCCGGGTGGCGCTGGAACTGGGCGTCCGCCTGTATGAGGGCACGCCGATGACTGGGCTGGATGAGGGGAGACCCGCCGTGGTGTCGACGCCTTCCGGGCGCGTCGTCGCCGATCGGGTCGTGTTGGCCATCAACGCCTGGATGGCGCGCGCCTTCCCGCAGTTCGAGCGCACCGTGGCGATCGTGTCCAGCGACATGATCATCACCGAGCCACGCCCGGACCTGCTGCAGCGCATCGGCCTCACCAGCGGCGTGACGGTGCTCGATTCACGCATCTTCGTGCACTACTACCACAACACGCCGGACGGCCGGATCATGCTGGGCAAGGGCGGCAATACCTTCGCCTATGGCGGGCACATCCTGCCCGTGTTCGACCAGCCTTCCCCTTACCAGCCGCTTCTGCGCCGCACCCTGGACGAATTCTTCCCGGCGTTCTCCGAGGTCGGCATCGCCGCGAGCTGGAACGGCCCTTCGGATCGCTCGGTCACCGGGTTGCCGTTTTTCGGCCGGCTGGGCCAGAGCGACAATGTCTTCTATGGCTTCGGTTATTCGGGAAGCGGCGTCGGTCCCTGCCACATGGGCGGGCAGATTCTGTCGGCGCTGGTGCTGGGGCTGGACAACCCCTGGACCCGTTCGCCGCTGGTACAGGGTCCGCTCGGCTACTTCCCGCCGGAGCCGATCCGCTACCTGGGCTCGCTGATGGTGCGCAACGCCATCCGCCGCAAGGAGCGCGCCGAAGACCATGGCCGTCGCCCGCGTCGACTGGACGTGCACCTGGCCAAGTTCGCAGCGGCGGCTGGCAAGGCTGACAAAGGCTAGCGGGACGGGCGGCTCGCTCACGAATGGCTGCTGCCGCAACCCGGACCGAAGCCATGTGAACCATACTGACGCCTCTGTGCAGTGAGGAGCGACTGCTGCGGGCAGCCCGTGAAAATCTACTAAATTGAGTTTCAACGCGGGGAACTCGAAATTGGCCAGGTAGGGTGCGCCGCGCGCACCTGCGGTTGGGTGTAGCACACCGCAATCGGTGCGCATGGCGCACCCTACCGTGGGCCGGCAGCAAACCCTGAATGTCTACTCGGTTGTCGAGCGCTATCGGAGGGCGTGGAACGTGCCGAACTCGATATTGAACAGATTCATCGATCGCGCCACTGAGCTGAGTCGTATGCAGTCAGAACCCTGCGACTGCGTGGGGGCTCTGGCGCCGCTCATGATGGAGCTCATCGACACCGCACCTGGATTTCTGGAGCCCAGGCATTTTCGCAGCGATCCTGGGCACTACTCGCGCAACCTCATCTTTCGTGCCGAGGATGACGGCCTGTCGCTATACGCCCTGGTGTGGATGCCCGGGCAATGGACACCCGTGCATGACCATGGCAGTTGGGGCGTGGTGGGTATAGTCGAGGGCGTGCTGGAGGAACGCAGTTACGTATGCCTGTCCACGGACCGTACTCGCGATGAGGGCATCGAGCTGGTTCGCGGGGGCGTCATTCTCTTGCCGCCCGGTGCCGTCACAAGCTTCGTGCCCAACCCGGATCACATCCATATCACCGGCGTTCCCAGCGAAAGAGAACGCGCGGTGAGCCTGCACCTGTATGGGCGGATGATGAACAACTTCCACATCTACGATGTGCAAGCGGGCACGCGCCATCTTGCTGAGCTGGAACACAACCCTAATGAATGGGATGGGGTGGATTACCAGGCGGGCTCGACCTGAGTGCCAAGCACGACGCCTTGGCTGCGCAGGTTTTGCAGCAGGGCCAGACCCTGCGGCAGGATCGCCTCGCCTTCGACACCAATGGACTCGGCCAGCGCCTCCAGGTGCTGGCGGCCGCTGCAGCGCCGCTCTTGCAGCGAGACGAGCAGCGCATGGGCCAGGGGCGCCATGCGCGAGAAATGCACCTGCAGGTCCGCCCCGCGCCGGGCCAGCAACAAGGTCGGCTGTGGCGGCGCTTCCTGCGGGAGCTGGCCGGGTGCGATCTCGCTGACCGGCCACTGGTAGGCCAGCGGCCAGGCCAGGTTCGACAGCAGTGGAACCCCTTCGAGCAGGTCGCCCTCTGGATCGTGGGCGGGTTCTTCCTTGTCGCTCAGGAGCAGCGCCGCCTCCACCCACTCGTAATGGGCCAGCTCCACCACCCAGGGCGGCAGATCCAGGGCTGCCCCGCCACCGGCTTCGAGGAAGCTGACGAACTCCTCGGAAATTTCAGTGAACAAGGGCGTCTGGCAACGGTAATCGGCGTAGAAGGATTCGATCAGCGCCTGCCACGTCGTCGGCCCGAGACTGGCGCGAAGCACCGGGAAGCCGCCTGACAGCAGCGATTCCACATTGCCGAAGAACAATTGCCGGTACACCGCCAGGCGCCGCGCCTCGATACCGGGCGGCGGCGCGTTGTGCCGCGGGTCGCGCACATAGCGGGCCATGCTCATCAACTGGTCACGCAATACCTCATGCATGGCGCACCTCCGGCCAGCCCATGGCAGTCTGCTGGCGTAGGCGAACCTGCTCCACCTCGGTCAGCAGTTCAGCGAGGGGCGGGAAGTTGAAGTCTCGTTCCAGCAAGGTCGGCAGCGCACCGAAACGCTGGTAGGCCAGTTCCAGCAGGGACCAGACATCATCCTTTACCGTGGCGCCATGGGTGTCGATCTTCAGGTCCGGCGCTTCGTCGTAGTGGCCGGCCACATGCATGTACACGACCCGCTCAGCCGGCAGCGCCGACAGGTACTCGGCGGCGTTGTAACGGTGATTGATCGAGTTGACGAAGAGGTTGTTGACGTCCAGCAGCAGGTCGCAGTCTGCCTCCTCCAGCACCGCGCGGAGGAAGTCGATCTCAGAAAGCGCCTGGTAGGGCGCCGCGTAGTAGGAAATGTTCTCCACCGCAATGCGTCGCCCCAGGGCGTCCTGTGCCTGGCGAATGCGCGAGGCGACATGCCGCACCGATTCGTCGGTAAAGGGCAGCGGCAGCAGATCGTAGAGCTGGCCATCGTCCGAGCAGTAGCTCAGGTGCTCGCTGAAGAACGCCACGTTGTGCCGGTCGAGGAATTCCCGGGTGCGCCGCAGCAGCTCGCGATCCAGGGGAGCCGGGCCACCGAGGGACAGCGACAGCCCATGGCAGGCCAGCGGAAAACGCTCGGCCAGGCGCGCCAGGCCGTCACCATAGCGGCCACCGACATTGATCCAGTTGTCCGGGGTGCATTCCAGGAAGTCCACGGCGCCGGCATCCATCGCCAGCAGTTCAGGCAGCAATGCGCGGCGCAAGCCGAGGCCTGCACCATGGGGGAAGGAAGCAGTGTTCATGGGCATTCTCCAAAGGGGTGTAAGCCAGCTTCAAGTCCAGGTCAGGCTCTGTTCCGGAACAGCAGGGCATCCAGGCTGAGACGTCCGGCACCCTTGAACAGCAGGGGCAGGGCGGCCACCAGGTAGATCAACGGCAGCTTGTAGTTGCCGTAGCCCTTGTCGCTGATGGAGTAGCCCAGGGCCAGCTCCGCCAGGCTCGACCAGTGCGCCGGCCAATGCACGGCGGCGATGGCGACTACGGTCAGCACCATCAGCGCCAGGGTTGCCAGGCGGGTGCCGAGCCCGAGCAACAGGAGCAGCGGCGCGATCAACTCGACCCACATCGAGAGCTGCCAGCTCAGGTCGGGCGGGAGCAGGTTGAACGGGAAGGGGAAGGCCGACTGGATGTCCACGAACCAGTTCTGGCCGTTCCATTTCTCCAGGCCCGATTCGTAGAACTCCCAGGCGAGGAACAGGCGCAGGGGGATGTCGGCGCTCCAGGCGCCCAGGCGGTCGAGTCGGGTGAGGGCGTGATTCAAGGGGGAGAGGGCTGAGCGCATCATGGGTGGGTTCCTGTGGTATGAGTGCGCCGACCGGGTGCCGTCGCTGCTCGTGTTGGCATGCTGGCAACGCGGTTTGTCTCGCATGTGTCCGCCGAGGGGCCTCGTGTATCCCTGTGTACAGGCCCTGCGAAGTGTGCCCGCCGGCCATTGCAGTGCAGGGCGCCCGGCGCCGAGTATCAGCGTGTATCCGCGGCCGATTTCGATACCTGCTGTGGCAATGGCCGATGGCACTGGACACATCATCGATACCTCCCGCCGGTGGAATGGGCACACCGCGGATGCCGGGCGCATCCACCCCATCCCCTTCGAGGTGCCTATGCTGCTTGTCGCCTTTCTCGGCGGGGTGCTGACCCTGTTCAGCCCTTGCGTGCTCCCTGTATTGCCGTTGCTGTTCTCACGTGCCGGCGGCCCTGCCTGGTCGCCATTGCTGACCCTGGCCGGCCTGGCTTCGGGCTTTGCCGCGCTGGCGAGCCTGGCGGTCGTCTCTAGTGAATGGGTGATCGAAGCCAGCCAATGGGGACGTTACCTGGCCCTGACGCTGATGGCCGTGTCTGCCGCAGCGCTGCTTTCCACTCGTTTCGGGACCTGGTTGTCGCGCCCCTGGCTTTGGCTGGGCGACCGGCTGCACGGTGATGCCCGCCGATTCTCGCCGGCGTTGTCGGCCTGGTTGATGGGCTGCGCTGCCGGGCTGCTGTGGGCACCCTGTGCCGGTCCCATCCTGGGGCTGATCCTGTCCGGCGCCATGCTCAATGGGCCGAGTGCCTCCACCAGCCTGCTGCTGCTCAGCTACGGCCTCGGCAGCGCCGTGGCAATGGGTGCCCTGATCTTCCTCGGGCGCGGCGTGTTCCAACGGGCAAGGCTGTCGCTGCCGGCGGTGGAATGGTTGCGTCGCGGTGCCGGCGCCCTGGCCCTGCTGGCGGTGGTTGGCATCGGTAGCGGTACCACCGACCAATTTGCCGGTGCCGGCTCGTCGCGCCTGGCGGCCGGCCTGGAGCGCAGGGTCATCGACGGTGTACCGGCGCTGCTGGAGAAGCTGGTGGGCAGCGCCCGCGCCGACAGCATCGAAAGCCTCCCGGACCTGGGCGCGATGCCGTCGCTGGACGGGGCCACCCAGTGGCTCAATGGCCCGTCGTATAGCGCAGCAGACCTGCGCGGCAAGGTGGTGTTGGTGGACTTCTGGACCTACGACTGCATCAACTGCCGGAACAGCCTGCCGTACGTGAACCAGTGGGCCGAGCGCTATGCCGACCAGGGGCTGGTGGTGATCGGTGTGCACACGCCCGAGTATCCCTTCGAACGGATCATCGACAACGTGCGCAAGGCGATCGTGCGCTTGGGCGTCAAGCACCCGGTGGCCGTCGATAACGAGTACCGCATCTGGAATGCCTTCACCAACCAGTACTGGCCGGCGCATTACTTCATCGATGCCAATGGGCGAGTCCGTCACCTGCACATCGGCGAGGGCGATTACGAAGAGCAGGAAGCCATCATCCAGAAGCTGTTGCAGGAACGGACGGCCATGGAGCAGGGCGGCGACATCGCCCCGCCGCGATAGGTGGTCTGAGCGTGCCAGGAGCCCGCTCAGGACGCAGGCCAATTCATCGACCTTCAGGAGCTGCCCGAGCGCCGAATCAGCTCTGACTTGCCTCGCCCTCATGCTTTGGCGGGACATGTCCGACTGACTTCAGTTGCGTGTTTGCCTCGGCAAGGCGTTCCAGGAGGCCCCGCACGTGCTGTTCTTGAGCCGTTAGCTTCTCGCCCAAGCGATTTGCCTCGGCTCGTAGAGCATTGCACCGCTCTTGCAACACGCCGTTATCCTGCTCAGCGCGGACGAGCACCTGCTGTGAGTCCGCAAGGGTGCGTTCTCTTTCTTCCAGTTGTCTCTGCTGCGTCATCCATTCCTTTCGCTGCTGCTGCGCTTCGGCAAGAAGGCGGGCATTGTCACGGTGCAGCTGCGTAATCTCGTCCTGCCTGACGACCAGGCTCTGCTGCAGCGTGCGCAGTTCAATCTGCATCTGCTGGACTTGCGCTTCGTGTCGGCGCTGCTCCTGCTCGCGTTGTTCCTTGCTGGCCTGTCGGAAGTGTTCCAGGGCATCGCGGGCGTGTTGATGGTTGCCTTCCAGTAAGCGGATCTGTTCGTCGCGCTCGCCAATACGCAATTCCTGATCCGCCTGCATCTGGAGCAAGCGAGCATTGTCGACTTCGGCGTTTTGACGCTGCAGCCGTTCCTGCTGCAACGCCTCCTGACTGGCCTGGAGTTGCTCAGCAAGGTCAGTGTTCTGAACCACCAACTGCCGAATGTTCTCCTGAGCCTGCAGCAGGCGGCTCTGATGCTCGAGCCGCTCCCGTGCCAAGGCCGCACGCTCTTCAGCAACGGACGCCTGAGCTTCTTCCTGCATCTGCTCTGCCAACTGGTTCACCAGGTTGGCCAACTGCTCGCTGAGGCCAAGCGGCGCCTTGCCACGGGCTAACTCCGTGGCTTCCAGCTCCTTCAGATAACGGTGAATGGTGGTCTTCGAGCCGGTATTGCCCAGTTCGATCCGCACCGCATCGATGCTCGGGTGCTCGCCACGGGCGAGGAGGGCGGTACGGGCTTTCTGCACCACCGCCTTGTTGATACCGCCACGCGCCATGTCGGTCTCCTACGATTTCGTACTGGTATACATACTATGTATTTACATTCTATTGGTGATGCATTCTTTTCGCCAGATTGCGTCTGGATTAAGATTGGATAATCACGAATTATCCAAGGTGAGGCCGCTTTTCGGCCGGGTTACGTTCAAAACGCGGTACGCCAGGTCGGGGAAGGGAGGGGCAGTGAGTCAGGACATCGAGCGCTACCTACAGGCGGGCACCCGGGCCAACACCCGGCGCAGCTACCAGCAGGCGATCGAGCACTTCGAGGTGAGCTGGGGCGGCTTTCTGCCGGCGACCAGCGATGCCATCGTGCGCTACCTGGTCGACCATGCCGGCAGCCTGGCCGGCAGCACCCTGAAGCTGCGCCTGGCCGCCCTGGCGCAGTGGCATGTCAGCCAGGGCTTTCCCGATCCGACCAAGACCCCGCTGGTGCGCCAGGTGCTGAAGGGCATCCGCACCCTGCACCCGAGGCCGGAACGGCAGGCCGAACCCTTGCAGTTGCGCGAGTTGGAGCAGTGCGTGGCCTGGCTGGAGCAGGTCGGGGCGACGGCGCGGGTCGAAGGGGATCTGCCTCGACTATCGCGCTGTTGGCGTGATCGCGCGTTGCTGCTGATCGGTTTCTGGCGCGCCTTCCGCAGTGATGAACTGTGCCGGCTGCAGGTCGAGCACATCCAGGTGCGGCCGGGGGAGGGCATGCAGCTGTTCCTGCCCTGGAGCAAGGGTGACCGCGACAACCAGGGCCAGACCTACCGCGCGCCAGCGCTGGCGCGGCTGTGTCCGGTGCAAGCCTACTGCGACTGGATCAGCGTCGCCGGCATCGCCCGCGGACCAGTGTTCCGCGGCATTGATCGCTGGGGCCATCTGAGCGAGCAGGGGCTGCACCCGCACAGCGTGATCCCGCTGCTGCGGGCGGTGTTGCAGGGCGCCGGGCTACCGGCCGAACTGTACAGCAGCCACTCCTTGCGTCGCGGTTTCGCCACCTGGGCCACCCGCAGCGGCTGGGACCAGAAGGCGCTGATGGACTATGTGGGGTGGCGCGATGCCAAGTCGGCGCTGCGCTACGTGGATAGCATCGGGGTCTTTCCCGGGCAGCTACGGCCGTTCGAGCCGAGTCTGGCCGTCGAAGCGGTGCCGGGGTTGCCTGGTCCAGGTGCTCGCCCAGGTAGTTGACCAGGCGGAGTGGCTTGGTGCTGCCGACCATGGCAAACATCAGGTCGCACCTGCTGCGCGGCAGCCATTTGGCGCAGCGCCTGGCCGTGGCTCTGATGGCTGAGTCGCGGCCGTGGAGGCGGGCGGCGAGGGAGAGGGCGGGCACAACCCGCCCTGAGGCTCAGCTATCTATTTATTCGAACGCAGCCTTCTCTATTTAGAATTTGCCGGCCTTTTTATGCGCATCTAGCCTTCTGACTCCTCAACCTGGCGCGATACCGCGGGGTGGAGTCGGCGTTATCGAGCAAGGCCCGAATGTCCGGCGTAGCCCGGCTACCGTCACACCGATATGACCTCGCGATGCGTTACGGCCGCGCCCCAACGTAGTTGTTCTATGCAGTCCTATACCAATAACAACGGAGATTCATAGATGGCTCGTACACCTTTGCTCAGCCGCTTGCAGGGGCTTAGTCGCCTCGCCGGCAGCACCCCGGACACTGCGGATTTCCACCAGGCAATGGCCTTGCAGCGTTCGCGCCGCGAGGTGCTCAAGGCCGCCGGCATTGCCGGCGTGGTACTGGCCAGCGCCGGCCTGCCAAAATTCTCCGAGGCGGCACCGAGTGGCGGCACGGGCAGTATTGGCGTGGCGGTGATCGGCGCGGGATTGGCTGGCTTGAGCTGCGCTTATGAGTTGAAAAAAAACGGTGTCAGCGCGACCGTCTTCGAGGCGTCCACCCGCCTGGGCGGGCGTTGCTTCAGCAACCGCAGCACCTTCCCCGGGCAGATAGCCGAGAACGGCGGCGAGCTGATCGACGGCTACCACGTGGAAACCCTGAAGCTGGCCAAGGAGCTGGGCCTGCAGGTGGATGACCTGTTGGCCTACGACAAGGCCCAAGGCGGCGAGGATATCTACTTCTTCCAAGGCCAGCGCTACAGCGTAGAGGAGGCCTTTGCCGATTTCCAAACGATCCAGGCACAGCTCGCCAGCGAGGTCAAGGCCGCGCCTTTCCCGACCTTGTGGAACAGCTATACCGCGCGCGGTCTGGTGCTGGACAAGATGAGCATCACCGAGTGGATCGACCGCTACGTACCCGGCGGCATCACCTCGCGCCTCGGCCGCTTGCTTGATGTGGCCTACGAGATCGAATACGGCGCGGCGTGCAGCGAGCAAAGCGCGCTCAACCTGATCTATTTGCTTGGCTACTCCAGCAAGCAAAAATTGGAAATGTTCGGCGAGTCCGATGAGCGCTATCACATCCGTGGCGGCAACGACCAATTGGTCAGCGGCATGGCCAGCCGCCTCGGCGACGGCCAGATCAAGCTTGGCCATGAGCTGACGCGCATCAGCCTCAATCCGGACGCCAGCTACAGCCTCGACTTCGACACCAGCAAGGGTCCGCTACAGGTGATTGCCCAGCGGGTGGTGATGGCCATTCCATTCAGCATCCTGCGCAGCAGCGTCGACTTTTCCGCGGCGGGCTTCGATGCGCGCAAGCTCTTGGCGATCCACAGCATGCCAATGGGCAACAGCAGCAAGTTCCAGCTGCAGTTCCGCCAGCGCATCTGGCGTCAGCAGAACAGCAATGGCTCGAGCTACTCGGACACCGGTTATCAGGACACCTGGGAAGTCACCCGCGGCCAGACGGGCAGCGAAGGCATACTGAACAACTTCACAGGCGGCGCGACTGCGGTAGCGATGAAAAATGCCTCGCTGGACATTAAGGCGGCGCAGTTCCTTGGCCAACTGGAGCGAGTGCTGCCGGGCATCACTAACGAGTGGAATGGCCGCGCTATCCTCAACTACTGGCCAGGCTACCGTTGGACCAAGGGTGCATACGGCTACTACGCGCCAGGTAACTACACGGCCTTTGTCGGCTATGAAGGCACTCGACAGGACAACTGCCACTTTTGCGGCGAGCACACCTCGATTGAGTCCCAGGGCTACCTCAACGGCGCGGTCGAGACTGGCCAACGCTGCGCCACGGAGATCCTGGCCGACCTCAAGGCCATACAGGTCGCCTGAGTTGATTTCCAGCTTGGTGAAGGGGGCATGCCGGGATAAGGCATGCCCCATCGAAGGATGGCCTGACACCACGTCAACGTAAGAGGCAAGACGTCCTCACTTGAGCGCATGCGACCTAGTTCAAACGAACGATGCCTGGGCGCACAGGACGTCGCAATGTGGCCCGTCGGACAATCGACTCAGAAAGCTGATGGGAGACGCCTGATGGAAGCAAGTCATCTCGATAGGCTGGTCACAAGGCTGGAAGCCGTCGAAGCAAGGCTCGCGTTGATACAGCTTGAAGCAGAATACGCCCGCAGTTGGGACAGCGCCGATGCTGAGGCCTGGGCAAGGCTCTTTACTCCTGACGGTGTATTCGACATGGCGGCTGTCGGGCACCAACCACAGGCGATTTATCGAGGGCACGCCGAGTTGCGCCGCTTTTGCGAGGACGTTAGCGCGGTCTACAGCGGGCTGCACTTCATGCATTTGCCAAAGATCATCGTAGATGGCGATCGTGCTTGCAGCCGCATCCACTTTCAATGGATGGGCGTAATCCAACCTGGGAAAGCGCATTCCGGACGGCGTACTGCCTCTGGCTATTACGACGTCGACTATCAGTACAGTGCAATCGACGGCTGGCGTATCTCGCATCGGCTGGAAAAGGCGGTTGAGGGGCGGATCGAGGAAAGTTTCGACATCTATAGCCGTGCCGACATCGGCTGAACCGGAGCGCCTTAACGAGCACGAGCGACATGCTTGCACCTGTTTCTTGTGATCCTTGGGGCAGAAATGTGGCCGGCAAGGCAAGTCCTGATGAACTGATTGGCAGCGCGCCCCAGCCGGATTTCCCGGATGGGGCGCGCTTTCCTGCATTGGCAAAGGTCAGGCTGACGCTGCGCGTCCCGCGTAACCTTGCTTTTCACGGGGCTTGCGCCGGGCGTTCAGCAGCCCAAGGCAAACGATGAGCACCGTGAGCAGCGCTGTGGCGAGCACTTCGTGGCGATGTGCAGGCAGGAACAGCATGCTGGTAAAGGCGCCGCCGATGAACAGGATGACCGCCCAGGTCAGCCACGGATACAGCCACATGCGGAACTGGATGGGCTTGCCGCTGGCCAGTAGTTGCTTGCGCATGCGCAGCTGGGCAACGGCGATCACCAAGTACACCAGCAAGGCAACTGCGCCGGAGGAGGCGAGCAGGAAGGCGAACACGTTCTCCGGGGCGAAGTAGTTGACGATGGTGGTGAGGAAGCCGACCGCAGTGCTGGCCAGCACCGCCGCGCGCGGTACCTGGCTGCTGCTGGTGCGCTTGAGCAGGGCGGGGGCATCCCCCCGGTCGGCCAGGGAAAAGACCATTCGCGACGAGGTATAGATCGCCGAGTTGAGGCAGCTCGCCACGGCGATCAGCACCACCACATCGACAATCATCTTGGCGTAAGGAATGTCCATCAGCTCCAGAGCTCGCTGGAAGGAGCCGACCTCCGGCAGACGCGGGTCATTCCACGGTACGATGGATACCACGACGAAGATCGACACCAGGTAGAAGAGGCTGATTCGCCAGACCACCGAGTTGGTCGCACGGGTGATTTGCCGGGCCGGGTCCTTGGATTCCGATGCGGCGATTGTGACCACCTCCGCGCCGATGAAGCTGAACATGGTGGTCAGCAGGGCGCCTATTACGGTGGAATAACCGTTGGGCGCAAAGCCGCCATTGCTGGCGATCAGCGTACCGATGCCGCTGACTTCGCGATCCGGCAGTCCGCCGGCGATGGCCACCGCGCCCAGGATGATGAACGCGATGATCGCCAGGATCTTCAGCAGGGCGAACCAGAACTCGAACTCGCCGTAGCGGGCCACGCTGAACAGGTTGGTGGCGGTGAGTACGAAGGTCACCGCCAGGGCGAAGATCCAGGTATCCACGACCGGAAGCCAGGCGTGAAGAATGGCCGCCGCCGCGATGGCCTCCAGTGGAATCACCAGCACCCAGAACCACCAGTACAACCAGCCGATGGTGAAGCCTGCCCAACGGCCAATGGCCCGGTCGGCATAGGTGGAGAAGGAACCGGTGTCGGGAGAGGCAACCGCCATTTCCCCGAGCATCCGCATAACCAGCACTACCAGGGTGCCGGCGATCAGGTAGGCCAGCAGGACAGCGGGGCCGGCTGCGGCGATGGCGTGCCCCGAGCCGATGAAGAGGCCGGCGCCAATTACGCCGGCGATGGAAAGCATGGTGACGTGGCGCTGCTGCAGCCCGGGAGCAAGCGAGGCCTTGCCTTGGTTCGGCAGTTGCGAGGCGAGTATGACTTTGGACATCGATAAGGCTCTGTAATTGTTCTTGGTACTTTGTTGTCCGTGGCGATCAAGAGGCATGGTCGGCATCGACCATGCCTCGTTCGTCGGCCTCAACCGTTGCTGGGGAAGGCGAACTGGGCGGCTTCGTGGCTGGCACGCTTGGGCCAGCGCTGGGTGATGGCCTTCTTGCGGGTATAGAAGCGCACGCCATCCGGGCCGTAGGCGTGCAGGTCGCCGAACAGCGAGCGCTTCCAGCCGCCGAAGCTGTGGTAGCTGACCGGCACCGGCAGCGGCACGTTGACGCCGACCATGCCCACTTCGATCTCGTCGCAGAACAGGCGCGCGGCTTCGCCGTCGCGGGTGAAGATGCAGGTGCCGTTGCCGTACTCGTGGTCGTTGATCAGCTGCATGGCCTCTTCCAGGCTGCCGACGCGGACGATGCAGAGTACCGGACCGAAGATTTCTTCCTGGTAGATGCGCATGTCGGCGGTGACGTGGTCGAACAGGGTGCCGCCGACGAAGTAGCCGTCCTCATGGCCGGCGACGCGGTAGCCGCGGCCGTCCACCACCAGCGCGGCACCGGCGGCCACGCCGTCGTCGATGTAGCCGACCACCTTGTCGCGGGCGGCGGCGGTGACCAGCGGGCCCATGTCCAGGCCGCAGTGGGTGCCGGCACCGATCTTCAGGCCCTTGATCTGCGGCACGAGCTTGTCCACCAGGGCGTCGGCGATCTGGTCGCCCACGCACACGGCGACGGAAATCGCCATGCAGCGCTCGCCGCAGGAGCCGTAGGCGGCACCCATCAGCGCGCTGACGGCGTTGTCGAGATCGGCATCCGGCATCAGCACGGCGTGGTTCTTCGCGCCGCCCAGGGCCTGCACGCGCTTACCGCGCTTGGCGCCTTCGGTGTAGATGTACTCGGCGATCGGGGTCGAGCCGACGAAGCTGATGGCTTTGACTTCCGGCGCTTCGATCAGCGCGTCCACCGCTTCCTTATCGCCGTTGACCACGTTCAGCACGCCCTTGGGCAGGCCGGCCTGGTGGAACAGTTCGGCGATGAACAGGGTGGAGCTCGGGTCGCGCTCGGAGGGCTTCAAGATGAAGGTGTTGCCGCAGGCGATGGCCAGCGGGTACATCCACAGCGGCACCATGGCCGGGAAGTTGAACGGGGTGATGCCGGCGACCACGCCCAGCGGCTGGAAGTCGCTCCAGGCGTCGATGTTCGGGCCAACGTTGCGGCTGTATTCGCCCTTGAGGATTTCCGGGGCGGCGCAGGCGTACTCGACGTTCTCGATGCCGCGCTTGAGTTCACCGGCGGCGTCTTCCAGGGTCTTGCCGTGCTCTTCGCTGATCAGTTGGGCGATGCGTTGCTCATTGGCTTCCAGCAGCTGCTTGAAGCGGAACAGCACCTGGGCGCGCTTGGCCGGCGGGGTGTTGCGCCAGGCCGGGAAGGCGGCCTTGGCGGCGTCGATGGCCTGCTGCACGGTGGCGCGGCTGGCCAGGCCCAACTGGTGGATGGCCTCGCCGGTGGACGGGTTGAACACGTCGGTGGTGCGGCTGGCATCGGCGACATACTCGCCATTGATCAGATGCTGGATAGCGCTCATATGAGACTCCTGTTGTTCTAGAGATCGTGGGTCGATTGACAGGGCTGGGCTTCACCGACCGCCTGGACAGGCGATCCAGTTTTCCGGTCCGGAAGTTGCGGTCGGCGATGCACGGTATCCAAGCGAGCTACAGCCCTCGGTCATGGAAACCGCAGACGCAGGCGATTAGCCCAAGCGCACCCTGGCAAGCAGGCAACTGCCATGGGCTTAGCCTCACATTGGCCCGGCGGCGGTTAAATCCATATCTCTTCATGTTGAGTTGATCTGCCGGTTGCGCATTGCAGCAGGCAGACGTTCACGAAAGCGAAGTGGGGCTGATGTCGTGTAGCGGAAGGTGAGGGGCAGCTGCGGCTGCCCCTGGCTGGCCGTCGGATCGGCCGGGGAGGAGTCACTCGGTACCGCGCAGGGCTTCCAGATAACTGTTCAGCACGAGGTTGCTGCGATTGCCGCTGCGGGTAATGGCGGTGTACTGCGTCGTGTAGCCGAAATCCTGGGGACGCAGGCGGCGGAAGGTATTTTCACGCACCCAGCTCTCGGCGTAGTGGGTCGGCAGGAAACCGATGAAACAGCCGGTCATCAGCAGGAAGGCGACCCCTTCGCGGTCGCTCACAGTGGCCGCAATCTTGTGGCGTTGGTAGATCTGCTGAATGTTCTCCGGCTGCGCGTAGGCCGGGGCTACGGCATCGTGCTCAAGGATGGTCTCGGGGGTGAGGTCCTCATCGGAAATCCCGAACAGGGGATGATGCTCGCCGCAGTACAGCCCTGACTCCTCGTCGTACATCGGGAAATAGTCCAGGCCGGGAGAAGGGCGCAGCCGGGGGACCATGCCGATGTGGAACTGTCCGTTGAGCACACCTTTCTCGATTTCGTTGGGCGGCAGCATGCGGATGTTGATGGTGACGTCCGGTGCCTGGCGCTTGAGACTCTGCAGGGAGTTCACGATACGCATGCGGCGCATGGTGATCAGGTTGTCGGTGATGCCGATGCTCAGCTCGCCCTTGAGCGAGGAGTGAATGGCGTTGACCTGGCTGCGGAAGGTATCAAGCGAGCCGAGCAACTGCAGGGTGTTGTCGTAGACTTGCCGACCGGCGTCGGTCAGCGAGAAACCGGTGCGTCCCCTGTGGCACAGCTTGAAGCCGAGGCGTTGCTCGAGGTCCGACATGCTCGAACTGATCGCCGATCGACTGACATTCAGCTCGACTTCCGCAGCCGTGAAGCCGCCGGACTCCACTACCGTCTTGAAGACCCTCAAAAGGCGAAGGTCGAAGTCGCTGACTTGGCCGGTGAAGTGCATCTTGGAGGTTGCCATCGGTATGAACCCTTGGTGTCGCGAGATTATTTCAGTTCGCTGGCGAGCCAGTCGTTGAAGGCCTGGGCGGCGCCGGAGAGCGGTTTGTCGCGCTTCTTGAGGAGGTAGTAGCTGGCCTGGCAATCAATCCGCTGGTCCAGGGGCGATACCAGGAATTCACGCAGGCGGGAGCCCTGCACCAGTTCATCGTTCAGCAGGCAGACGCCGACATTTTCCACGGCCATGTTGGCGGCGATGGAGTAGCTGTCCACGTAGAAGCGCTGGAGCTGTTCCGGCTCGCCTTGCGGGTATTGAGCCAGCCAGTCGCTCCAGCCATTGGGTGTGCCCAGTACATCGATCAGCGGCAGGCTGAGCAGCCCGCCGGCATCGCGCAGACGGTTGGCCATGTTCAGTGAGCAGTAGGGGCGTAGCTCCTGCGACAGCAGCTTGAGCGAGTCCATGCCCACCCAGTTGCCACCCCCATAGCGAATTTCCAGTTCGGCGCTGCTGGGAGGCGCATCCGCTTCCCAGTTGACGCCATACATGCGGATGGACACCTGCGGGTAGAGCGTGGCGAAACGCTCCATGCGAGGCGCAAGCCAGAGTTGGGCGAAGGTGTTGTTCACGCTCAGCTCCAGCACACCCTGGGCAACCGAGCTGAAGATGCTGCTCATCCCTTGCTCCATGTGCTTCAGGCCTTCCTGCACCACGCCCAGGTAGGCGCGTCCGGCGACGGTCAGCTGGATGGAGCGGGTCTGCCGCTGGAACAGGCTCTTGCCGAGCTTGTGCTCCAGCAGCTTGATCTGCTGGCTGACGGCGGACTGGCTCATGTTCAGCTCGATCGCCGCGCTGGAAAAGCTCAGGTGACGCCCCACCACTTCGAAGGTGCGCAGCCAGTTGAGTTGCAGATTGGTCAGGGCCATGGATTCCACGCATAAGCATGACTTATCAATGTGGCGCTTTTACATCGTTTGCGCGAGGCATTCAAGCCATTTAGGATCGCCCCAGGTCGTCGCTGAACAGCCGTCGAACCCACTCGAAAGGCCTCCCGGACGCGTTCCAGCGGGAGGCGGGCCAACCAGGCTCAGGACCCGATCCGTGCCGCAGGAATTTCAAGCAATTGCAGAGGAATGAGGTATGAGTGTCATGCAGAGTCCCGCCGCGCAGCAGGCGGAAAGGGCAGTGGTGATCGATGGCAAGGCTTTCGCCGAAGGCTTGCGTGAACGGATCGTGGTCAAGGCCCGGGAGTTTCGCGAGCTGGTTGGCAAGGCGCCCGGCCTCGCCGTGGTACTGGTGGGGGACGACCCCGCCAGCCAGGTATATGTCCGCACCAAGATGAACAAGGCCATGGATACGGGCATCGAGTCGTTTCCCTTCCTGCTGCCGGCCTCGACCTCCCAGACCGAGCTGCTTGCGCTGATCGAGAGACTGAACGAGGACCGGCATGTACATGGCATTCTCGTGCAGCTTCCGCTTCCGGCTCACATCGATGAGGTCGCCGTCATTGCGGCCATCGATCCAGCCAAGGACGTCGATGGCTTCCACCCCATCAATGTCGGCCAGTTGGGACTGGGCACCGCCAGCCTGGTCCCCTGCACGCCATTGGGGTGCCTGATGATGCTGAAGCATCACCTCGGCGATCTGAGCGGGCTGAAGGCTGTCGTCGTCGGGCGCTCGAACATCGTCGGCAAACCCATGGCCAACCTGCTGCTCCAGCAGAACTGCACCGTGACCGTCCTTCACTCCCGGTCGCGCAACCTGGAGGACGAGTGCCGCCAGGCGGATATCCTGGTGCTGGCCATCGGGCGTCCGAATATGATCGGCCCGGAAAGCATCAAGCCCGGTGCGGTGGTCATCGATGTCGGGATCAACCGGATAATCCGCGAGGACGGCAGCTCTGCCCTGGTGGGGGATGCCGATACCGAGGCTGTGAGTGCTGTAGCCGGAGCGATCACACCCGTTCCAGGGGGTGTCGGCCCAATGACGGTCGCGTGCCTGATGCGCAACACCCTGGTGGCCGCCTGCGCCATCGAAGGAATCGCTCCGCCGTCGCTGTAGCGCCCAGTCTTACCCTCTTGGCAGCCGTGATACTCGGACGGGTCACGGCTGCCTTTTTTCTCTGTACGCCTGGAACGCGAACTCGTTCGCCAGGCAGCGCCGTAGGCTGGGTCCAGTCTGCGATACCCATCGGCGGCGATCGATAGACTTCCCAGGCCCAAACCCACGCGCCAATCCTTCCCGCACGAATAAGTAGCGCTTATCAATATCCCATTTATTCATCGTTTGTAGCTGGCCAGCAAGGTTCCTAGCATCGCCTCCAGAGCATGCGAGTCCCGGGCCGTCGCCCGAGCGGCCGCTTCTTTCCTGTGTGGAGGTGACGATGAAGGTAGTAGTGGCGGTAAAGCGCGTCGTCGATGCCAACGTCAAGGTGAGGGTCAAGTCAGACAACACCGGCGTCGAACTCGGCAATGTGAAGATGGCGATCAATCCGTTCTGCGAGATTGCGGTCGAGGCAGCGGTGCGCCTTAAGGAAGCCGGTCAGGCCACCGAGGTGGTGGCGGTTTCCGTAGGTACCGAGGCGTGCCAGGAGCAATTGCGCACGGCGCTGGCCATGGGCGCGAACCGCGCTGTGCTGGTGAAGGCGGAAGAGGGGCTTGAACCGCTGGCCGTGGCCAAGGTGCTGCAGGCGATCGTGCGCCAGGAAGAGGCTGGCCTGGTGCTGCTGGGCAAGCAGTCCATCGACGGCGACAACAACCAGACCGGCCAGATGCTCGCTGCACTGCTTGGCAGCGCCCAGGGCGCCTTCGCTTCGAAGATCGAATTGGCCGGCCCGCACGTGAACGTCACCCGCGAAGTCGATGGCGGACTGGAGACGCTGAGCCTGGCGCTACCGGCAGTGATTACCGCCGACCTGCGTCTGAACGAGCCGCGCTACGCCTCGCTGCCCAACATCATGAAGGCCAAGAAGAAACCCCTGGACACCGTCGCCGTCGAGTCGCTCGGCGTCGACGTGACCCCGCGCCTCAAGGTGCTGAAGGTCAGCGCGCCGCCCGAGCGGCAGGCTGGCAAACGCGTGGCCAGCGTGCAGGAGCTGGTGGCGAAACTGAAAAGCGAAGCGGGGGTGATCTGATGACCGTGCTGATTATTGCGGAACACGACAACCGCGCCCTGAAACCTTCCACGCTGAACGCAATGGAGGCGGCCAGCAAACTGGGCGGTCGCGTGGACGTGCTGGTGGCAGGCCTTGAGTGTGGCGCCGTTGCAGAACAGGTCGCTCGCGTCAAAGGTGTGGGCCTGGTGAAGCTGGCGGATGCGGCGCCCTACGGGGCGCAACTGGCGGAGAACGTCGCGCCGCTGGTGGTGGAGCTTGCTCGTGCGGAAGGCTATGAGCATGTCTTTGCACCGGCCACCGCTGCCGGCAAGAACCTTCTGCCGCGCGTTGCGGCACTCCTCGATGTCGCCCAGATCTCCGATGTGATCGAGGTTGTCTCGACTGACGCCTTCGTACGCCCGATCTATGCCGGCAATGCACTGGTCACGGTGCAAAGCCAGGACGCGGTGAAGGTGATCAGCGTCCGGACCACGGCCTTCGCAGCGGCAGGGCAGGGCGCGGACGCGGCCCCCATCGAGCGGTTGCACAGCGTCAGCGACAAGGGGTTGTCGTCCCTGTTGAGTTCGGAGCTGAAGGTCTCCGAGCGTGTCGACCTCACCACCGCGAAGATCGTCATTTCCGGCGGCCGCGGCATGGGCAGTGGTGACAACTTCGCCTTGCTGGAAAAGGTCGCGGACAACCTTGGCGCGGCGGTTGGTGCGTCTCGCGCCGCAGTCGATGCCGGCTTCGTTGCCAACGATATGCAGGTCGGTCAGACCGGCAAGATCGTCGCGCCGGAGCTGTACATCGCCGTCGGTATCTCCGGTGCCATCCAGCACCTGGCCGGTATGAAGGATTCGAAAATCATCGTGGCGATCAACAAGGACGAGGAGGCGCCGATTTTCCGGGTCGCCGACTACGGCCTGGTCGCCGACCTGTTCGAGGCCTTGCCGGTTCTCGAAGCCGAACTGTCCTGACTTCTGGAGCGATACCGTGAAACGCACTTATTGCCTTGCTTTCGATTGCCCGGACCAGGTCGGGATCGTCACCCGCATTTCCGGCGCTTTCACCAGCCACGGTGGCTGGATCGAAGAAGCGTCGCACCATTCCGACGAAGAGAGCCGTCGCTTCTTCAGTCGCATCGTGGTCCGCGCCGATACCCTGCCGTTCGATTACGACGTGCTCGAACGCAAGCTCGCTCCGCTGGCCGAAGAACTGCAGATGAACTGGCGCCTGGTCGACAGCGCGCAGAAGAAGCGCGTGGTGCTGATGTGCAGCAAGGGCTCGCATTGCATGACCGACCTGCTGGATCGCTGGAAGAGTGGCGACATCAGTTGCGACATCGCTTGCGTCATCTCCAACCATGAAGATCTTCGCGGACTTGCCGAGTGGTACGGCATCCCGTTCCACCATGTCCCGGTGGACAAGGACAACAAGGCGCCGGGTTTCGCGCAGACCGAGGCACTGATCGACGAGTACAAGGCTGACTGCATCGTACTCGCCCGATACATGCAGATCCTTCCGCAGAACCTCTGCGAGAAGTACCGGCACAGGGTGATCAACATCCATCACAGCTTCCTGCCGTCCTTCATCGGGGCCAAGCCTTACCACCAGGCGTCCCGTCGCGGGGTGAAGCTCATCGGTGCCACCTGCCACTACGTCACCGAGGACCTGGACGAAGGCCCGATCATCGATCAGGACGTGGTGCGCGTGAGTCACCAGCAGAACGTCGACGACCTGGTGCGGCTGGGCAAGGACGTGGAGAAGACCGTGCTCGCGCGCGGTCTGCGCAATCACCTCGAAGACCGCGTGCTGGTCTACGGCAACAAGACAGTCGTCTTCTAAAACAACGAAACCGCGACGGGACGGCGCCCGATGCGCGCCGCCTCGTCACGCATTGGAGTCTTACCATGAACAATTCCGTCCCTAGCTCGGCTCGTGTGGTCATCGTCGGCGGTGGCGTCATCGGCTGCAGTGTCGCTTACCACCTGACCAAACTCGGTATCAAGGATGTGGTCCTGCTGGAGCGCAAGACGCTCACCTGCGGCACCACCTGGCACGCCGCCGGCCTGGTGCCGACCCTGCGGGCCACCTACAACATGAGCATGCTCGCCAAGTACAGCGCAGGCCTGTATGAGTCGCTGGAAGCAGAGACCGGTCAGGCCACCGGCTTTGTCCGCAATGGTTCATTGAGTGTTGCTACTCATGCTGAGCGTTTCACCGAGCTCAAGCGAGGTGCCTCCATGGCCAAGCTCTGCGGTTTCCCCTGCGAGGTGGTGAACCCGGAGCAGGCCCGCGAGCTGTGGCCGCTGCTGAACATCGAGGACATCGTGGGTGGCGTGTACCTGCCGCTGGACGGCGTCGTCAACCCGGTCGACGTGTCCCAGGCGCTGGCCAAGGGTGCACGCATGGGCGGCGCACGCATCATCGAGAACACCAAGGTTCTCGACATCAAGATCAAGGATGGCAAGGCCGCCGGGGTGGTCACCGAGTTCGGCGATATTGATGCGGAGTTCGTGGTCAACTGCGCAGGCATGTGGGCACGCAACTTCGGCAAGAAGGCGGGCGTGAACATTCCGCTGCACGCCGCCGAGCACTACTACGTGGTCACCGAACCGATGTCGGAGCTGACGTCGGTCCTGCCCACGCTGCGTGACCTGGACTACTGCAACTACTTCAAGACTGATGCGGGCAAGCTGCTGATCGGTACCTTCGAGCCCAACGCCAAACCCTGGGGCCACGAAGGCATTCCGGAGAGCTTCAGCTTTGACGATCTGCCGCCGGACATGGATCACCTGGAGCCGTACCTGGAGGCGGCCATCCGCCGTGTACCGGCACTGGAGCGCACGGGTCTGCAGGTGTTCTTCAATGGCCCGGAAAGCTTCACCCCGGACGACCGTTATCACCTCGGCGAGGCGCCGGAGCTGCGCAACTACTTTGTCGCTGCGGGCTTCAACTCCATCGGTATCCAGTCTGCCGGCGGCGCCGGCAAGGTGCTGGCCGAATGGATTGCCAAGGGCCATGCCCCGATGGACCTGTGGGACGTGGACATCCGCCGCAACATGCCGTTCCAGGGCACGTCGAAGTACCTCTACGACCGCACCACCGAAGGCCTCGGCCTGCTCTACGCCATGCACTGGCCATTCCGCCAGTTCGAGACGGCACGCAATGCACGCAAGAGCATCCTGCACGATCGCCTGGTCAAGTCGAACGCCTGCTACGGTGAAGTCTCCGGCTGGGAGCGGGCGAACTTCTTCGCCCCTGAAGGTGTAAAACCCGAATACCGCTACAGCTGGGGCAAGCAGAACTGGTTCGATTGGTCCGCTGCTGAACACCGCGCCGTTCGCGAGAACGTAGGCCTGTTCGACCAGAGCTCGTTCGCCAAGATCCTGGTGCAGGGCCGCGATGCCATGCCGGTCCTCAACCGCATCTGCAGCAACAACATCGATGTGGCTCCGGGCCGGATCGTCTACACCCAGTGGCTCAACGAGCGCGGCGGCATCGAGGCAGACCTTACCGTGACCCGCCTTGCTGCAGATTCCTTCCTTGTGGTGACCGGGCCGACCACCCAGACCCGCGACCTCAACTGGCTTCAGCGCAATACACCTGCGGACGCCAATGTGGTGATCACCGACGTGACGTCGTCGATGGCCGTCATCAGCATCATGGGCCCCAACGCTCGTGCCCTGCTGCAGGGCATGACCGAGGATGACCTGTCCAATGAAGGCTTCCCCTTTGCGACCTCGCGGGAGATCGAACTCGGTTACGCCAAGGTACGTGCATCGCGCATCACCTACGTTGGCGAACTGGGCTGGGAGATCTACATCCCTACCGAATTCGCTCCGGATGTGTTCGACCGCATTGTCGAAGCCGGCAAGGCCTTCAACCTCAAGCTCTGCGGCTATCACGCGCTGAACTCGCTACGCATCGAGAAGGGCTATCGCCACTTCGGCCATGACGTAATGGAGGAAGACACCCCGCTGGAAGCCGGCCTTGCTTTCGCCTCCGACTTCAACAAGCCGGGCGGGTTCATTGGCAAGGAAGCCTTGCTCAGGCAGAAGGAGCAGGGTGTCAAGCGCCGCATGGTGCTGTTCAAGTTCCTCGATCCGGAAGGCACCAGCTATCACGAAGAGCCGATCTATCGGAATGGTGTGATCGTCGGGCGCACCACCTCCGGCATGTACGGCCACAGCATCGGCGGCAACGTCGCGATGGGTTACCTGTGCAACGAGGCTGGAGCGACCCTGGATTGGGTGAAGGAGGGCGAGTACGAAATCGAGGTGGCGTGCAAGCGCTACAAGGTCGAGGCCAGCGTCCGTGCCTTCCATGACCCGGAGATGAAGCGCATCAAGTGCTGACGCATCGACGCGCGACAAGGGTGGAAATCCCGAAAGGGATTTCCACCGTCGAAGCCCTGCGTGGTCTTGCTGGTGGATAGAAAAGCGCTATCCACCCTACGCGGCTGCACTGGCCCCTCTGGATAGGTGACCCGGAGGTTGCTTGAACGTGAACAACTATGGGTTTAAGGCCCTTCGCCCAGGGACTTAGAGTCGCTGAAAACAACAAGAGCCCAGGCCGCTACATAGAACCGCCTTATTTCTGCCTCGCATCAAGAGAACGGAAGTGTCACGGCAACCTATGTATCGCAGGAGGAGATAAATGAAGCTTCGTCCAGCCCCCGAGAACCCTCCGGTTCTTCGTCGCGAAGTCGCCATGTACCCATGCCGGTGCATGTCTCTTGCCGTTGCAGCTTCCTCAAGTGCGATTCCCGCACGACTCGCCATTTCGGAACCGGTCTCCTTCGTATCCCCGCACGCCATCGGGCTGGCTGGGGCCGGCGCGCTCCTGCGCCATTCCAGCCGCGACAGAAAACGATCCGGCCTCTGACCCTGGCGTCTTTCCAGCCAGGCATTGCTCATCGCATTCCCACATCGAAGTCGAACAAGAAGCAGGTGTATCCATGCGCGCAGAATCTTTTGTCAGTTTCCGCAACGTGCAGAAAAGCTACGACGGCGAGCATCTCGTCGTGAAGAACTTCAACCTGGAAATCGAGCACGGTGAGTTCGTCACCATGCTGGGGCCATCCGGCTCGGGGAAAACCACCTGCCTGATGATGCTGGCCGGGTTCGAGACGGTCACCCATGGCCAGATCTGCATCGACAAGAAGCCGGTCAACGATATTGCGCCGCAGAAGCGCGGAATCGGCATGGTGTTCCAGAACTATGCGCTGTTCCCGCACATGACCATCGAGGAGAACCTCGCCTTCCCGCTGAAGGTTCGCAACCTGTCCCGTACCGAGACTCAGGAACGCGTGCGCAAGGCCCTGGACATGGTGGCCCTGGGCAAACTGGGTTGCCGGATGCCGGCGCAGCTTTCCGGTGGCCAGAAGCAGCGGGTGGCCCTGGCCCGTGCGCTGATCTTCGAGCCGCGTCTGGTGCTGATGGACGAGCCGCTGGGTGCCCTCGACAAGCAGCTGCGCGAGCAGATGCAGTACGAGATCAAGCGCCTGTCCAAGCAACTGGGCATCACGGTGGTGTACGTCACCCATGACCAGAGCGAAGCGCTGACCATGTCGGATCGCATCGCCGTGTTCAACGAGGGCATCGTGCAGCAGCTGGCCAATCCGTCCGATCTCTACGAGAAGCCGGAAACCGCCTTCGTGGCCAGCTTCATCGGTGAGAACAATCGCTTGCGTGGTCAGGTCGTCGATCGCGACGGCAGCTACTGCAAGGTCCGCGTGGGCGACCACCTCCTCAAGGCGCTGGCGGTGAACGTTCCCGCCAATGGCGACCCGACCACCCTGTCGATCCGCCCTGAGCGCGTGACCATCGATCCGCGCGAAGGGGAGTGCGACAACCGTGTTCCCGCCTGTATCCAGGAAATCATCTACCACGGCGATCACTTGCGCGCGCGCCTCAAGTTGGCGGGGCACGACGAGTTCATCGTCAAGCTGGCGAACGCCGCAGGCCGCGTGCGCCCCGAGCCGGGTACCTGCATCGACGTCGGCTGGGCAGCCGAGGATTGCCGGGCACTGGACGCCTGAACCACCTACCCGTGCCGTTGCTGATTTCCTGGAGTTTCGTATGAGCAGTTTGTTCTCAGCCAATGCCTCGCTCGAAGGTCTGAGCGAGGAGCCCGGCAGCCAGAGCCTGAAGGCAAAACTCGATCAGGCCGAACGCCTGAACAAGACCAAATCCCTGTTGCTGGTCCTGCCCTTGCTGGCGTTCATCCTGGTGTTCTTCCTGTTGCCAATCGGCGACATGTTGATCCGCAGTTTCCAGAACCCGACGCTGTCCACCTTCATGCCCGCAACCGCGCACGCGCTTGGGGAGTGGGACGGCAAGGCCGTGCCCGACGAGACTGTGTTCGCGACGCTGGGCGGTGAGATTCTCAGCCTCAATCAGTCTCGCCAGATCGACCGTGTCGGCTCCGACCTGAACCGGGTGAAGAGCGGCATGAAGAGCCTGGTCACCAAGACCGCGCGAAGTCTTGTAAAGGCTGCGCCGGCTGAAGGCGGCTACAAGGCGGCCATGATCCAGATCGACAAACGCTGGGGGCAACTCGGCACCTGGACTCAGCTGAAAGTCATGGCGCCGTCCTACTCCAGCGTGCACTACCTGGCCGCGCTCGATCTGCAATACAACGACGAAGGGCAGGTCATCCAGCAACCGGAAAGCCGGCAGATCTACGTAGGCGTGCTGATCAAGACGCTGACCGTGACGCTGGGCATTACCTTGCTCTGCATGGTACTGGGCTATCCGCTGGCCTACATGCTCGCGACCCTGCCGGCCAGGACCAGCAACCTGTTGATGATCCTGGTGCTGCTGCCGTTCTGGACCTCGCTGCTGGTGCGCACCAGCGCCTGGATGGTGATCCTGCAGTCCAATGGCGTGCTCAACAGCACGCTGCAGAGCCTGGGTCTGATCTCGCAGCCGCTGGACCTGATGTACAACATGTTCGGCACCGTCACCGCGATGACCCACATCCTGCTGCCGTTCATGGTGCTGCCGATGTACAGCGTGATGAAAAGCATCGACAACACCTACATCCGTGCTGCGCATTCGATGGGTGCCAGCTCGTTGCGGACCTTCTTCCGCGTCTATTTCCCGCTCTCCCTGCCCGGTCTCAGCGCCGGCGGCATCCTCGTGTTCATCCTGGCGATTGGTTACTACATCACCCCGGCCCTGGTGGGTGGCCGCACCGGCCAGGTCATCAGCAACTTCATCGCCTACCACATGCAGACCTCCCTCAACTGGGGCCTGGCCGCCGCCATCGGCAGCATCCTGCTGCTGATCGTCCTGCTCCTCTACTGGCTCTACGACCGTGTCGTCGGCATCAGCAACATGAAACTGGGGTAATCAAGATGAGCCTTCCAAGCTACACCGGCCCCCTGGGGCGCATGTGGTTCTACAGCGTTCGTGGCTTCGCTGCCCTGGTGCTGCTGTTCCTGATCCTGCCGATCCTGGTGGTGACGCCGCTGTCGTTCAACGTCGAGCCGTACTTCAGCTTCACCCGCGGCATGCTCAGCCTGGACCCGGACGCTTTCTCGCTGCGCTGGTATCGCGAGCTGGTCGAGGACCCGCTGTGGGTGATGTCGTTCAAGAACAGCCTGCTGATCGCCGCATGCGCGACGGTCATTGCCACCGCGCTTGGCACCCTGGCGGCGCTGGGTTTGAGCCGATCGAACCTGCCGTGCAAGGGGCTGCTGATGGGCACCCTGATCTCGCCGATGATCGTGCCGGTGATCATCTCCTCGGCCGGGATGTACTTCTTCTACAGCACCCTGGGCATCGCCCAGAGCCACCTGGGCATCGCCCAGAGCCACCTGGGCATCATCCTGGCCCATGCGGTGCTGGGCACACCCTTCGTGATCATCACGGTCACGGCGACCCTGGTCGGCTTCGACCATTCGCTGACCCGAGCGGCCGCGAGCATGGGCGCCTCGCCAACCTACACCTTCTTCCGGGTGACCTTCCCGATCATTCGCCCGGGAATCATCTCGGGCGCGCTGTTCGCCCTGGTCACTTCGTTCGACGAAGCCGTAGTCGTGCTGTTCCTGGGTGGTGTGGAGCAACGCACCATCCCACGGCAAATGTGGTCGGGCATGCGCGAGCAGATCAGCCCGACCATTCTCGCGGCGGCCACCTTGCTCATCCTGGGCTCGGTGCTGCTGCTGGTGGCCATCGAGGTGCTGCGGCGTCGTTCGCTGCGCCTGCGTGGCATCAAGGAATGACTTGTTTTCTGCCAACCCCAACCGACAAAAAAGGTAAGACAGTATGAAAAGCGCAGTCCTTTTTGCTCTTTCGGCGGTAGCTTCCTGCGTCGCCATGGCCAACGAAAGCATTACGGTGGTGTCCTACGGCGGCAGCCTCGCGACCGCCCAGATCGAAGCCGCGCACAAACCCTTCGCGAAGGAGAGCGGCATCAAGGTCATCTCTGAGGATTACTCGGGCGGTATCGCGCAGGTGAAGGCCCAGGTGGACACCAACAAGATCACCTGGGACGTGGTGGACATGGAGCTGCCGAACGCGGTGCGTGCCTGCAACGCCGGCCTGCTGGAACGGATCGATCCGGACAAGGACCTGGCTCCTGGCAACGACGGCAAAGTAGCCAGCCAGGACTTCATTCCGGGCGCGCTCTCCGAATGCGGCGTCGCCAGCATCGTCTGGTCCACCGCAGTTGCCTACAACACCAAGGCGTTCAAGAACGGCCAGCCCACGGCGCTGAAGGACTTCTTCGACCTGCAGCGTTTCCCCGGCAAGCGTTCGCTGCGCAAGGCGCCCCAGGTGAACCTGGAATGGGCGCTGCTGGCCGACGGCGTTCCGCGTGAAGAGGTGTACGCGACCCTGGAGACCGACGAAGGTCTTGAGCGCGCCTTCGCCAAGCTGGACACCATCAAGGACCAGGTCGTCTGGTGGGAGGCCGGTGCCCAGCCGCCGCAACTGCTGGCCGATGGCGAGGTGGTGATGACCTCGGCGTACAACGGCCGTATCTATGACGCCCAGGTCAAGGAGAAGCAGCCCTTCCAGATCATCTGGGACGGCCAGATGTACGACATGGATGTGTGGACCGTACCCAAGGGCACGCCGAAGAAAGAGCAGGCCATGGCCTTCCTGCGCTTTGCCACCCAGAGCTCGGTGCTGGCGGATCAGAGCAAGTACATCGCCTATGGCCCGACTCGCCAGTCCTCCCAACCCCTGGTCAGCGAAGAGGTGAAACCCCACCTGCCGACGACCGACGCCAACTTCGCCACGGCGCTGCAGGTGGACTCGGAGTGGTGGGCCGATCACGCCGATGAGCTGAGCGAGCGCTTCAACGCCTGGCTGGCCAAGTAATTCAGCCATCCGCAGCAGCGGACGAAAGCCCTCGGCGAGAGCCGGGGGCTTTTTTATGCCATGTGGATTTTCGCGGTAGGGGGAGGGGACCCATGCCGGACGCTTCATCCATAGGAGGCAACAAGCCGGTCCGGTAGGGTGCGCTTCGCGCACCAATAGCCGGGCGCCACGTCGGGGCTGATTCTGGAGGCGGTGCGCATGGCTGTAGCCACCCGTTCGTAGGATGGGTCGGGCGCCTGAGCCGCCAGCGGACGCGCAAAGAAAAAGGCCATCGAAGCAAGCTCCGATGGCCTTTTCTTGCTTGGCAGGACTTAGCGCATCAACAACGAAAGCGAGCTGCTGATGTTGTGGGCCAGCGACTTGCGCCAGACGGCGTTCTCCTTGAACTGGTACAGATTCTCTTCCCAGGTGAATGCCTTGACGATGGTCTGCGATGTCAGCCAGCGGAAGGGCTCCGGCTCCCACTTCTTGAGCGCTCGTTGTGGCGTGGCGTTGTTGAACACCCAGGGCATCTGCGTGAACTGGGTTTCACGGCCCAGGATCAGGTCGGCCAGCGTGCGCCCGAAGAGGTGCGATGGACCTACCCCCTGACCGCCATAGCCACCGGCAGTGGCAATGCCGCTTCTGGGATCGAAGACCGCATGGGGCGCGAAGTTTCGCGGCATGCCGAGCGAGCCGCCCCAGCCATGGGTGATTTTCACGCCTTTGAGCATCGGGAACAGGTCGTACATCAGTTCCTCGCGAAGGCGGAACTCTTCATCGCCCAGGGAGAACTCGCTGCGCGGGACGCCGCCATAGACGTAGCCGCCACGGGCGCCGAAGATCATGCGGCCATCAGCTGAGCGTTGGCCATAGCTCACCATCCGGCTGCCGTCGCAGAAGGCTGGGCGCTCGGCAAGGCCGATCTCGTCCCACTGTGCCTGGCTCAGCGGCTCGGTGGCGACGATCAGACTCTGCACAGGGATGATAAGGCGTCCCAGATCACCGACCGTCGAGGAGTAGCCTTCGAGAGCGGGCACAACGATCGAGGCTCGCACTGTTCCGTGCTCGGTTTCGACTTCGCCGGGGCGAATGGCAGTGACTCTGGTCTTTTCATAGATGTGCGCCCCCTTTCGTTCTACGGCTTCAGCAAGCCCACGAACCATCCGGGCCGGGTTGATGGTCGCGCAATGGCGCTTGAAGATCGCGCCATAGCCATTGCGCAGGCGAACCTTTTCCGACAGTTCCCGGGCATCCAGCCACCAGCAATCGTCTTCGGTATGTCCGGTCTGATAGAGGCCTTTCAGCACCCTGCGCTGCATTGCTACCTGCTCGGGGTATCGAGCTGCGGCATAGAGCACGCCGCCTTTGTGAAAGCTGGCGTCGATGCCTTCCTGGTGCAGCCTTTGGCCAATGTTGTCGACGTTCTCGAACAGGACCCGGCAGCATGCTTTGCGCTCTTCCATCGACAGCGGAGCGAGGTACTTTTCAAGGCCGGTCACGTAGCCGGCAACCCAGCCGCCATTTCGACCGGAAGCGCCATAGCCGGCGATGTCCGCTTCCAGGATGACGACCTTGAGCTGAGGGGCGAGGGTTTTCAGGTAGTAGGCGGTCCAGAGACCGGTATAGCCGGCGCCGACAATGGCGACGTCGGCATTGGTATCGCTTGGCAGGGAAGGACGTACGGTGGGTTCCTGGTCCATGGTGTTGAACCAGAAGCTGGTGTTCTTGTAGTTGGTCATGGCAGATCCCTGAAGAAGAGAAATTGCCTGGCATTGCAGAGTCTTCGAGGATTGGCGCGCTGGCCCGAATCTTTTCGCGCACTTAAGCATCGGATTCGTAAAAAGGAGGGGCCCATGATGCATGCCGTTGAGCGCATCACGGTTCCCCCAACGAGCTGGGACGTCAGAGCGGAAAGTCGAAGACCACCTGCAAGTCAGTTCAACGGCACTTGGTGATCACGAAGAATTTGCGAACCGGGGTCTCCGATTCCCAGACTCCATCGAAACCAGGCTCGACCACGAAGGCCTCGCCCGCGGAAAACACGCTGCTGTTGCCGTCCACATCGGAGATCTTCACGCGACCCTCGATGATGTAGCAGAACTCCATTTCGTCAGGGTGAAACTTCTTCTTGCTGAACGGCTCCGAAGCCCAGATACCGCTGATGACATTGGCATCGGAGGACTTGAAGGGAATCCAGGCCGTGGTATCACCGTTGCCGCTCAACAGGATGTGCTCCGGGGTCGAGCTGGTGACGCCAGGAAGGGAAGGGGTGATTGCAACCGGCTTGATGAACTGGGCAGTCATGGGAATCTCCAGGAGGTGTCAGAGACGGGCTTGCGGTCTGGTGCCGAAAATCCCGCGTTCCTGGCCAGTCTGCTGGCGGAGGTTCCCGTGATAAATCCAATTATCGATGTGTTCACATAACCGGTACGTCACCTATGGTTTCGCGCCGGCCCCATCCTACGGGGCCGGCGCTGTGAGCGCGCTCAGTGTGAGGTTTTCGCGTGGTACCAGGGGCGCTGCAAGCGCAGCACCAGCTGGTCGATCTGCGGCACCAGCAGGTTGGCAGCTAGTACGGCGAAGCAGAGACCATCGGCATAAAGCCCGAATTCGCGAATCAATTCCGTCACCGCGCCAATGGCCACGCCGAAGAGGATGCGACCGGCACGTGTATTGGGACTGGTGACCGGATCGGTGGCGATGAAAAAGGCGGTGAAGAGATAGCCACCGAGACTGAGGTTGTACACGGCCTCCTGTGGCGTATGGCCGGCTGCCAGGCACAGCACTACGGTGCTGGCCAGCATCGCCAGCGGAATCTCGATTCGGATCACCCGCAGGACAGCCAGTATCAAACCGCCGGCGATATAGCCGTAGCCCGACAGATTGGGGGTGATCCAGGTGAACTGGTTCTTGGCCAACTGCGTGGCGCCGGCGAAGGCATCGAGGTCAAGGCGTGGCGCCAGCTGCAACTGTTGCAGAAGAACCGCCTTGGCATCCAGGGTGATGGTCCAGGGGGCATAGTTCGAGGGCGCGGGGTACAGCTGCTGGTAGAAGCAGATGGCGATGATCCCCAGGCCAACCATGGCAGGGTTGAGGCGATTGCGGCCAAGGCCTCCACTGCCGTGCTTGCACAGGGCGAGAGCGGCAAAACAGGCCAGGGCGATCATCCACAGCGGCACCAGCAGCGGTAGTGCCCGAGCCAGAATCAGGCCCAGGACCAGCCAGCTCAGGTCGCTCAAACCCTCGCGTACCTTCTGTCCGCGCAGGCGCAGCAGGCCGGCTTCGAAACCCAGGGCCAGCAGCACGCACCAGAAGGTCTGCAACCAGACCACGCTGCCAAATTGCCAGGCGTACAGGACGGTGCCCGGCATGATGCACAAGCTGACCAGCAGCATCACCGTGCGGAGTTTGTGCGGGGTAGGACGGCGTATCAGGCTCATGCACGCAGCTCCGTCTTGCTCTGGCGGAAGGTTTCGCGCAGCGGGATATTGCTCGGACAGGAGCTGCTGCAGCTGCCGCATTCGATACAGGCATCCAGTCGCAGGTCCTGCAGGCTGACCTTGTCGAGGCGCTGGGCGGCATCGTAGAGATCCAGCGGTCTGAGCGACATCGGACAGACATCCACGCAGCGCGTGCAGCGAATGCAACTGCCTGCGGGTTGGGGTTCCGGCAGGTAGCGCTCGGCGCCGAATATCAGGCAACTACTGGTCTTGCTGATGACGGCAGCAGGGTCCGGCAGCGGCAGTCCCATCATCGGGCCGCCGACCTGGGTCAACTGGCCTTCGGAGGTCGCGCCAGCAATTTCGCGCAATTCGCTGACAGGGTAACCCACCGGCACCAGCACATTCCCGGGGCGCTCGCAGTCCCCGGTCAGCGTCAGCACGCGCCGTACAAGGGGTTCGCCGTGGAAGACGGCCCGTCCCAGTGCGTAGAGCGTCGCGACATTCAGCGCCAATACGCCGATTTCGGCGGGCAGGCTTCCCGGCGCCAGGTTGCGGCCGCTCAGGCTCTTGATCATCAACGGCTGCCCCCCGGCCGGGTAACGCTCCGGAAGCGCACAGATCTCGACCGGGGTGCGCGCGTGGCGAGCGGCGGCACGTAACGCGGCCATCGCCTCAGGTTTGTTGGTTTCGATACCGAAGCGGGTCAGCGTTACGCCCATCAGGGCGGCGAGATAGTCAGCGACCTCGATCAGCGCCTCGGCACGTTCGCGCATGAGACGGTCATCGCAGGTCAGGAAGGGTTCGCATTCGGCGCCGTTGATCAGCAGCAGATCGGGTTGCTGGGCGCCGGCCAGCTTGAGGCCCGTCGGGAAACCCGCCCCACCCAGGCCGACGATGCCCATCTGCAATGCCCGTTCGACCAGCGCCTCGGGCGTTTGCGGCAGCTCCAGCACCGGGCGTTCGATCCACTCGTCCAGACCATCTGCGTTCAGAATGACGGCCATGACCGGCTCGGCCGAATCGGCCGCGAAGGCGAGATCAATCCGTTCCACGATGCCGGAGGTGCTGGCATGCACCCACGGGGTGTTGTCATCGCCGATTCCGATCACCTCGCCCTTGCGCACATGCTGTCCCGGCTGCACGCAAGGCTCGACGCTGCGGCGGCCCCGCTCGAGCGGGATGGCCAGCTGTGCGGTTCCGACTTCGACCAGGGCAACCGGCGTGGCGTTGGATAATTGCTTGTAGCCTCTGAGCTTGAGACCGCCGTGCCAGCTACGCTGTGAGGGAGAGGCGATGGCCAGCAGGCGGCGCAGGAAGGGTTTCTGCTGCGGCTGACGCTGGGCGCGGACGGGGTTCTGCATACGCTCGACGCTCTGCAACGAATGGCTAGACATGTTCTGTCCTCCAACTTTTTTGGGCAAAAAACTCCCCTATGCGCTGATGCACATGATGGTTCTTTGCTTCCGGGAAAATTGAGCGAAACGCGAGGGCGACACTCGATAACTCACGGGACTAAGACACCGAATGGAGGGTTTGTTCAGTTTTTGATCATTTTTCCGGATGAACGGTAGGCCAATTGCCATCCCACGCGGGAGCGTCGGAACGATGTCAGGCCGCATGGGGCGGCCGGAACAGAGAGGTGTCGAGTGATGCGCGCAAGCCTGCTGATGATGCTGTTGACGTTGCTGTATGGCTGCGGCGAACGGATCGAACAGCTTTCCGGGCCGACCATGGGGAGCACGTATTCGATCCAGTACGTACCCACCGCGCAAACGCCCGACTCGCAGCGAGTAAAGGCCGAAGTCGAGAAAATACTCGGGGCGCTCGACCAGCAGTTCTCCGGCTGGCGCGGCGACTCCGTGGTTTCCCGCTTCAACGATCTGCCGGCCGGCGGCTGTCAGGCAGTGCCGGAAGATATGCGTCGCTTGCTGGAGTACGGTGAGTCTTTGTCCCGAGAGAGTGGCGGGGCTTTCGATCTGACGGTGCTGCCATTGATGAACCTCTGGGGCTTCGGTCCGCAGTCACGGGGGGAGAAGGTACCGGATGCGAGCGCGCTGGAACGGGAGCGGGCGCGGGTAGGGCACCAGCACTTGCGCCTGGATGGCGACAAGCTGTGCAAGGATGTGGCGGCGCAACTGGATTTCGACAGCGTGGTCGCCGGCTATGCGGTGGATCGGGTCAGCGACAGGCTTGCGGCCCTGGGTATCCAGGCCTATCTGGTCGAGATCACCGGCGAACTCAAGGCGGCTGGCCGCAAGCCCGATGGCTCGCCCTGGCGCATCGCCCTGGAGGTGCCGACCGGCGGGAGCGAGCAGCAAGTGGAGCGCGCCATCGCACTGGATGGCTACAGCGTTTCCACCTCCGGCGATTACCGCAACTATTTCGAGGAGGGTGGCCAGCGCTTTTCGCACACCTTCGATCCACGTGTCGGCAGGCCGGTCAAGCACGCGCTGGCGGCAGTGACGGTGGTCGACCCTTTGGGGCTGCATGCCGATGGCTTGTCTACGGTGTTGATGGTGCTCGGTCCGGACGAGGGCTATGCCTTCGCCGAGCGGCATGACGTCGCCGCCTATTTCATCATGCGCCAGGGGCAGGGTTTCGTTGCCCGGGCGACGCCACGATTCGAGTCGTTGTTTCCCGGGCAGGGCACGACGAAGCAGTAGTTGAAGGAGAACCTGGGCGAGGTCCGGGGCCGCACAAAAAACGTGCGGCCCCTATTCTGCTGTCGACAGGAATACAACTCAGTTCGCGTAGCGTGCGGCGGGAGCGCTCAATGACAGATTCGGCATCAGCTTCTGCCGCGCAGCCTCATAGGCGTCCAGATCGGCGATATTCGGAAGGGCAGGGATCGTGACGAATTCGCCCTGATCGAATCCGGCAAGCGCCGCGTCCACCATGTCACCCGCCTTCATGACGATCGCACTCGGCACGTACTGCAGCGGAGTGCCGGCTGTTTCCCAGAAGTCGGTCGCCGTCGCACCGGGAAGCACCACCTGGACCCTGACGCTCTTGTCCTTGAGTTCGTGCTGCAGCGACTGGCTGAACGCGAGAACGAAAGCCTTGGAGCCGCCATACACGCCGTTCAGGACTTCCGGCGCGATGGCGACGATCGAGGCGATATTGATCAGTGTGCCGTGGCCGCGCGCGACAAAGCCCGGTACCGCGGCGTAGGTCAGGCGCGTCAGGACGTTCACGTTGAGGGTGAGCAGATCTTCCAGCTTGTCGATGTTCGACTCCAGCAGCGGGCGGGTCGCGCCGACGCCCGCGTTGTTCACCAGCATCGTGATGCTGGCATCCGTACGCAGCAGGTCTTCGACTCGGGCGAGGTCGGCCTTGGCACCAAGATCCGCGGCCACGACTTCCACCGAACGTCCGGTTTCGTCGCTCAAGCGCTTGGCCAGGGCGTTGAGACGCTCCCGGTTGCGCGCCACCAGGATCAGGTCATAGCCGCGGCGGCTGAGTCGTTCGGCGTAGATCGCGCCGATTCCGGACGACGCGCCGGTGATAAGCGCCGTACCCATTTTCGTAGTCATGTCTGTCTCCTGTGCGACGACGGTCGCGTTCGTTGTCCAGATCGATCCTATTTCCTTGTAGAAATGTCTTAAATGACATAGAAGACACCTTTTAGGACATGGTGAGGGATCATGCATACGATCGGCTTCGTCATATTCCCCGGGTTCCAGGTCATGGGATTCACGGCCGTCACCGCCTTCGAGGTCACCAACCTGGTCCTCGGCAAGCCGGCCTATGAGGTCACCCTGCTCTCGGAGGCGGGGGGACTGGTGAATTCGTCCGCAGGTTTTCGTGTCGAAACCACCGCCTTCGGTCGCCAGACCTTCGATACCGTAATGTTTGGCGCGGGTACGACCATCGAGCCGATCACCCCGGGGCTGGCCCGTTTCGTGCGCCAGTCCATGGAGACCGCTCGACGGGTCGCGGCTCCCTGCACGGGGGCCTTCGTATTGGCCGAATCCGGGGTGCTGGACGGCCGCCGGGCAACGACGCACTGGCTCTTTGCGAAGACGCTGCAGGATCGATTTCCCGGTGTGAAAGTGGAGCCGGACAGGATCTACATCATCGACGGCCCGGTCTGGACTTCCGCGGGAATGACAGCCTCCATCGACCTGGCGCTGGCGATGATCGAGAAGGACCACGGCCTCGAAGTAGCCCGTGAGGTGGCGCGCAAGCTGGTGGTGTACCACCGTCGTGCCGGTGGCCAATCGCAATTCTCGACGCTCCTGGAGCTCGAACCGAAGTCCGATCGGATCCAGAGCGCGCTGGACTATGCCCGCCGCAACCTGCAACGCCCCCTGAGCGTGGAAGAACTCGCCGAGGTCGCCCACCTGAGTCCGCGCCAGTTCAGTCGGGCGTTCAGTGCCGAGACTGGACAGTCGCCGGCCAAGGCGGTGGAGCATTTGCGTGTCGAGGCGGCGCGGATGCTGCTGGAAGACAGCAGGCATCCGGTCGACGTCATTGCCAGGGAGGTGGGCTTCACCGACCGCGAGCGGATGAGGCGTGCCTTCCTGCGTAATTTCGGCCAGACGCCTCAAGCGATTCGGCGCAGTGGAAATCCCAGCGTCCACTGAGTGCCCATGCGTTCTTTTCGCCTCTCGCAAAGAAGCGGTCAGTTCCAGTGCTGATCGACCTCTTCGTGAAGGCAGCGAGCTGCGGTCCTGATCTGCCTTCAAGCACCGGGCAGAAGCAGTCGGCGGCGTCCATAGGCGTCATGAAGGAATGCAACTGCCTTTCAGCTGTGCCAGACATTCCGTCATAGAAGTGTCATGCAATCCCAGCCTGAATTGACGTGACGAGGGGGGAGGGCCGGCTGGAACAGGCGGGTGAGAGGCCAATAGAGGCTGCCCGGGAGCAGGTCGTTCAGGCATCGGAATCTGCTTGGGAAAGTAAATATCCACGTTCGTAGAACGTGGACTTGCTTTTGGCCCCCTATAAGGGGGCATCTCGGAGCAGGCTGACAAATCGTAGCCCGGATGCAATCCGGGAGCGGCGGTGGGATTTCCCCGGATTTCATCCAGGCTACTGACTGCTGGCTGCCGCATAACCTCCGTAGGATGGGTCGGGCGGCGTTCCGCGAGCGGAGCGATACCCATGCGGACAGAGCTGATGGGTATCGCAAGCTCCACCCATCCTACAAAGACGCCGGCTTCATCCTGCCAATCGGAGCATTTCGATCGTCACAGGCAGAGCCGATGACTCATGACCACGTCCTAAGGACGTGGTTTCCCGAGTTCAAATGAAATCCTTTCTGCTCGCCGCCTCATCCAGATTTGTTACATCGCATCACTAATGATGTTCAAAAGCCCGCCTTTATCCCTCTGAAGCTGCGTCCTAAAGTCGCCTCCAACACCTGCCCATCATGTCGATGGGAGGTCACTGGAGAGCTGTCATGCCTTTCGTCAGCGTACGTATCACCCCCGATGGTGTCACCCGGGAGCAGAAGGCCCAGGTGATCGTTGAAATCACTGAAACCCTGGAACGTGTCCTGCACAAACGTCCGGACCTGACCCACATCGTCATTGAAGAAGTCGACTCCGATAACTGGGGCTACGCTGGGTTGACCACCACTGAGTACCGGCGGCAACTCACGGAGAAGCAGTCATGACTCCGTCCGTGACCATCGATTTTGTCGCCGATGTGGTGTGCCCATGGTGCGCCCTGGGTGCGACGGCGCTGGGCCAGGCCATCGACAACCTGGCCGGTGAAGTCTCGGTGGAGCTGACCTTCAAGCCCTTCGAGTTGAACCCGGACATGCCGGCCGAAGGCGAGCACGCGTTGCAGCACATGATGCGCAAGTACGGTCGCAGCGCCGAGGAAGTCGCCGCCAGAAACGAAATGGTGATCGCCCGTGGCCAGGCCGTCGGGTTCCGCTTCGATCTGGAGCAACGCAGCCACTTCTACAACACCTTCGATGCACATCGCCTGTTGTTCTGGGCATTGCAGGAAGGGCGGCAAATCGAACTCAACAAAGCCTTGCTTCGTGCCTATTTCACCGACGGGCAGAACATCAGCGATCACCCGACGCTGGTGCGTCTGGCCGCTGAAGCGGGGCTCGAAAGGGCGCGAGCGGGTGAAGTGCTGGCGACCGGGGCGTTCGCCAGGGAGGTGCGTGAGCTCGAAGCGTTCTACCGCGGGCACGGTATCGACTCGGTGCCCGCCTTGATCCTCAACGACCGCCAGTTGGTGTCCGGTTCGCAGTCCGTCGAGTACTACGAGCAAATGCTGAGGCAAATCGCACAGGCCCCAGTGGAAGCCTGATTACTCGATCGTTCCAATCCCCAGTACATGCAGAGGTTCATCATGAGCAATTCGAAGAAAGTCGTTGTCGTCACTGGTGCATCCCAAGGTATCGGCGCTGCCGTGGTCAAGGCCTTCCGTGATCTCGAATATCGGGTGGTCGCCACGTCGCGTTCGATCAAACCCTCGGATGACCCGGATATCCTCACCGTGGCGGGCGACATCGCCGACCCGGCGACCGCCGAGCGAGTGATTCGTGAAGGCGTGGCGCGTTTTGGCCGAATCGACACCCTGGTCAACAACGCCGGGATCTTCGTCGCCAAGCCGTTCACCGACTACACCCACGAAGACTACGCCGCTGTGCTGGGGGTCAACCTCGGTGGCTTCTTCTACATTTCCCAACTCGCGATCACCGAGATGGAAAAACAGGGCAGCGGTCACGTCGTCAGCATCACCACCAGCCTGGTGGACCACGCCATCGAGGGCGTGCCCTCGGTACTGGCGTCGTTGACCAAAGGTGGCATCAACGCGGCGACCAAATCCCTGGCCATCGAGTACGCCAAGCGCGGTATTCGGGTGAACGCGGTCTCTCCCGGCATCATCAAGACCCCGATGCACGGCGAGGAAACCCATGAGGCGCTGGGCCAGCTGCACCCGGTCGGGCACATGGGCGAGATGAGTGACATCGCGCAGGCCATCGTCTATCTGGAAAGCGCCGGTTTTGTCACCGGTGAGATCCTGCATGTGGATGGCGGTCAGAGCGCCGGTCACTGAGTCCTTCGAGCAGCGCCGTCCAACGATGTCGGCGGCGCTGCCATTCTAGCCAGGCGTCTTGGGGGCCGAAGCAAGGCTGGTCTTATCGGGCTTACCCAGGTCCTGCTTGCGGAGTTCGACCTGCAAGGCGTTCGTGTCAACGCGATCCTGCCCGCCGCGGTGGATACGCCCATGGAACGCGACACAGCAAAACCTGGTGCGCTCCGTCCTCCATCTCGCCTCGGACGACTTGGCATTCGTGACGGGAACCGCGCCCTTGGTCGATGGTGGGGCGTCCATCACTCGAACCTGAGTCAGTACATCTGGGCAGTGAGTTGGCAGCGGATCAGGTTCAGGAGATTGACCTAGACTCCATCTTCCACCCATTCCAGTGCGGAGAAACCTCCATGACCAAGGCCGGCACTTTTCTCGCCAGTGCGCTGCTCACTGTTCTTTCGCAAGTTGCCTGCGCCGCTGAGGAAGCAGCGTTCAACCCGGTGGAAATGATCAGCGCGTTCGAAGGCACCTTTGGCGTCCACCCCGGACTCAGGCGCAATCACGCCAAGGGGACTTGTGCAGTAGGGGAGTTCATCGGCAATGCTGACGGCGCCAGGTACAGCCGATCGGCCTTGTTCAGCGGCCAGGCCATTCCGGTAATTGCGCGCTTTTCCCTGGATGGCGGTAACCCCCAGCAATCGGATGCCGCCAAGGCCGTGCAGGGCATGGCCCTGGAATTCAAACTGCCCGGCGGTGGCCTGCAGCACATGACCATGGTCAACGTGCCGGTATTCTTCGCCACGCCAGAAGGCTTTCGCGACCTCGTCCTGGCACTGAAGCCCGATCCGGCCACCGGCGCGCCCAATCCCGATGTGTTCAAGGCGTTTACGGCCAAGCATCCGGACTTCAATCCGCTGGGCGCAGCGATACAGGGCCGCAATCCGTTTGTGGGCTTTGACACCAGCTTCTACAACAGCCTCCATGCGTTCTGGTTTGTCGACAAGAACGACAAGAAGACCCTGGTGCGCTGGCACTTCGAGCCCGTGGACGGGGTGAAGAACCTCACCGACGAGGAGGCCAGCAAGGCGCCAGCCAACTTCCTGGAGCCGGCGCTGATCGCTCGTACCCAGAAGTCCCCAGCGAAATGGGACATGTACATCACCCTCGGCCAACCGGGGGACGCCGAGAATGATCCTTCCCAGGTCTGGCCGGCCGATCGCCAGAAGGTCAAGGTTGGCACCCTGTCGATCACCCAGGCCATGGCTCAGAAAGATGGCAGCTGCGGCCCCATCAATTTTGACCCGATCGTGGTCGCCGACGGCATCCAGATCACCGACGACCCGGTCCTCAAAGCACGCTCTTCGTCCTATGCAGTGTCGTTCGGTAAGCGCATGTCCGGGCAGTAACCCGGGATGCCGACTATCGATCAGGTCCGGCCCGCAGCCCACGCATGACCGAGCGGACGAATCCTCCTCGCTTTGGCGAGGAGGTACCCCGGGCAGTGGCCATCATTGAAGCCGGTGGTGCAGTTTTCATCCTTTCCACTCGGACGTTCCTTCCAGGTTCGCAGCATCGGATCAGAGCTTGTCGACATCGACGACGGCCTGGGCGAATGCCTGCGGCGCTTCTTGCGGCAGGTTGTGGCCAATGCCCCCCTCGACGGAGCGGTGCTGGTATTTGCCCGAGAATTTCTTCGCATACACGCTGGGGTCAGGTCGCGGTGCGCCGTCGGCGTCGCCCTGTAGCGTGATGGTCGGCACGCTGATCAGCGGAAACTCCGCAAGCCGGCTTTCCAGCTCGGCGAACTTCGCCTCGCCTTCGACCATGCCGAGCCGCCAGCGATAGTTGTGGATGACGATGGCGACGTGATCCGGATTGTCGAAGGTCGACGCGCTGCGCTCGAAGGTGGTGTCGTCGAACTTCCACTGCGGCGAGGCGTTCTGCCAGATCAACCTGGCGAAGTCGTGGCGGTACTTGTCGTAGCCTGCCTGGCCGCGCTCGGTGGCGAAGTAGAACTGATACCACCACTGCAATTCGTTCTTCGGCGGTAATGGCTGCCTACCTGTTGGCTGCCGATCAGGCCGCGCCGTTCAGCAGCAGGGGGAGGGCGGCTACCAGGCGAGGAACAGACGCAGGGGCACGTCGGCGCTCCAGGCGCCCAGGTTGTCGAGCCTGCTGAATGCGTGCGGCAAGGGGGACAAGAGGGCTGGGCGAATCATGGCGGGCTCCTGCGGCCTGGGTGCGGCGGCGGGATGCCAGCGCTGCTCGTGGCCTTATGCTGGCAAAGGGGCTTGTCTCACGTGTGTCTGCTGCGGGCCCTTTGTATCCCTGTATACGGTCCGCCAGACGGAGGTATCGATTCCTCCAATGCCTCTTCGGCGATGCCCGGTCCGATGCCGCTGGACGCTCCGGTGATGTTGACGGTTTTCCGGCTCATGGCCTGGGGGCAGGGGCTTGCTGTAGTAGCGGATCACGGAAGCTTTACGGTGATGTTCATGAGTACCTCCAGATCAGGAGTGTTGCTCGGTGGCCCACCCGGCGTGTGGCCGGGTGGGGTAGGGATGGTGAATGTCAGCCAGGTTGGTTCTTCCGGTATTCGGTGGTAGTCACCCCGGCGTAACCCCAGTTATCGGTGTCCACTTCCTCGATGACGATGTGGGTGAGGTCGGGGCGCTTGCCCAGCACGCGCTGCAGGGTCTCGGTGATCTCGGCAATGACCTGGGCTTTCTGCTCCCGGGTGACTCCGTCACGGGTGATACGAACACTTACGAACGGCATCTTGAACCTCCTCGGAGGGTTGGCTTGATGGGCCCAGGGCGGCAGAACGACGCGTGGCATCCAGACTTTCGGATCCTCTGTCGCCGGATCTGACGGACCGGGTAGTGGGATGAACTATATTTGTGCTCCACGAGCCGATAAATGTAGGCTCGGCTACTTCAATTGATACCTGGCGTAATGAATCGTGAAGCGCCACTTTGACGACATACAGTTAGGCAGCATCGAACTCTTCTGTCTTGCCGCGGAGGAAGGGAGCTTTACGTCCGCGGCGCTCTCGGCAGGGGTCACGCCGGCCGCGGTGAGCCGCTCGATCTCGCGGCTGGAGGAGCGTCTCGGCACCCGATTGTTCGTGCGGACGACCCGCAGCATTCGCCTCACCGATAGCGGTCGCTCCTATTACGAACAATGCCGGCAGGCGCTGACCCAGTTGGTGGAGGCCGAACGGGAAGTGATGGGCAAGCAGCTCGAACCCACCGGCGAGTTGCGCATCAGCATCCCCACCACCTACGGCCACTACCGCATCCTGCCGCTGCTGGCCCGCTTTCGCGAGCGCCACCCGGGTGTGAAAGTCGACATCCACCTGGGCAACCGCAATATCGACTTTGTCGCTGAGGGCTACGACCTGGCGATCCGTGTGCGCGCCCAGCCCGATTCGACGCTGATCGCCCGGCATCTCGAAGATGCCCGGCTGGTGGTCATAGCCACCCCGGACTACCTGGCCCGGGTGGGTACCCCGGTGACCCTGGACGACCTTGCCGATCACGACTGCATCCAGTTCGAGCTGCCCAGCAGTGGGCGCCGTATCTCCTGGCTGTTCACCGAGAATGGTAAGGAACGGGAAATCTTCGCCAACGGCAACTACTGCTGCTCTGACGACGTCCTTGGCGGGGTAACCCTGGCCAAGTACGGCGCCGGTCTGTTTCAGACCTATCGCTTCATCGTCGAACGGGAACTGGAAGAGGGCACGCTGGTGGAAGTCCTCCAGGAATTCGGCGGGCGTTCCCGTCCTTACACCTTGCTGTACCCACACGGCCGCCATGTCCCGCTACGCCTGCGTGCATTCATCGACTTCCTGATGGAGTACAAGCACCAGTGGAATGTTTGAGCATCGAGGCCTAGGGGCGGGCGGGGCACAAGGCAGTTCCGGGCTGCAATTGGCTTTCGCAGATTGTTGGCAGCTTTGGGTGGTGGAAGGTTTTCCCTCATCTTTCGTCATCTCGACCTGGTCCCGGAATAGACAGTGCCGGCACGCCACGGCGTGCCAGGCACAGGTTCGTCAACTGTATCTGCCTGTATACGGACACCCTTCTGTTACATCCGCTTGTGAATCCGCCTCTGGGAAATACATCCCGGATACAGGTCTGCGATGAACTTCCTGTGCCGACAGGCGCTGCGGCAGCCGATGGAGTGCCGTGGCGTCGGGCGGTCGTTATTGCCAACCATGGCCTGGGGAGGGTGTGTGCTACTCCCCAGGCACTTTTTTCCGCAGGCAATGCGGGCACAGGGGTACGAATTGACTAGAAACCTGCCTGAAACGATTTCCAAGCATCCCGCTGTCGACCGACTTCGGGTCCAGTCCTACACCAACGGCATCATCGGCCCGAGCCTGCCCATGCTGGGGCCGCTGGCCGATGGCGGCACCCTGATCACCGGCACCCCGCCGGGCTGTTGGGGGCCAATGATCACACCGGCGTTCCAGGGTGGCCACGAGGTGACCCAGCCGGTGGCGATCGAAGGTGCCGAAGTGGGTGACGCCGTGGCGCTGAAGATCCAGCGCATGCGCGTCACTTCGCTGGCCACCTCGTCCGGCGTGATGGAATTCGTCGAGGGCCGCTATCACGGCGACCCCTTCGTTTCCAAGTTCTGTTCATCCTGTGGCACCGAACACCCGGCCAGCCATGTCGAAGGCATCGGTGAAGACGCGATTCGCTGCGACCACTGCGGCGCGGAGGTCAACGCGTTCCGCTTCAGCCACGGCTACGTGATCGTGCTGGACCAGGAAAACCAGGTCAGCCTGACCGTCAACCAGGACGTGGCCAACGGCCTGGCCGGCGACGCCCCGGAAATGTCCGCGCTGCCGGAACTGGCGGCGCAGCACTCGATCCTTTCCCTGGCCCGTGCCGACATGCCCGGCGTGGCCGCCCACATGCGGCCGTTCCTTGGCAATATCGGCACTACGCCCGCGGTCGACATGCCCGACTCGCACAACTGCGCCGATTACGGCCAGCACCTGATCGGCGCTCCCCACCGCTATGGCCTGGCCCGCGAGGTGCTGCACGCGGCCAAGACCGATGGCCACATGGACACCAACTCGGTGCGCGAAGGCTGCATCCTGATCTGCCCGGTGAAGGTGCCCGGCGCCGGGGTGTACATGGGCGACATGCACGCCCAGCAGGGCAATGGCGAAATCGCCGGGCACGCGACGGATGTCTCGGGCGAAACCGAACTGACGGTGGAGGTCATCAAGAACCTGACGCTCGACGGCCCGATCCTGCTGCAGAACCTCGATGACCTGCCGCCCATGGCGCGTCCCATGACCGCTGAGCAGCGCCGCAAGGTCCGTGAACTGGGCGCGCGCTGGGGCCAGCATGAGGTCGAGCGCAACGGCCCCATCACTTTCATCGGCAGTGGCGAGGACCTCAACGCCGCCACCAAGAACGGCCTGCAGCGCGCCGCTACGGTCACTGGGCTGCCCTATGACGAGGTGCTGAACCGCGCCACCATCACTGGCTCCATCGAGATCAGCCGCCTGCCCGGAACGGTCCGCGTCACCCTCCTGTGTCCGATGGATATCCTCGACGACATGGGCATCGGGCACCTGGTGCGGGAGAAATACCAGCTCGATTGACGGCGCAATCCACAAGGCCCGGTACGAACTCGAACCGGGTCACTTTCCACTCGCAGCCCGGTTCAGAGGCAATCTCTACCGGGCTTCGCTTCATCTGGGCCAGGGCGATCGCGCCGGCTGAGCTTCACCCGGCAGGGATTTGCCGTGGGGAAGGGGAGAGGGCGATGTCGTTTGCCTCCTCGACAGCAACTGATCCTCTTCTGCGAAGCCTCGCATCGTGGTTGCTGGTCGAGTCGTCAGGCGCTGGCCCTGCCCGGGAAAACACGCTGCGGCCTGGTCGTTGCGGTGAGTCCTGAAGTATCTCGATGTATCCGCAACGGATGTTTGGGAACGGGCATACAAATGCGCCCGCCAGCCGATACGCCCTGGATACATGGTTAAGGCGAAATGGCCACACCCGAGCGAAGACAGCCATGGCGCTTCGCTCCAGGGTTCCAACGCCCTAGTGGCATGAACCGCGTGGCGTGGCCGCGCACAGTATCCGGAGAAGCACCATGTCCCGTTCCCAAATCTCGAACAAGACCCGCATTGGCCTGATCGCTGTTGCCCTGGCCGGCGGCATGAACCTGGCCTCGTCCGCCGCCTTCGCCGTGGAGGCGCTGCCCCAGGGCTACCAGCTTGCCGCGGCCGACAAGGCGGGTGAAGGCAAGTGTGGCGAAGGCAAGTGCGGTGCCGCTGAAGCCAGCAGCGCCAAGGCTGCCGAAGGCAAATGTGGTGAAGGCAAGTGCGGCGACGCGTCCTTCGCCCGTACCGACACCGACGACGACGGCCTGGTTTCCCGCAAGGAACTGCTGACCGTGTTGCCCAAGGGCGAAGCGGAGTTCATTGCCATGGACACCAACAAGGACGGTTTCCTGTCCGAGGGCGAGGTCTACAAGTTCCGCAGCAACCAGTACATCTCCAACGGCAAGAAAGTGCCCACCGAGCTGTTCACCAAGATGAGTCAGGCCAAGAGCTGATTCCGTTTCCTCGCCGTTCCCCTCCCTGTGCCTGGCGCCAGGGAGGGCTCCAATCCCTTCTTTTACGCTCCAGGATCAACTCCATGAACCATTTGAAAACCTGGCTGACCGCTATCGCATTTTCCTTGGCCGGCGCGGCTGTTCACGTGAACGCTGAGGAGGTCCATTGCCCAGTCGGCGCTGTTTGCTTCCAGTTGACGCCGTTATCCGGCAAGAACGAATCACCGCAACTGGCCGAGGATGGTTACAGCAGAACCCCGCAAGGCATGCAGCTCGACCAGGCTTCGCCCATGCTGGCTGCGGATGGATTCGGCAGAACTCCGCTGGGCAAGCGGCTTGCGGGGCACCATGAGACCGCACGTGCCTGACATGTTTGTCCATGGAATGCCCGCGGCCCACCCCGCGCCTGCGCGACTCGCTCAATCCGTCCGATTACCGCCCACCGCGCCTCACTTCCTGTTCTCTTCAACCGCTCTAGCTCGTGCACGCGCGCCATTGTTCGCGAAGCGCGAACACTCATATCGCTGAAACCGGAATTGTTGGCGGAGTAGGGCACTTGTAGCTTGCGAACCAGCCGGACAGCCAGGCCTGCACTGCCAGCAGGGCCTGCGCCGGTATCGGGCTGACTAATAACAACAAGGTAGCTGCCATGATTCCTCGCAAGCATCGTTCCGCAATCTCCCTGTTCGCCCCGGTCCTGGCGGCCGCCGCGCTGTTCCCCCACGTCACCCAGGCAGCCGAGCCGGGTCCGTCCGGTTCGCTGTTCCGCAGCGCTTTCGGCGATGGCCTGGAAAAGGATTACGGCATCAAGGTCCATGGCTGGGCCCAGGCCGGCTGGATCTACAACGACAATGGCAGCGACGACGTGAGCAAGCAGGCCTTCTTCAACAACGACGAAGGCTTCAACCTCAACCAGTTCGCCCTGGCCATCGAGAAGACGCCCAAGGGCAATGTGGTGGGCCGCGTCGGTCCGTTTCCCGGCCCGATGCCGCAGGAGGCCGACTGGGGCTTCAATGTCACCGCGCTCTATGGCAAGGACGCGCGCTTCTTCAAGACCTACGGCTTCGATGAAGACTTCGGCGTCAACCGCAGCGCCGACGCCAACGACGAGAACTTCAACATCGCCCAGGCCTACCTGGACTTCTACATCCCGGTACTCGGTGGCTCCAACCTGATGCTCGGCGTGTTCCATACACCGCTGGAGAACGAGATCGGCTTCGCCCTGGGCAGCCCGGCCCCGGCGGACTTCTACAGCCACACCTATTCCTTCATGCACGGCCCGGCCAAGCACACCGGTGCGCTGTATTCCTTCAAGCTGCCCCAGGAAGAGGGCGGCAGCATGCTCGGTTTCGAACTGGGCCTGGTGCAGGGCTGGAACAACATGCAGGACCCCAATGGCGACCCGGACGTGATCGCCAACCTGCGCTGGCGCTCGGCGGACTTCCGCACCTGGGTGGACTGGGAAAACATCTACGGCAACGGTGCTGGTGACAGCTTCGCCGAGTGCGCCTGCGGCTCCCCCATCCCGGCCGGGACCAAGGACGATGACCTGACCCGCTATGCCTCCTACCTGACGGTTTCCCATGTGCTCGACGAGCGCAACCGTGTCGCCGTGGAGTTCAACTACGGCCAGCAGGAAGACGCCGCCTTCGCCGCCTTTGCCAACAAGAGCAATGCCCACTGGTACGGCACCGACGTCAACTGGTACCACCGCCTGGGCGACAACCTGATGTGGAACAGCCGCGCCGAGTGGTTCTACACCGACGCCCCGGTGCACGTGGTGATGGCCAACATCGACCCGCAGACCGGCATCCCCGATCCGAGCTGGGGCAGCTTCTACGGTTTCACCACCAACCTGGCCTGGACGCCGGTGCCCAACGTCCGCCTGCGTCCCGAGTTGCGCTACGACATCCACAGCGGCAGCGGCCGCGACGCCTTCGGTGACGGCCGCGAAGACAGCCAACTGGTCGGTTCCTTCGACATCACCGTCTTCTTCTGATCCGGCTCCAACCCAACTGCCATCCCGGCTGGCCCCTGTGGGACCGCGCCGGACCTGATCTTCCAGTCGAGGTCTCCATCATGGACAACAACAAGAATTTCCTCGGTGCCGGGCTCACCCGGCGTGATTTCCTGCGGGCCAGCGGCGTCGTGGCTGGCGGCTCGCTGCTCGCAGGCTTTTCTTCAGGCCCGCTGCTGGCGGCGGAAAAGGTCATCCGCATCGGCTACGTCAGCCCGCAGACCGGGCCGCTGGCCCCTTTCGCCGCTGCGGATGCCTACATCATCGAAAGCCTGGCTTCGGTGCTGAAGAACAGCATCACCGTCGGCGGGCAGCGCTGCCGCCTGGAGGTGATCGTCAAGGACAGCCAGTCCAACCCCAACCGCGCCGCCGAGGTGGCCAACGAACTGATCCTCTCCGACGGTGTGGACCTGATGCTGGTGTCCTCGACGCCGGAAACCACCAACCCGGTGTCGGACCAGTGCGAAATCAACGAGATTCCCTGCATCTCCACCGTGGCACCCTGGCAACCCTGGTTCTTCACCCGTGGTGGCAAGCCGGACGAAGGTTTCCAGTGGACTTACCACTTCTTCTGGGGCCTGGAAGACGTAATCGCCACCTACACCGCCATGTGGGGCGGAATGGCCAGCAACAAGGTGATTGGTGGGCTCTTCCCCAACGATGGCGACGGCAATGCCTGGGGCGACAGCAAGCTGGGCTTTCCGCCGGTGCTCTCGCAGAAGGGCTTCCAACTGGTGGACCCGGGCCGCTTCCAGAGCCTGACCGACGACTTCTCCGCGCAGATTTCCGCCTTCAAGAAAGCCGAGGCGGAGATCGTCACTGGCGTGGTCATCCCGCCGGACCTCACTACATTCTGGACCCAGGCGCGCCAGCAGGGCTTCCAGCCCAAGGCCATGTCGGTGGGCAAGGCGCTGTTGTTCCCCTCGGCCGTGGAGGCCCTGGGCAAGGCCGGGCACAACCTCTCCACGGAAATCTGGTGGAGCCCGAGCCACCCCTTCAGCTCCTCCCTCAACGGCCTGACCGCCGCACAACTGGCCGAGCGCTACACCAAAGCCACCGGCAAGCAATGGACGCAACCGCTGGGCTTCGTCCATGCGCTGTTCGAGCTGGCGGTGGACATCCTCCAGCGCACCGAGGAAGTGGGTAACCCGGAGGCCACTCGCGATGCGTTGCTGAAGACCGAGCTGAACACCGTGGTCGGCCCGGTGAGCTGGAAGAACGGTCCGGTGAAGAACGTCGCCAAGACTCCGCTGGTGTCCGGCCAGTGGCGCCTGGGCGGGCCCTTCACCTACGACCTGGTGATCACCAGCAACCAGACCGCGCCGCAGATTCCCCTGGGTGGGGAGATGCAGGCGATCACTTACTGAGCGGCGGGTTCGCTCCCTCTCCCCAGCCTTCTCCCTGAAGGGAGAGGGGGTCGTTCGTAGCAGGCAATGGCCCCAAACAGGACATGACACATGCAACAACTCCTCGTACTGGAGCAGGTGCACAAGAGCTACGGCTCGGTGAAGGTGACCGACGATCTCAGCCTGGCCCTGGCGCCAGGGGAGGCGTTGGGCATCATCGGGCCCAACGGCGCCGGCAAGAGCACGCTGTTCAACCTCATAGCCGGGGGCGTCGCCGCCGACAGCGGGCGCATCCGCTTCCAGGGTGAAGACGTCACCCGCGAGCCGGTGTTCAAGCGCTGCCAGCGTGGCATCGGCCGCTCCCACCAGATCCCCCATCCCTTCGTGAATATGACGGTGTTCGAGAATCTGCTGGTGGGCGCCACTTTCGGTGCCGGCCAGTCGGAGAAGGACAGCTACGCCTGGTGCGCGCATATCCTCGAACTCACCGGCCTGATGAAGAAGGCAAACGCCCAGGCCGGCTCCCTGACCCTGCTGGAACGCAAGCGCCTGGAAATGGCCCGCGCCCTGGCCACCCACCCGCAACTGTTGCTGCTGGACGAGATCGCCGGCGGCCTCACCGAACCGGAGTGCCTGGAACTGGTGGGGACCATCCAGGGCATCCACCGTTCCGGCACCGCGATCATCTGGATCGAGCACATCGTCCATGCGCTGCTGGCGGTGGTCAGCCGCCTGGCGGTAATCAACTTCGGTCGCAAGCTGGACGAGGGCGAGCCCAACGCGGTGATGGCCAACCCCAAGGTACAGGAAATCTACATGGGCATCGGGAGCTGAAGTCATGCTGACGATCCGCAAACTTCGCGCCGGCTACGGCGACTTCCAGGCGCTGTTCGGCATCGACCTGAACCTGGCGGCAGGCGAAACCGTCGCCATCATCGGCTCCAATGGCGCCGGCAAATCCACCTTCCTGCGCTCGCTGGCCGGGCTGATCCGCAACGATCCCGGTGCCATTCGCTTCAAGGACGAATACATCGGCAGCCTGCCGGCCAACCGGGTGCTGGAACGGGGCATCGCCCTGGTGCCGGAGGGCCGCAAATTGTTCCCGTCGCTGAGCGTCGAAGAGAACCTGCTGATCGGCGCCTACAGCAAGCGCCAGGGTGCCTGGAATCTCGAACGCATCTACGGCCTGTTCCCGGTGCTGGAAAAGCTGCGCAAGCGTCCCGGCACCGCGCTGTCCGGCGGCCAGCAGCAGATGGTTGCCATCGGCCGCGCGCTGATGTCGAGCCCGAGCCTGTTGCTCTGCGACGAGATCAGCCTTGGTCTCGCACCCACCACCATCAAGGACATCTACGCGGCGCTGCCATCGATCAAGGCCGATGGCACGGCGGTGATCCTGGTCGAGCAGGATATCAACCAGGCCCTCAGCGTCGCTGACCGCTTCTACTGCTTCCAGGAAGGGCGCATTTCCCTGTCCGGAAAGCCTAGCGAGGTGAGCAAGGAACAGATCAAGGCGGCCTATTTCGGCCTGGCGGAGGCATGACGATGGAATGGCTCAATACCCTGGTGCAGGGCGTGCTGCTCGGCGGCCTGTACGCCATGTTCGCGGTCGGCCTGTCACTGATGTTCGGCATCATGCGCCTGGTCAACATCGCCCACGGCGACTTCATCGTGCTGGCTTCCTACCTCGCCCTGGTGGTGGTGGAAGTGCTCGGACTGTCGCCGCTCGCCAGCCTGGTGCTGGTGGTGCCGGTGATGTTCGTGGTCGGCTACTGCCTGCAGCGCCAACTGCTCAACCGCACCCTCGGCAACGACATCCTGCCGCCGCTGCTGGTGACCTTCGGCCTGTCGATCATCCTGCAGAACGTGCTGTTGCAGTTCTTCAGCGCCGACAGCCAGAAACTCTCCCAGGGTGAGTTGGAAATCGCCAGCGTGGCTGTGGGCGGACTCAGCCTCGGGGTGATGCCGCTCCTGGTGTTCGGCTGCGCCCTGGCGGTAATCGGCGGTTTACAGTTGCTGTTCTACAAGACCCGCCTGGGCCGCGCCTTCCGCGCCACATCGGATGACCAGTCCACCGCGCAGCTGATGGGCATCGACAATCGCCACATCTTCGGCCTGGCCATGGCCCTGGCGATGGCGGTGGTGTCCATCGCCGGGGTGTTCCTCGCGGTGCGTACCAGCTTCGACCCCAGCGTCGGCCCGGCGCGCCTGCTCTACGGCTTCGAGGCGGTGATCATCGGCGGCCTCGGCAGTCTCTGGGGCACCCTGGCCGGTGGCGTGATCCTCGGTGTCGCCCAGGCGGTGGGGGCGCGCATCGATCCGGGCTGGCAAATCCTCGCCGGCCACCTGGTGTTCCTGCTGATCCTGGTTTTCCGCCCGCGCGGCCTGTTCCCCCGGAGTGTCGACTGATGAATGCGATGAACAATGCATACTTCGTCCAGCGTGCTACCCGTAGCAGCCAGGTGGGCCTGGCGATGCTGGGTGTGCTGGTCCTGCTGCTGGCGTCACTGCCGTTCTGGGCCGACCGCTCGGTGTTGCGGTTGGTCGTGGAATTCGCCTACTACCTGGCGCTGGCGCAGATGTGGAACCTGCTGGCGGGCTATGCCGGGATGGTTTCAGTGGGCCAGCAGGCCTTTGTCGGCCTGGGCGGCTACCTGCTGTTCGTGCTGGCCTCGCAACTGGGCGTTCCACCGCTGGCGGCGGTGTTCCTGTCCGGCCTTGTCGTGGCGCTGCTGGCTGTGCCCACGGCGCTGGTGCTGTTCCGCCTGCGCGGCGCTTACTTCGCCATTGGCACCTGGGTGGTGGCTGAGGTTTTCCGCCTGGGGCTGGCCCAGGTTGGGAGCCTGGGCGGCGGTTCGGGGCAGAGCCTGCCGGCCTCCATCGTCCGGCAGATCGGCAGCAGCCGCGATGGCCGCGAGATGCTGCTGTACTTCAGCGCCCTGGCCATAGCCGTGGCGGCGGTGCTGGTGGTGTACCTGCTGTTGCGCTCGCGCCAGGGCCTGGCCCTGACGGCCATCCGCGATTCGGAGCCTGCCTCCGGCAGCCTGGGTATCAACGTGTTCCGCACCAAGCTGATGGTCTACGTGCTGGCCGCCGGTTGCACCGGCGTGGTGGGCGCGCTGATCTTCCTGCAGAAGCTGCGCATCTCCCCGGATGCCGCCTTCAGCGTGCAGGACTGGACCGCCGCGGTGATCTTCATCGTCATCATTGGCGGTATCGGGACGCTGGAAGGGCCGCTGATCGGCACCCTGATCTACTTCGTGCTGCGCAGTTGCTTTGCCGAATTCGGCGCGCTGTACATGATCATTCTCGGCAGCGTGGCGGTGGTGATGATGCTCAAAGCTCCCCAGGGTGTCTGGGGGCTGGTGAGCGAACGGCTCGGCTGGCAACTGTTTCCGATGCAGCGAAGGTTGGTAGCGGGCTAGGGTAGGGGCACTCCTGTTGTTGTAGGGGCGAATTCATTCGCCAAGGGCAGCGCAGCTGTCCCGTGTGGGCCCGAGGGGCAGACCTTCGGCCTGCTTGGCGAATGAATTCGCCCCTACAGTTAAAACATCGCCAGAACCGGGAATACAAATGGACCGCCTGCTCAGCATCGAAGCCTTCGTCCGCGTCGCGGAAACCGGCAACTTCGCCAAAGCCGCCCAGCAACTGGGGGTGACCCGCTCGGTCATCAGTCACCGCATCCAGCAGTTGGAGGACTACATCAGTGCGCCGCTGTTCCACCGCAGCACCCGTCATGTGCGGCTGTCGGAGGTAGGGGAGACCTACTACAAGGAATGCGCCGATATGGTGGCGAGCTTCAACAGCCTCACCGAGCAGATGCGCGACCTGCGCGCCAAGCCAACCGGCAAGTTACGCATCCAGATGCTGCCGGGCTTCGCCCTCGGCCACTTCGGCGGCCTGCTGGCCGAATTCACCGAGCGCTACCCGGACATCGAGGTCGACGTCATCGTCAACGACCGGGTGGTGGACCCGATCGAAGAGGGCTTCGACGTCGCCTTCCAGATGTTCCCGCCGCTGGCCGAGTCGTTGATCGAGCGCAAGCTGTTTTCCGTGCGCCGGTTGTTCTGCGCTTCCCCGCAATACCTGGAGCGCCACGGGGCGCCCGCCGAGCCGGCGGACCTGCAGGCTCACAAGGTGGCACTCTACGAGGGCTACCCGTCGCGCAACCGGTGGGTGTTCAACGGCGACGAACAGGTGGAGCTCAACCTCACCGGCCAGGTGCGTTCCAATTCCGTGCACCTGCTGCGGGACTACGCCATCACCGGTACCTGCGTGGTCTGCCTGCCGACATTGGTCGCCAGCGACGACTTGCTGGAAGGCCGCCTGGTGCCGGTGCTGACCGACTATTCGCTGACGGCCTTCAACTTCTCAGCCGTCTACCCGGCCACCCAGCGCCGGGCGTTGAAGGTGCGTACCCTGATCGATTTCCTGGTGGAACGCATCAGCGATGAGCCAGCCTGGGACCGGCCCCTGCTGGAGCAGGGGTGGGTGAGGGAGTAGGGCGGGTCCCGCGCAATTCCCAGGCCTCCAAAAGACTGAAGGCGCCACAGGTGGCGCCTTCTGCCGTTCTAGGGGTCGCATACATCGGGATTGCCTGCGTCTGCCTGCTCCGGGATCAGCTGATGCGGCCGGCGCCGGGACGGTCAGCGCCACCCTCGGCGAGGCGGACGGCGTTGGTACGGCCGGAGCTGCTTTCGGCCACTTCGAAGCCCTTGGTGCGATCGGAGCCGGCCTGAGCGACGGTGAGCAACGTCTGGCCATAGGCAATGGCCATGGATTTGTTCTTGCCGAATCGGTCCATGATCTCGCTGTAAACACCATGCTAGAGCCGCTGCATCACTGTTCGCGTTTTGCAAACACTGTTGTCGCCTGGTCTGGAATTGTTGGTTGAAGGTGCTGCTCGTAACGTTCACTCACCCACTACAACAACAAACGGTGAATGAAATGAGCACTGCCGCATTCCGTACCGTCTTCGGTTCACTCGACGACCATCGCAAGGGGTCGATCGAGATCATCCAGGGCGAAGCCCGCCACTACGCGTTCTCCAACATCTTCGACGTCGCCAGTCGCTCCGCCCCCTATGAAAAGGTGGTGGTGGGCCTGAACCTCGGCTACGTCATCGAAACCCTGCGTGCCGAAGGCACTTCTCCCTGGTACACCGCCGCCCACGACGAGTTCGCGATTTCGGTGGACGGCGAAGTGCGGGTGGATTTCCTCAAGCTGGATGAGCCGCTTGCCGAAGGCGAGGGCACCCGCCTGGCCGGCGAGCAGCCCAAGGGCCGCCCCATGGGTTACGTGCTGCTCAAGCGCGGCCACCAGGCGCTGTTGCCAGCCGGCTGCGCCTATCGCTTCGAGAGTGCACGCCCCGGCGTGTTGCTGCTGCAGACCATCAAGGGACCGCTGTCGGTGGAGAAGTGGGCAGACATCTGCCTGAAGTGACAGCCCCGACCGACGACCAGAACAAGAGGATATCCACCATGGCCATGCCCGAAACCCTCGACACTTCCGTCAGCTTCGCCGCCGATGAAGTCGAAGCCAGCCTTCCCGATTCCGTTACTGGCTACCGCAGCTTCAAGCTGGGTGCCTTCACCCTGTCCCGCGACGAATACTTCGTGCGCATCCAGTGGCCGGCCAAGGGCCAGGAACGCTCCCATCTGATTCCTGCCGACGCCTTCCTGCGCGCCACGATGCGCGATGTGGCCTGGGGCTTCTTCTATGGCTGGGTGAACTTCGATGAAGTCATCGGCACCCGCAACCACTACGGCAAGGTCGACCTCTACGCCGGCAGTTTCAACGGCGTGCTCAAGGCAGCCGGGGTGGACTACACCGAGCAGTTCGAAACGCCGAAGATCATGGCCACCTTCAAGGCCATCCTGCGCGACTGGACCAACGCCGGCTTCGACCCCTTCGCCGCACCGGAAGAAACCGGTAGCGCCTTCGGTCGCAAGAGCGGCGACAACATCGAGGCCATCGAGCGCTTCCGCGTCGCTACCAAGCGCATGCCCGGTCTGCCGGACGATTCGCCGCTGCGCAACGACCTGCCGGTGAATCGCCAATTCGTCGATGTGCCCCAGGACGAGCCGGAAATCCATGCGGCCGAGGGTTTCGAGGGCCAATTGCATGCCTTCAACCTGTACAAGTACCTGTCCCGCTCGGACGTCACCTGGAATCCCTCGGTCAGCTCGGTGTGCAAGGCCAGCCTGTTCTGCCCGACCACCGAGGAGTTCATCCTCCCGGTGTTCCACGGCAATGACCGCGTGGAGTGGTTCCTGCAGCTGTCCGACGAAATCATCTGGGACGTCGCCGACAAGGACGATGGCAGCCCCCGCGCCCGCATCACCATGCGCCCCGGCGACATCTGCGCCATGCCGGCGGACATCCGCCACCAGGGCTACTCCACCAAGCGCTCCATGCTGCTGGTGTGGGAGAACGCGACGCCGAACCTGCCGCAGCGCTACGAGAGCGGTGAGCTGAAGCCGTATCCGGTGGAGTTCTGAGGGCCGCTTTTACCCTCTTCCCAACCCTCTCCCCACGGGGGAGGGGGAGTCTGTCCAACCTACTGGCGCCGCGCTTCGCCTGCGGCGCCCGGAGAGCTCTTTCCATGCAGAACCAACTCTTCATCGGCGGCCGCTTCGTTCCGGCCCTGAAGGGCGGGACGATCGAAGTCCTGTCGCCGCACGACGGCTCGCTGATCACCCATATCGCCGCCGCCGAGGCTGAGGATGTGGACCTGGCCGTGGCGGCCGCCAAGCGTGCCTTTCCTGCCTGGGCGGCGCTGTCCGGCGCTGAGCGTGGGCGTTTGTTGTTGAAGCTGGCGGACAAGATCGAAGAACACGCCGAAGAACTGGCCCAACTCGAATCGCTGGACACTGGCCACCCGATCCGCGATTCCCGCAGCCTTGACGTGCCGCGCACCGCCGCCTGTTTCCGCTACTTCGGCGGCATGGCCGACAAGATCGAGGGTGCGGTGATTCCGGTGGAAACCGGCTTCCTCAATTACGTGCAGCGCAAGCCCGTTGGTGTGGTCGGACAGATCGTGCCGTGGAACTTCCCGCTGATGTTCACCAGCTGGAAGATGGGACCGGCCCTGGCTGCGGGTAACACGGTGGTGATCAAGCCCTCGGAAATCACGCCACTGTCCACCCTGCGCATCGCTGAGCTGATGAAGGAAGTGGGCTTCCCCGATGGCGTAGTCAACGTGGTGCCAGGTTACGGGCACACCGCCGGCCAGCGCCTGGCCGAGCACGAGGACGTGAGCAAGATCGCCTTCACCGGCTCCACTGCGACCGGTCGGCGGATCGTCGAAGCCTCCCAGGGCAACCTCAAGCGGGTGCAGCTGGAGCTGGGCGGGAAGGGCGCCAACATCGTATTCGAAGACGCCAACCTGGACGCGGCCGTCAACGGCGCCGCCTGGGCCATCTTCCACAACCAGGGCCAGGCCTGTATCGCCGGCTCTCGGTTGATCCTGCATGAGCGCATCGCCGACGAGTTCCTCGAACGCTTCATCGGCCTGGCCCGTTCCATCCGCCTGGGCAGCCCGCTGGACCCGAACACCGAAATGGGGCCGTTGACCTCCGCGCTGCATCGCGACCGGGTACTGGCCTATGTGGACATCGCCCGCAGCGAGGGCGGCCGCATCCTGACCGGCGGCAAGGCGCCTTCCGATCCGGCTTTGGCCGAGGGCTACTACATCGAGCCGACGGTGGTGGAAGCCCAGCCTGACCATCGTGTGGCCCAGGAAGAGGTGTTCGGTCCCTTCGTCACCGTGCTGCGTTTCTCCACCGACGAAGAAGCCCTGGCCATCGCCAACGGCACCCAGTACGGCCTCGGCAGCGGCCTCTGGACCCGTGACCTGCAGCGTGCCCACCGCATGGCGGCGAACATCCATGCCGGCATGTGCTGGATAAACTGTTACAAGCGCGTCAGCCCCGGCAGCCCCTTCGGCGGCGTGGGCCAGTCCGGCTACGGTCGCGAGATGGGCTTCGAGGCCATCCACGACTACACCGAGGCCCGTTCGGTATGGGTCAACGTGGACGCGAAGATCCCGCCCCATTTCAAGCGCTGAGGTTCACCATGAATCCCTTCATCTACCAAGGCCTGGCGTCCCGCGTGGTATTCGGCTGGGGCAGGCTGGAATCCCTGGCCGAGGAACTGGACAAGCTCGGCGCCCGCCGCGCACTGATCCTCACCACCCCCGAGCAGCGCCATCTGGGCGAGCGGGTGGCGGCCATCCTCGGCGAGCGTGCTGCCGGGGTCTACCCGCAAGCGGTGATGCATGTCCCGGTGGAGGTGGCCCGTGCCGCCCGCGCCGAAGCGGCCAGGCTGGACGCTGATTGCTGCGTGGCCATCGGCGGTGGCTCCACCATCGGTCTGGGCAAGGCCATCGCCCTGGAGTCCGGACTGCCGATCCTGGCGGTGCCGACCACCTATGCCGGCTCCGAAATGACACCGATCTACGGACTGACCGAGAACCGTTTGAAGAAGACCGGGCGCGATGTGCGGGTGCTGCCGAAGACGGTGGTCTATGACCCGCAGCTGACGCTGAGCCTGCCTGCGGCCATTTCTGCCTGCTCCGGCATGAATGCCATGGCCCACGCGGTGGAAGCGCTCTACGCCCAGGACGCCAACCCCATCATCACCCTGATGGCCGAGGAGTCCATCCGCGCCCTGGCCGAAGCGCTGCCCGGCGTGGTCGCCGACCAGCAGGACGCCGAGGCCCGCAGCCGCGCGCTCTATGGCGCCTGGCTGGCCGGGATTTGCCTGGGTTCGGTGGGCATGGCCATCCACCACAAGCTCTGCCACACCCTGGGCGGCACCTTCAACCTGCCCCATGCCCAGGCCCACGCGGTGGTGCTGCCCCATGCCGCCCACTACAACCGCGAGGCCGCCGCCGCCCCCCTGCGCCATGCTGCCCGCGCCCTCGGTGGGACAGAGGCGGAGGAGGTGGGGCCGCTGCTCTTCGCCCTCAACCGCAAGCTGGGCATCCCGGCCTCCCTGGCGGAAATCGGCCTGCCCGAGCAGGGGCCGGCGGAAACCGCGGAGATCGCCTGTTCCAGTCCCTACTACAACCCGCGCCCCTTCGAGCAGGACGCCATCGAAGCCATGCTGGTCCGTGCCTGGAAGGGCCTGCCACCGGCATGACTCGTTCTCGTAGGGTGCGCCTCGCGCACCCTACGGAGCCGAGCCGCCAGAACTGATTTCAATGGGAGCACAAGATGAACGACATCCCGGCCAACGAAGCCAGAATCTCCGCCCAGGCCGTAGCTGCTTTCGCCAGCACGCCCAACCCGCGCCTGCGCCAGGTGGTGCAGAGCCTGGTGCGCCACCTGCACGCCTTCGCCAGCGAGGTGGAGTTGACCGAGGCGGAGTGGCTGGAGGGCATTCGTTTCCTGACTGACACCGGGAAGATGTGCGACGGCGCGGTACGCCAGGAATTCATCCTGCTGTCGGATGTAATCGGTCTGTCGATGCTGGTGGACGCCATCAACCACCGCGCCACCGAATCAGCGACTGAAACCACAGTATTCGGGCCGTTTTACATCGCCGGTATGCCCGAGCGCAGCCATGGCGAGGACATGGCCTTCACCCCGGGCGAGCAGGCCCTGGTAGTTGGCCGGGTTCTGGATGCCGGCGGTGAGCCCATTGCCAACGCTGTGCTGGATGTCTGGCAGACGGCGGAAAACGGCATGTATTCCGGCCAGGACCCGGAGCAGCCACTGACCAACCTGCGCGGTCGCTACCGTACGGACGCCGAAGGGCGCTTCGCCATTCGGACCATCATGCCGGTGAGCTATCCCATCCCTACCGATGGGCCGGTGGGCCGCCTGCTGCAGGCCAGCGACCGCCACCCGTGGCGTCCGGCGCACCTGCATTTCATGGTCATGGCACCGGGGCATCGCACCCTGGTCACCCACCTGTTCAACCATGACGACCCTTATCTGGACTCGGATGTGGTGTTCGGCGTGAAGGACTCGCTCAAGGTGATCTACCAACCTTGCCAGCCGAACCATGCCCTGGCCTCGCAGCATGGCTTCGATGGCGCCTTCCGCCTGGCCAGCTACGACTTCGTGCTGGAGCGTGAAACCCCATGAGCCAGTACTTCGCCGTCTTCGCCACCGACAAGCCGGACCACATCAGCCTGCGCAACCAGGTGCGCCCGGCCCATCGCGAGCATTTGCGCAATCCCTACCCGCACCGGGTGGTGGTGCGCCTGGGCGGGCCGACCCTGGACAGCGGCAACGGTCGCATGAATGGCACGTTGCTGGTGGTGGAAGCCATGAGCCTGGCCGAGGTGCAAGCCTTTCTGGGGGATGACCCGTATGTGCGCGCCGGGCTGTTCGAACACATAGAGATCCGCCCCTGGAACTGGGGATTGGGTAATCCGGAGCTACGTGGATGATGGAACTCTGCGCGCTGGACGCCATTTCCGACGGCGGCGCCCTGGCCCTGGTCGCCGAGCTGGAAGGGCACCGTCGCCCTTTGGTGCTGGTGCGCCGGGGCAATGAGGTCTGGGGCTATCACAACCGCTGTCCGCATTTCTCCGTGGGCCTGGACTTTCGTCCCGGCGAATTCTGCACCTACCGTGGCCAAGTGTTGATGTGCGCCCACCACAGCGCCATGTTCCGTTTCGAGGACGGTCACTGTGTCGAAGGCCCCTGCAAAGGCAGCCGACTGGATGCGGTGCCAATGCGGGTCGTGGAGGGGAGGGTGCTTCTCCTGTAGGGGCCTCTTCAGTGGGGGCGATTTCAATCGCCAAGCGGACCGGAGGTTCGCCCTTTGGCCTCCCAGGGTCAGCTGCGCTGCCCTTGGCGAATGAATTCGCCCCTACAAAGGATTCGTTTCACAGGGGCAGCATCTGCCAATGCCCATTTCCGCCTAACCTGCAATAAAGGCGCATTCCTCTCGTCGGCAGCCAGAGATGAACCTGTTCGAAGATATGCGGGTATTCACGGTGGTGGTGGAGGCCGGTGGCTTTTCGGCGGCGGCACAGCGCCTGAACATCGCCAAGTCCGTTGTCAGCCGGCGCATGAGCGCCCTGGAGCGGCATTTGGAGTGTCGTTTGTTCAACCGTACGACCCGCCGCCTGAGCCTGACTGAAACCGGGCTGGACTATTTCGAGCGCGCCCAGCGCATCCTCCGCGAAGTTTCCGACGCCGAAGAGGCAACCCGCAGCCTGCAGAGCGAGCTACGCGGGCGGCTGCGTCTGGCGGCGCCAATGTCCTTCGGCCTGAAGTTTCTGTCGCCGGTCCTCAACGAATTCATGCAGGCCCACCCGGGGCTGGAGGTCGAACTGGACCTGAACGACCGCTACGTGGATCTGGTCAACGAGGGCTACGACCTGACCCTGCGCATAGGCCGCCTGCCCGATTCGACACTGGTGGCCCGTGAGCTGGGGCCTTGTCCCCATGCCATATGCGCCAGCCCCGCTTACCTCGACGCCCATGGAACGCCCAAGGGGCCGGACGACCTGCGCGAGCACCAGTGTCTGGGGTACAAGAACCGCGCCAACAGCAGCCAGTGGCAATTCCTCATCGGACGGGAATGGCGCTCGATAGCGGTCCGACCACGGTTGATCGCGAACAATGGGGAGGTACTGGTGCAGGCCGCTCTGGATGGCCTGGGGCTGGTGTCTCTACCACGCTTCCTGCTGGAGGAGAGCTTGGCCAGCGGTCGGCTGGTGGAGGTCTTGCGAGGCTTTCCGCTGCCCAGTTCGCATATCTATGCGGTCTGCCCGCCGGGACGCCGATTGCCGGCCAAGGTGCGGGCCTTCATCGATTTCCTGGTAAAGCGTCTTCCTCGCGCAGCGGAATCTGCCTGAAGCGAGCAGTCGCGCCTTGCGGGGAATCGCATGATCAAGCCCGGCCTCAGCCAAGACAAACGCTGCGATACAGATCGAGCACACACGCCGCACGCTTCCAGAACGCGTTCGTATTCACTCGATAGCCTCCTCGTTAAGGTGAGCTACTGACTTGCGGCCCCAAGCGACAATCAACGTGTCAATTGGCTTGTTTGCACGACGCTCTTGCTCAAGCGTTTGCCGATCAACTTCGTGTGTTCGCGTGTCCGAGGGCCGCTGACACTTCATGACTTGCCGCGAGCAGGGCCGCAAGGAAGGCTTCCTGGGCAAAAGGGCTGTCCATCACGGCATCCGGCCCGGACAGGTTGATGGCGGCTACCACCTTGCCACTGTGGTCACGGATGCGGGTCGCAATGGCAGTGGAAAAATCGGAACGGTGCAACACCCAGCCGCGTTCTCGGTCCTCGGTGATGAGCTGTTGCAGCTCCGGCAGGGTGCGCGGCGCCGGCGGCGGGTAGTCGTCGAGGCGCACGTGCTGGTACAGCTGGCTCAGCTCGATCTCGTCCAGCGCGGTGAGCAGCACGCGGCCCAGTGCCGTGCTGTGGCAGGGCAGGCGGGTGCCGATGGGGATGTTCACCGTCAGTCGCTGGGGCGCGAAGGCGCGGTACAGGTAAAGGCTGTCAGTGTGTTCGCGGATGCTCAGGTGACAAGACAGCGATGTACGGTCGCGCAGCTCGTTGAGATACGGCATGGCTACCTCGACTATGTCGCGGCTGGCGATGTAGGCGAAGCCGTTGGAGATCACTCGCGCCCCCAGCTCGAAGGCATTGCGCCCGGCCTTTTGCAGGTAGCCCATATCCACCAGCGTCTGCACGATACGGTAGACGGCCGAGGGGCTGACCTCCAGTCGCTCGGCCATCTCGTTCATGCTCAGACTGCGCTCCCGCGCATTGAACATGCCGAGGATGGTCAGCCCGCGTTGCAGGGCGGGAACGCGGTAGTCGGCTTCCCGTTCCGGGGTTTCCATGGCGGTCATTCGGGTCCTCCCGGGAAATTATTGGGTTGGGCTTCGCTTCGCTAGCGGAACCCCGCACGGCCCGACCGACGAAGAGCGGTCCGTGCCCTTGTGAGAGCGAATCTATTCGCGAAGGAGGCCGAAGGCCTCCCGTAGGTTGGTGTTGAGCGCAGCGAAACCCAACGATTCAGGCCAGCAAGGCTTCCAGCCCCACCGGCTGTCCGCCGAACTCTTCCATGGCATCCAGCATGGCGCTGTGGAAGTAGTCGAGCGATGCACGGTCGCAGAGGATGTGGAAGCGCGGCAGCTCGCCTGTCCCGGCGTTGATCACGACAACATTGATCCGCGCCACCGAGGTCTGCGCCACTGCGCCAGTGGGGAAGGCCTCGGGACGCAGGTCGACGCCGCAGACCTTGGCCATCACCTCGGCCACATGGTGACCGGAGAGTTGCAGCCAGGCGTGGCTGTCCTGGCGTGGCAGCAGGTAATTGCCCTGATCGCTGAGCTGCCAACCGGCCTCTTCGGCAGCGATGCGCTCGCCCCGGTCGGCCAGGCTGCCCAGCAGCAGGTACTCGGTCTGCGACAGGCGCGCCACCAGCGAGCCGTCATCCTGCGTCAGCGCCCGGTTGGGCGCTTGCGGCAATTGGTAGCCGCGCCCGACCAGGAAGGCAGCCGCGTCGATGCCGCGAAAGCCCACACGTGGCAGGTCCGTCAGGTCGATGAGCGCGCAGCGCTCGATGGGATTGAGGCTGGTCATGGCTCAGAGCTCCTGGCGCTTGTTGTCGGGGTCGAAGAAGGGCAGTTGCACCACGGTGGCCTGCACCACCTGGCCGCCCTCGACGCGGATCGGGATCCGCGCGCCTGGTTCGGCCTGGTCGGCACCGGCATAGGCCAGGCCGATGATCTGGCCGAGGGTGCCGGAGTACTCGCAGGAGGTGACGTTGCCGCTGATGTCCGGGCCGTTCAGCACCAGGTGGCCTTCCAGCGGTTGCGCGCTGCCCCTGGGCAGGGTGAAGCCCACCAGCTTGCGTTTCAG